>NZ_QUAC01000227.1 GCF_003389455.1 Streptomyces inhibens | reverse complement strand
CGGCGGACGGCGGGGCCGGGCCGGGATCGGCCTGGCCCGCCGCACTCTGGGCGGAGTCGTCCGCGGGCGCGGGCTCCTCGGCCGGCATCTCCTCCGGCGCCGCACCCTCCGCGCCGGCCTGTTCGGTGTCGCTCACGGCGTGCCTCCGCTGCGTGCGTCCCGGCCCTCGGTGTAGATGGCGTTGCCGCTCCCGGTGCTGATGGAACTCCTCTCGGCGTGGATCACGTTGCCGCCGGCCGGGGGCGCCGGCTGCGCGGCCGCGCCGGCCACCGGTACATGGCCGCGCAGTACCTCGGTGATGTGCGGCAGGTCGACATGCGCGTACGGCACCCTCAGCTGCATCGTCTGACGCTCCGCCAGTTCCGCAATGTCGGAGGGCAGTTCGTCCTTGGACGGCAGTACGGCGGCGTCGATCAGCACGGGGATGACGGTCCTGCGCCACTCCAGCGCACAGCGGATCTCCTCGTGGACGTAGTCGCCCGGTACGTCGATCCGGCGGCGGCCGGCGGCATCGCGCAGCGAGAGCCAGTTGGGGCCGATGAGCACGAGGAGCACCCCACAGCTTTCGAGGTGGCGTCGCAGGTCGGGCGGAAAGTGCACGCCCGGCTGCATGGTGCGGCGGTCCCGGAAGACGTTCTCCGGCCCGAATATGTCCTTCAATTCCTCGTCGAGCAGGACAGCCGCTTCCGCGCCGTCGCCGGTCCGGTAGTTGATGAAAACGCCGGCCATGATGTTCTGCCTTTCCTCATTGTGACAGCGGTGGATTACGGCAGCGAGGCGCTGCGGGGCCTGTCGGGGTGTGGTCGGAACATGGGTGGGTGAAGCCGAGATTCACAGGCGTTTCAAGTGCGGTCAACGCGTTGCCCGCGGCCTTTTGGCCGGGAAACGGAACACCCCGGGGACGGTAGGAGCGGGGTTCTTCGGTGGCCTTGTGTACGGGGCGGTATGGCGGGCGGGAAGTCAGGCCGGACTTACCGGCCCGGTGCGGTGGGTGTGCAGTCCGATCGCGAGGTGCGGGAGGGTCCGACGGACGGTGGGATTCTTTGGCCAACGATTGAGCGCACGACTCAGCCGCAGAAGATCGGCGCGGATGGTGGCGGAGTCGATGAGGGCAACATGCGAGGCGACCAATTCGGCAATGGCGCAGGCCTGTTCGATTTCGCCGACGTTCGCCAATGCAAGGGCGAGCCGGGCGCCATAGCGGGCTCTGGCTCGACGGGACCGAAGAGGAATGGCATCCAGACCGTCGCCGAGAAGGGTGACGGCCTCCGCCGGGGAACCGAGATCGTGCATACACCAGCCGGCGACGAAGGCCGTCAGATCCGGCAGATGGATGCTGCCGAGCACCGGGTCCTCATCGCCGGGCGGCAGCGCACCGGAGGTCAGCTCCGCCCCGCGGTCCAGAGCCCGGCGGCATGCGTCGCGGTCCCCCACCAGAGCGTGCCCCTGCGCCTCGCGCTGCGCGGCTAGCCCGCGGATGCGTGCGCTGCGGGCCTGTTGTGCGGCCCGCCGTGCCAGTTGGACGGTGGCCACCGAATCGCCGCTGTACAGGGCGAGTTCGGCCCGGCGGACCAGGGCGTAGGCGGCCAGTTCGTCGTCTCCGCCGTCCGCGGCCAGCTGGACCGCCTGCTCGGTCCACCACAGCGACGCCGCGTCGCTGCCCGCCTCCTGCGCCATCCACCCGGTGTACTCGGCGAAGCGGGAGGCGAGACGGAGCACATCGTCGCGGTGGGCGGGCCGGGCGTGGTGCGCCATGCCCCGCAGGGCGCTGGTGGCCGCGATGCACAGCTGGGCGACCACGGCCGGTCCGAAGATCTGTCCCAGCCGACGGAATTCATCGAAAGCTTCGCGGAAGTACGGCAATGCCGCATTCGTCTCCCCGCTTTCGAGGAAAGGGGGCGCGATGGACCAGCTCACGATCGTCGAGGGCATGGCCCCGCCGACGAGCGACGCGGGATCAAATGCCACAAAGTCGCTCTCGCCACCGGGGTGCATACGTAATGTCCAGGGTGTACTGACATCCGCTTCGGTCAAGGGGCCCACGGCGGGGCTTTGACCGGGTGTGGAAATCAGGCTGCTGAGTTGCCCTCCGGCGTCGAGTGCGCTGTCACATAACTGCGCAAGATCGTGACTGGGTGACTTCACACCGCGCTCGATCTTGCTCAAGTGCCCTTTGGAAAAGCAGATCAGGGTCGCCAGTTCACCCAGGGACAGCCCCGCCTCGATCCTGCGCCGACGTAACTCCGCTCCGAACCCCACCGGAATCCGCTGCACACCCGCCCCCCGTCGTTCTCGACCGGTGAAGGGAGTGTGCCACGCATCACACCTGCTCTCCCGTGCCGTTCACATATTGCTTGCTATCGGTTTCATTACGCTCCGCCGCGGGCGAGGCGAATCGCCTTCCCTTGCGGGATCCGGGTCAGCCACGCCCGTGGGGACCGTCGTCCATGAGATGGCCGACCGTGCGCACTACGCGTTCCAGCAGCGCCTCGTCGTAGGGCAGGAACGGCAGCGGGACGGCCTGCCGCCCCTGGGGCAGGCTGATGTCGACCGGATCGCCGTCGCGGGTGACCCGGCCGGTGGCCAGGTGTATGTCGTAGCCGTCCAGACGCAGTTGGCGGTCGCCGAGCTCGATACGGCCGGAGGCGAGGTGTTCGGCGAGGATGCGGCGCACCGCCTCCCGGCGCAGTCGTGCGGTCCGGCCGAGCGGCAGGGTGTAGAGGCGGTCAAGCGCCTGCCGGGCGTCGCGGTCGTGGGCGTGGGTGTCGCACCAGGCGAAGCTGCCGGTGCTGATGAGGAGGTCGACGGAGCGCAGGGTTTCCGACAGCCGGACGGCATCGACGTCGGCCAGCGGCTGTGGGGTTCCGTCGGCGCGATGGAGGCTGACGTCCTGGGCCTCCGCCCACCCCGTGGCGCCCGGGTAGAGGCTCCCGGCGATACCCAAGCGCGCCTTCATATCCCCTACGGGGAGGGCGAGTTCATCGTCCTCGATGTTCCAGCCCTGGCGTACGGCCAGGCCGAGGACCGCTTCGACGCGGACCAGATGGCCGTGGAACATGGCGGTGGAGTGGCCGGTCTCCGGGGGCCGGTAGTGCTCGCGGTAGGCCTGGCGGAAGGGCTGGCGCAGCCGTAGTGCCGCGATCCGGTCACGCCAGAAGTGCCGTTCGGCAGGGGTGGCACGGGCGGGATGCCAGAGCCGTACGGCGTCGGAGGGGCCAGGCTCGGCGAAGTCGGACGGGCCGGCCGCGGGCAGCATCGCCCGCCATTCCCCGGGGGCGTGCTCGACCTCCCAGATGAGACGGCGGGCGGTGCCGCGGGCCACGGGGTGGGTGGCCAGGGCATCGCGCCAACGGCCGTACCGATAGACGGTTCCTTCGGCGAAGCCGCCTTCCAGGCCACGGATCAAGGTCCGTATCTGGCTGCGCGTCTTGCCCAACAGATCGCGGGCGGCGGCGACTTCCTCGGGGTGGTCACGGCGGGCGGCGGCCGGTAGCGACTTCAGGGCACTGCCGTCGGCGCGCTCCCAGCCCAGGGTGGCTTCGTCGGTGACGGTGAGCACGGCGGTGTACGCGCCGCACGGGATACGCCGGCCTCCGTCGGTGCCGTAGCCGAGATCCGGGAGGCGGAGCACGGTCTCGGGCCGCCGGCCGAGGTTGCGTTCGGCGCGCCGCAGGGCGCGGTCGAGCTTCTTGGTGACGCCGGCGTGCCGTACGACGCGGCGGGCTTCGCGCAGCGCGGCGAGGGCTTCGGGGGTCGGACAGGCCTCCACCGCCTGGGCGAGGGCGATGCAGGCGCCCTGCGAGGGCAGGGTCTTGGCGCTGGTCGGAGCCACGGCGACCTGCGGCAGCACGGTGGCGAGCGCCTCCCCGGCCCAGGGCTCGTCGCGCCGCAGGGCCAGCCGGGCGGCGCGGCGCAGGGTGTCCGTGTCGGCCGGGGTGAAGGCCTTGTCGGCGACGTAGGGGATCCGTCCGGCGTGGAGGGCGGCGAGGTGGTCGGCGGCGGCACGGAGGACGCGCCGGGCGAGTTCGGCGTGGAGCGCGTCGGCCGGCTGCTCGACGCCCCGGTCGGGCAGCGGCGGCCAGTCGCCCCACGTGGGCCCGTACCGCCGGTCCTCGGCAATCAGTGCCCGCTCGCTCGGGCCGGTGGCGAGGATCACCTCCACTTCAGCGCGTCTCAACGGGCTGTCGTCGTACACGGCGCGCAGGCATGCCGCGAGTTCCTTCTCGACCACCGGGCCGGCCAGGGCAGCAACGGCC
Organism: Streptomyces inhibens; assembly: GCF_003389455.1. Classification (GTDB taxonomy): domain Bacteria; phylum Actinomycetota; class Actinomycetes; order Streptomycetales; family Streptomycetaceae; genus Streptomyces; species Streptomyces inhibens. The sequence goes on along the minus strand of NZ_QUAC01000227.1, from coordinate 14,583 downwards.
AGGGCGGCATCGGCAGTCGCGTCGGCCCTCCGCATGGCCACCTTCACCAGGATCGCGGCATGCTCCGCCAGGGCTTCCTGGTCCCACGGCTCGGTGCAGCGCAACAACGCACCCGCCGCGTAACGGACATCGGTGGGCCTCGGTGACTCGGCCAGCGCGGCGTAAAGGTCCGTGAGAGTGGCGGCGGTGAAGGACGGCTGCACCTTGGTCCAGGTCACTTCGCGGGCGGCCCGGCGGGCGTGGTCCGGGGCGCTCTCATCGGCGAGGGTGCGGTAAACGACGGGCAGCAGCGCGCCCAGTTCCACCGGCGTCAGCTGCGCGCAGGCGGCCCACACATCGCCGTCCCCTTCGGCGTCGTGCCGGGCCAGCGCGGCCCGCAACTGTGCGGCATGCGGTGACAGTTCGTCCATACCGACAGACCGTAGCCGCAGGGTCTGACAACGCGGCCCGCAAGCGCGCAGCGCAGGCCCTGCAAGCGGCGCGGGAACGCGCGGCCTCGATCAGCGCGCCGCCGTAATGGCGGGTGGCGAACACAGGGACGCCGATGCGACAGCGGCGGTCGGGGATGCCCGGAACGCCGGACCGGTCCTGCACGATGAGCGGGGAGCCGAGCAGCAGGAACCAGAGCACGGCGAACACCCAGGCAACATGGTGGCGTCAGGGGCAGGAGATCGTTCGGGGAGCATCCGCGAGTGTACGAAACCGGGTCGGGCCGTTCCGCGACGGGCACCCATCGCCCCACGCGAAGCTTCGCCCCCATCCGGTCCGACTCACGCATCCGGGTTGACATAGAGCGCACTCCAATTGATGGAATCCCCGCCATCGCAAGGGCGGTGTTCCTGGTGACAGGGCGCGGCCATGACACGTTTCCAGGGGGTACCCATGACCGATTCTCCCGTCACCCTGATCACCGGCGGTGGCAGCGGCATTGGCGCGGCAGCGGCCCGACAGCTGCTGGATCAAGGGCATCGCGTGACCATCACCGGACGCAATGGCGACCGTCTGCGCCGTTTTGCCGAGGAGTTGGGCAAGCCGGCCGGGCTGCTGACCGTGGCCGGGGACGCGGCCGACTACGACACGGTCCAAGCGGCGGTCGACGCCACCGTCAAGGAGTTCGGGCAACTGGACACCGTCGTCGCCAACGCCGGTTTCGCCACCCATGACACCCTCGCCGACGGAGATCCCGCCGGATGGCGCGAGATGGTCCTGACCAACGTGCTCGGCCCCGCCCTGCTCATCAGGGCCGCCCTGCCCGCACTGAAGGAGACGCGCGGGCGGATCGTGCTCGTCGGCAGTGTCGCGGGCTTCGTCCACACTCCCGGCAATATCTACGGGGCGACCAAGTGGGCGGTCACGGGGCTCGCCGAGAACACACGGCGCATGGTGACCGCCGATGGTGTCGGTGTGACGTTGATTGCTCCTGGCCGGGTGGAGACCCCGTTCTGGGAGGGCATGGGCGGCCTTCCCGAAGGCAATCTCCTGACGGCTGACCAGGTCGCGGACTCCCTCGTGTGGGCGATCCGGCAGCCGAGCGGTGTGGACGTCAACAACGTGATCATCAGGCCGATCGGTCAGCCCGTGTGACCTCCGCGGCAGACGTCGCAGGCCGTGGCTCGACGAGCCACGGCCGCACGCTCGTCGCCGCTAGCCTCATGTCATGCTCACAGCCACCCTCGCCTTCGCCGGTGTCGCCGCGCTGATCAACGTCACGCCCGGTCTGGACACCCTGCTCGTGGTGCGGACTTCCGTCGCGCACGGCCGGACCGGCGGACGCGCCGCCGCCCTGGGCATCATCACCGGCTGCCTGGCCTGGGGCCTGGCGACCGCCGTCGGACTGACCGCACTGCTCACCGCCTCCCGTCCGGCCTACGACACCCTGCGCATCGGCGGCGCCCTGTACCTGACGTGGCTGGGCGCCTTGGCCCTGTGGCGGTCCGGGCAACGGAACGCGCACCACCGACAGGCGGACACCGGGCGCGTCGCCACCACCGACGTGGCCCCGCCCGCTCCTCCCGAGGGGCCCGCCGTCCCGTCCTCACGCGCACGTGCCGCCGCCTTCCGCGCCGGGCTCGGCACCAATCTGCTCAACCCCAAGGCGGGCATCTTCTACATGAGCCTGATCCCGCAGTTCATCCCCCATGGGGCGCCGGTCTTCAGCACCACTCTCCTGCTCACGGCGATCGATGTGATCGAGCTGTCGATCTGGTACTGGGTGGTCTCCGGCGCCGCATCCGTCCTCGGCGAGCGCGCCCGGCGTCCGTCCTTCCGGCGCCGTATGGAACAGGTCAGCGGAATCGCCTTCCTCGGCTTCGCCGCGAATCTTCTCCTGGCCGATCACGCCTGACTCCTGGCGGCCACGAGGCCGGCCGCGGCGCGCGGCGGGGGCAGCCCCATCTACGACCGACGGCGGGCAGCCTCATCCATGGCCGCCGGACCCGACCACGCGCCGGACGACACGAACCGCGGCGGGGTGCGCCGGCCGGCGCCGATGAGCCTGAGCCCGTGCGTACGCCGGTATCCCGGCCCGTGTCCGTGCGCGCGCCCGTGCCCGCGCCCGTACTCGTGCCCGTGCCTGTGTCCGCACCCGTGCCCCCACCCGGGACCAAGCCATCCGCGCCCCGACGAAGACCGCCGCCGTCGCCACCAGATACCCCAGTTCGAGGACCGCGGCGTGGATCGGGGCGACCTGCGCCGACCAGCCCGCGCCCCGCTGCACCCCTTCGAACACGACGCGGTTGACGCTCAGGAAGGTCACATGTGTACCGATCGCCGCCCACAGCGGCGCGGGTCCAGGTGCCGTACGGGCGGCCACCAGCGTGAGTCCGAAGACCGAGAGCAGCACCAGATACGCGACAGGGTCCTGACCGGCCGGAGTGACGCCCACCGGCGGCGCCGCCACGCCCACCAACCGGGCCACGCCGGCCTGCACCACGGTGGACGCTGCCGGCACCAGCAGAAAGACCATCGTCGTCCCCAGGGCCGAGAGCACCCCGCCGAAACGGTCGCGCAACGAGGCCCACGCATAGCCGCGCAGCGTCGTCTCTTCCGGCAGCGCCTCCAGCAGCACGGCCACCAGGGCGTTGCTCACCAGGAACGACGCGAGGGCTGCCAGGTCCAGGCCGGACCACCGCACCCACCCGGCCGCCGTGCCGCCCCCGAGCATGAGGGCGGCACACGAGGTGGTGACGGCCGATCCTCGCAAGAAGCCACGTGCTGCTGCGGACGGAGGCCCAAGTCCCAGTGGATATCGCTTCGTTGACCGCGAGGCCCGTAGCCACAGCACGGCAGGCACCGCGAGCGCGCTCACCAGGGCCGCGGGCAGCAGCTGCTGCGCATAGCCCTCGGCACCGAGCGCCCGGACGAGCGCCGGACCCAGCGCATTGCCCGCTCCCAGCGCCCCCGCCATCACCGCGCCGCCGAGCAGCGCCCTCCCCCAGGCCCGCCCCGCGGAGCCCCGGCCCGGCCCGCTCGTACCGTACGTTGTGGTCATCAGCTCTCCCTTCGCGAACGGCGAGAGGGGCGGGCACCTGGGCGCCCGGGGCGCCTCCGTCGGAATCATGCGTTCGCCCGCCACGCGCCGCAGAGTCTCCGAGACCTACGTGTGCCCTTGGCGCCGCCGATGAAGCGGCACTCCGGCGGGCACGACACGAACGGCTCGTCAAACCCTCCCGCGGCATGACATGACGCGGACCGCCGCTACATCCCTCGATCCAGCCACGCCACCCCTCGGGTCCAGGCGTCGTACCCGGATGGTCGGAGCAGGCCGGTGGTGAGCCCTCGGCTCAGCCGCTCGCGCCGTGCGCCGCCGAAGCGGCCGGCTCCGCGGCTTCGACACCACGCGGACACACAAAGATCCGCAGCGGGGCGTACCCCGCTGCGGAAACAAGATGAAGGCCCCTGTTCCGGCGCCACTCCCCCATGCGCAGTGCGCGGCGCCGGAACCTCCCGACCAGCCGTGGAATCAGAAGTGATCAGGGATACGAGACCACCGTGGACGGCACCGTCGACGTGCCCGAGGTGGGGGCGCCGATGCCGTTGATCACGTGCTCGTACTGCCCCTTCCCGCCCAGGGAGACCACGAGCAGATCATGGAACTTCACGCCAGGGCGGTTCGGCGGAGCCTCGAAGCCGTGGTCCTGGCGGATGGTGGGATCCACGTTGTAGTAGCAGTAGCTGCCCAGCCCCCACCCTTCGTGGGTGGTCACCGTCTCGGCGATCTTGTACGCGGCGAAGCCCTTGGTGCTGCCGTTCTGGACCGCGGCCTGATTGGGCGCGTCGTACGCCTTCTCGTTCTGGAAGAAGACCGTCCGGCCGCGCTCGCCGCGCCACTCCACGTCGTACTTGTTGAAGTGCTCGACGAACAGCCCCGTCGCCAGGACGTCGTCACCATTGACGCGGACCCCGTAGTCGGCCCGGTTGGTCTCCCAGCCCACGCCGTCCCCGTGGTCGGCGCGCCAGACCCAGGTGTGATCGATGATGGTGTGATTGCTGTTGATCACCATGCTGGTCGTCGCCTTGCCGGGGCCCGCCCCGCCAATCCGTATGAAGACGTCCTGGACCGTCGTCGGATTGGCGGCATGGCTCGCGGATGCGCCCTCGGGGCCGACCTCCAGCAGCGTGGCAGAGTTGACCGGGCCGGCATCGATCAGGAAGCCGGCGAGCCGCACACCGTCGACGTCGGCGACCTTCATGGCGGTCACCCCGTTGTCCGGAATGAGGGTCGCGTAGCCGAGGCCCAGGACCACGGTGTTCGCCCGCTGCACCTCGATCGGCCGGTCGACGTGGTAAATCCCGGGCGTGAGCAGCAGGTTGAGGCCTTGGGCAAGTGCGGTGTTGAGGGTCGCCGCGTCGGCGCCGGGTTTGGCCACGTAGAACTGGCCGAGCGGTAGGGACTCGCCCCGTGGTGTGCCGCTGCCCCAGGTGGTGCCGCGGGCGTTGGTGCGCTTCTCGGGGAGGAAGACCTTGTAGTCACCCCCGTCGAGATGGAGGAAGGGCTTTTCGCGGGAGACCGGAGTGGTGTCCAGGGTGGTGTACGGCGGGTCGGGGAAGGTCTGGCCGGGCGCCCCCTCGACTCCCGAAAACACCATGTTCCACACGGCGTTGTTCCAGCCGCCCACCGAACTGTCGCGGGAATACCACTGCTGCTGCGAGTACGGGCCCACCGTGCCGTCGATACGGCTGTCGGCGATGTAGCCGCCGCTGGCCCAGCCGTAGCCGTCGGGCGCCAGGTTCAGCCCGCCCTTGACGTGCATCCGCCGGAACGGGGCCGCCTGCGCCACGGCCCACCGGTTGGTGCCGTTGACGGGACAGAGCGCGAGGTTCTCCGCCGAGCGCCAGAAGTTCTGTGTCGCATTGCCGTTGAACCAGCCGGCGTCGACGGTCACATCACCGTTGAAGGTCGTGTCGTCGGGCGACAGTCCGAGGCCGGCGATCGAGGTGTAGAAGCCGATCTGCGCGTTCAGGCCGCTGTACATGCCGGGCTTGAAGAGCAGTGCGTATCTTCCGGTGCCGAACTGGGCCGACTCCTGTTGCTTGAAGATCTCGTCGAGCTTGCCCTGGATGTTGGGCATGGAGGGGTCGAAGACCAGCACGTTCGGGCCGAGGTCGCCACCTCCCGGCAGCGCGGCGGCGGCAGCAGGCGCCGCGGATGCCTGGGAGGCCAGGACCGGCAGACTTGCGGCGGGGAGGGCGGCTGCCATCGCGGCCAGAACTCTGCGGCGTGAGGGCCTCGGCGTACGGACAGTCTGGGCGTCGGAGGAGGGTGAGGCGTGCGTGGGGGGCGTGGTGCCTGTGTGGGGTGTGGCGTCTGAGGGGGGTGTGGGCACAGCAGCTCTCCTGATTCAGGAAGTGAACGATTGAAGTTCATGGGAGCGCTCTCTTGCCTGATGCATGTTCACCTTGTGTGAACGGTCCGTCAAGAGTTCCGTCAGGACTCTTCGGCCCTCAAGCAGCCCCCTCGACCTTGAGGCTGACGGCCCCTCAAGCACCACCACCTCCACGACCACGGGCCGGCCCACCTTCCGCAGACTCCGGGATCATGCCCATGCCATACGCTTCCCCTTCGCCCACACTCTCCCCCGCGCCCTCCCCCGCCCGGGACGCGACCGTGGTGCGTACGGGACGCCGCGGCGCGCTGACCGCCCTCCCCGTCTGCCTGGTTCTGATCGCACTGGGCCTGGCCAGGGTCGTCGGACTGATCATGGTGGCCACCGGTACGGCCAAGGGTGAGGTCTCGGCACGGGACGTGGCCGGTGATGCTGGTGTTCGGCGCGCTCGGTGTGCTCTTCGGAATCCCGAACTGTGCCCCGGCGGCCCGATAGACGACCGTGATCCGGTGCTCTGGCTCCTGGTCCGCGACGAGGAGCCGATCGCCCCCGGCCTGCCGCGCCTTCGCTACCGGCTCCCGCTGCCGCCCGGCAGTCAGGACAAGGTGACGGCGGCGATCCGGCAGTACGCCCCGCCGCACCTGTGGCTGGGCGAGTCGCAACGCGGGCGCGGGCACATCGGCCGCCCAGACCTGAGCCGCCGCCCCGGGCGGTAGGTCACGGCGGGACGGAGCGCCTTACCCCAACGCCCGATCGAGGTTGAAGGCCGCGCTGATGAGTGCCAGGTGGGTGAAGGCCTGGGGGAAGTTGCCTATCTGTTCGCCGGTACGGCCGATTTCCTCGGCGTAGAGACCGAGGTGGTTGCCGTAGGTGAGCATCTTCTCGAACGCGAGCCGGGCCTCGTCCACGCGACCGGCGCGGGAGAGCGCCTCGACGTACCAGAACGAGCAGATCGAGAAGGTGCCCTCCTCGCCGCGCAGTCCGTCCGGGCTGCTGCGGGGGTCGTAGCGGTAGACCAGGGAGTCGGACACCAGCTCCTCGCCCAGTACGTCGAGGGTGGAGAGCCATTTCGGGTCGGTCGGCGAGATGAACTTGGCCAGCGGCATCATCAGGACCGCGGCGTCGAGGACATCGTCACCCTCGTGCTGGACGAACGCCTTCCGCTCGGTGGACCAGCCACGCTCCATGATCCGCCGGTAGATCGCATCACGGGCCCGCCCCCAGCGGAGCATGTCCGCCGGCAGACCCCGGTGCGTGGCGATCCGCATCGCCCGTTCGATCGCCACCCAGCACATCAGCTGCGAGTACAGGAAGTTCTGGATCTTTCCGCGGGTCTCCCAGATGCCCTCGTCCGGCTGATCCCAGTTGTCACAGACCCAGTTGACCAGGTCGCCGACGGTGTCCCAGTGTTCGCTGGACAGCGGCTCTCCCCACTTGTCGTAGAGGTAGAGCGAGTCGATGAGGGCCCCATAGATGTCCAGTTGGAGCTGATTGACGGCGCTGTTGCCGATCCGGACGGGGGCCGAGCCGAGGTGGCCCTCCAGGTGGAGCAGCTCTTCCTCGGGCAGTTCACTACGGCCGTCGATGCCGTACATGATCTGCAGCGGGCCGTCGGAGCTGTTCTTGAGGCAGACATTCTTGGACAGGAAGTGCACAAACGCCTTGGCCTCGTCCGTGAAGCCCAGTCTGAGCAGCGCATAGATACAGAACGCGGCGTCCCTCACCCACGCATACCGGTAGTCCCAGTTGCGCTCGCCGCCGATCTGCTCGGGCAGGCTGGTGGTGGGGGCGGCCACGATGGCGCCGGTCGGCGCGTAGGTGAGGAGCTTGAGGGTGAGCGCCGAGCGGTGCACCATTTCCCGCCAGCGTCCTCGGTAGCGGGACTGGGACAGCCAGCTACGCCAGTACCGCACCGTGGCACCGAACAGCTCCTCCGCCTCCGTCACCGCACAGGCCCGGGGCTCCACCCCGCCGCCGATCCGGTCGAGCGCGAAAACCGCGGCCTCGCCCTCGCCCAGCGTGAACGATGACCTGACGTCCGGGCCGTCGATCGCGACCGGGACGCTGGACGTCAGCGCGAGCGACAGCTCCGGCGATTCGAAGATGGTCTGCCCCTGCCGGGTACTCACCGTATGGGGGCACCGGCCGTAGTCGAACCGTGGAGCCACCCGGGCGGTGAACGGCAGCGACCCGCGTACGCACAGCACCCGCCGGATCAGCCGGTGGCGGTCCGCCTCGCGCGAGTCGTCGACGATCGGCATGAAGTCCTGGACCTCGCCCACGCCGTTGTCCGCGAAGAACCGGGTGATCAGGATGTTGGTGTCGGGGAAGTAGAACTGCTTGGTCCGAGCGGGTACGTCCGGGGCGAGCTCGAAGGCCCCGCCCCGGTCGGCGTCCAGGATCGCCGCGAAGACGCTGGGCGCGTCGAAGCGTGCGCAGCAGTACCAGTCGATGGTGCCGTTCGTGCCGACGAGCGCAGCCGTACGCATATCGCCGATCAGGCCGTGCTCGGCGATGGGCAGGTAGCGGGGGGCGTCCGCCTTGCTGGGGCGGAGGCTCTCACAATCGGTCATGTGACCTCCCCGGCGCTGGGGGCAAAAGCACTGGGTTCAGGTTACCTCCGGGCGGTTCCGGGCGGCGAGCGACGCAAGGGCCGGGGGCCGGGTCCGCGGCCCTCCATCCCGGCTTCCCGGCATCCCGGCATCCCGGCATCCCGCCATCCCTGGTAATCCCCTCCCGGCCTCCCGCCTCCCGGCGTGACGATCACCCGGTCCTGGGAAAGGCCCGCCGATAGTCACTCGGCGACACCCCGATCTGCTTGAGGAAGTGGTGGCGGAGGTTGTTCGCCGTGCCCAGTCCGCTCAGCTCCCCCACCTTGTCGATCGGCAGGTCGGTGGACTCCAGAAGACCCTGGGCACGCCCCAGACGCTGATTGAGGAGCCACTGCAGCGGTGTCGTCCCCGTGGCCGCCTGGAGCCGACGGTAGAAGGTCCGCGGGCTCATCGCCGCCCTCCGCGCCAGGTCCTCGACCGTCAGCGGTTGGTCCAGCCGTGCACGGGCCCATTCCAGTACGGGTCCCAGGCCCTGGTCGTCGCTGGCGGGCACGGACAGGTCGATGAACTGCGCCTGGCCGCCGGGCCGGTGTGCGGGTACCACCATCCGCCGTGCCAGCTGATTGGCGACATGTGCGCCCAGGTCGCGGCGTACGAGATGGAGGCAGAGGTCGAGGCCGGCGGTCAGCCCGGCGCTGGTGAGTACGTCGCCGTCGTCCACGTACAGCACCGAGTCGTCGACGTGCACCTTCGGGTAGCGCTCGGCCAGTTGGGCGGTGTGCATCCAATGGGCGGTGGCACGTCGCCCGTCCAGCAGCCCCGCCTCGGCGAGCGCGAAGGCACCGGTGCACAGGGAGACCATGCGGGCGCCCGCGTCGTACGCGCGGCGCAGGGCCGTGATCAAGTCCGGCGGCAGCGGTCTGCCTTCCTCGACACAGGGGTCGGGCACCGAGGGCACGATGACCGTGTCGGCGTTGACGAGATCGTCGAGGCCGTAACGGGTCCGCAGCGCCAGCCCGTTGTCGGCCGCGGGGCCGCCCTGCCCCTCCTGCTGCGGCTCACCGATCCCGCACAGCCGCAGCTCGTACCAGGGGTCGGCCAGGTCGGGCTGCGGCTTCCCGAAGACGGTGCAGGGGATGCTCAACTCGTAGAGGTCCCAAGAGGGAACCCCGATATCGACGGGAACCACCACGGCGACGGAACCAGCGCTCATGCCCCGAAGGGTATGGCAGGAATTTGGTGCCGGTCGTCACCGCTGTCACTTCTTGCGGCGTCCGCGAGCTGCGAGCGTGGTCCGTACGTGATCACCGACCCGCCGCTCGCGGCGTAGAAGGAGTTGTGCCATGAATACTCGTCACCCGGCCGTCACCGTCCTCGGATTGGGCTCGATGGGCTCGGCGCTGGCCGCCGCACTGCTGGAGCGCGGCCACCCGGTCACCGTGTGGAACCGCTCGGCACGCAAGGCCGACGCGCTGGTCGAACGGGGCGCTCGGCTGGCCGCGACCCCCGAGGAAGCCATCGCCGCGAGCCCGCTCACCCTCGCCTGCGTACTGGACTATGCGGCGCTGCACACCGTCCTCGATCCGGTCGCCGACTCCCTTGCCGGCAAGGCCCTGGTCAACCTCACCTCCGGCTCCCCCGAGCAGGCGCACGAGGCCACCGCATGGGCCCGGTCGCACGGCGCCGACTATCTGGACGGCGCGATCATGACCACCCCGCCGGGTGTCGGCAATCCGGAGATGATGTTCCTCTACAGCGGTGCCCACGCCGTCTTCGAAGCCCACCGGCCAACCCTGGAAGCCCTGGGCGATCCCCTGCACCTGGGCACCGACCCCGGTCTGGCCTCCCTGTACGACGCCGCCCTGCTCGGCCTGATGTGGTCCACCATGACCGGCTGGCTGCACGGCACCGCCCTGGTAGGCGCCGAAAAGACGCAGGCCACGGCCTTCACCCCGGTCGCGATCCGCTGGCTGACCGCCGTGGCCGGTTTCCTCACCACGTACGCGCCCCAGGTGGACGCCGGCCACTACCCGGGCGACGACGCCACCATCGACGTCCAGATCGCGGCCATCGACCACCTCATCCACGCGGCCTCGGCGCGCGGCATCGACAATGCCCTGCCGGAGCTGCTGAAGACCACGATGGAACGAGCCAGGGCGGCGGGCCACGGCTCCGACAGCTACGCGAGCGTGATCGAGGTCCTGAAGGGATCGGCACGGGCAGGTGGGCGGCCGGCCCACACACTGACGCAGCCATGAATAGTGCACAAGCCAACGAAAGACCGGCCCAGGTCCAGGTCCAGATCCAGATCCACGACAAACGAAAGGCCGATCCACAACGCCGGCAACCCTCGGCATCCCCTTTACCACCATGAGTGATCAACGCTCGCGTTGATCACTGCCCGCGGTGAGAGGCAGCGCCAACCGCCTCGCACCAAGCATCGGCGGGCAACACGTAGGGATCAGCGCCCGCCCGCTGCCAGTCGTTCCCCGGCGGCGGCCCTGACCTCGGGTTCCTCCATCGGGTCGTCCCGCAGCCGGGTGAGCCGCTGCCGGGCCAGCGGCACGTCGGGTGCGGAGGCGATGCCCAGCACGCGGGCGTTCGATTCGCAGTCCCAGAGGGACTCGGTGTACGCCCGGTCGAGCCCGGCCGGGTCGATGGCCGCAAGTGCCTTCAGGTAGGCCGGCCGTTCGTAGGAGTGCGGGGTGCACAGCCAGAATCGGCGCAGTGCCGGCGCGGCCTCCGCGGCCGCCGGCCCGAAGCGCGCCAGACCGGCCGCCAGCCGGTCTGGGCCGCACCACTGGCGCGCCTCCTCATGGGCGGCGAGTTCCCGCATCAGCGCGGGCAGGTCCCGGGCTTCGCCGTGTTCGGCCAGAATCCGGATGCCGGTCCAGGACAGCCAACCCCGCTCGTCCGCCGCCCATGCGCGCGCCTCCGGTGCGGCGAGGGCACCGAGCCGCTCGACCGCACGCACGAGCCAGGGCACCGGCCGCTCGCCGTCCGCCGTCCCGAGCCCCGGCACCAAGGGGATCAGGTCCGGCTCCGGCGGGCGGCCGGCCAAAGTGTGCAGAGCCTCGGCCTTCGCGCCGTCGGCCGTGTCCGGGTCGGCGAGTACGGCCAGCAGCCGGCGACGGCTCGGACCCACCTCCACGGTCTGCACCCCCTGCGGGCGCGGATGTGCGGACGTCCTGTGTCCCGTCCCCCAGCGCACCCAGGGATCGGAGCGCCACAGCAGCGACTCCTCCCCGCTCAGCCGGGCCCGCGCGACATCGGCCAGGTCGTCCCACCACTCCACCGGCCAGATGCCCGCCACCGACTCCAGGACATCCACCCAGTGCTCGCCCTCCCGGACGTAGGCCCGCAAGGCCTCGCGAGCCTCGGCCGACCCCGACACGGCCAGCAGTTCCAGGATGCTGGTGGCCCGCTCGCACTCGTCCTCGTCACCCGCCAGAAGGGAGACCACCGGATCCGGCGCCAGTCCCAGCCCTTGGATCAAGCCCGCCAGATAGAGGTGGCGGTCGTCCACCGAATCCCACCGCCAGTCCTGCCGGACGGCTTCGTACACCAACTCGGCGGCTGTCGCCGGATCGTCCGGCGCCCACATCGCGCCCAGACCCCGACCTCGTTGCAGCAGCCCCTTGAGCGAGTCCACCGGCGCGTACGCCCGGTCACCCGCTGATTCGTCACTCATCGTTGCGGAGCCTGCCCGAGACGCAGCGCCGACACCAGGCATTTTCCGAGGACCGCCCACCCCGCCGCTCGGTCACCTCACCCGAGTCCCGGACCTTCTGGCGACAGCCTAGAAGTCCAGCTCGACGTAATCGATGTCGGTGAACTCCACCAGGAGGCCGTCGGCACGTCGCCCGCGGTCCTTGAAGTAGATCTCCTGGAGGCCTTCGGCGGCGATGTTCTGCAGTTGCTGCTCCGAGGCCCCGGCGGCCTGGGCGTCGAAGAGCCGGGCCGCGTATGCGGGGGGAAGGTGCTGGGTGATGAGCCGGATACGGCCGTCGTCGGTGGTGCCCGGCGCGGCGGTGAAGCCGAAACGTGCCCGGGTCTCGATGACGATGCCGCCGGTGCTCGCCGCCTGCTTCTTGGCCCGGGAGCGGACACGCGGCTGCCAGTCCTTGGTGACCTCGGCGACCATCCGTGCCGCAAGTTCCTTACGGGGATGCTTGATCTGGTCCTTGATGTAGCGCTCCACCGTGCGCTGGGAGATGCCCAGGCGCTGCGCCACCACCTTGGTGGACCCCTTCTCGTGCCTGACCAGGAAACGCATCTGCGCACCGGCGGATTTCGGGAGGGGGCGTGTGGCGGTGTTCGCCGCGGCCTTGTCGAGGCTGTCGCCGAGGATGCCCATCACGGTCCTCTATTCCCCGCCGGCGGCGGCGTCGGTGCCCTTGATGTGCCGGGCCGGGTTGAGCTGCTCGTCCTCGATCATCGCGGCCACCCACAGGAAGTCCTGGGTGCCCTCGTGCTTGACCATGCCGGGCGACACTCCGAGACGGAATCCGCCGGGCAGCGGCTTGCCGTCCTCCGTGTACGGGAGGAAGTCCAGCGGGCCGGGGCCGTGCGAGAGGTAGACCGCGCAATCGGACAGCACCGCGACGGGGAAGGTGCCGACCGACGCGAGTTTCCGCATCTTGCGGTGCATGTTGGTACGGGCCTTGCCGATGAGTTCCGCCCGGATGTGCGGACTCCAGGTCGGGCGCTCCAGGGCGGCCCAGCGCTCGCCGTACTTGTGGCGGGCACCCTGCGGCCGCTCACGAAGCTTGCCGATGCCCCCCTTGACGGACGACTTGATCGCCGACAGGACGGCGACCTGCCCCGTATCGACATCCTTGTGCCGCTCCATGGCCGCAAGGAAGTCGGCCTCCGGCATCCCCGTGGTGACGCCGAGGTCGGCCATGGTGGCCATGTAGGCGTCGCGCAGCCGGGTGTACCAGGCGTCCAGGTAGGCGCCGTGCTCGTACCGGACGTACGCCTCGGCCGGCTCCACCTGGGCGCCGAGCTCGACCGCGTAGGCGACGGTCGAGGTCGAGTACCAGGCCGGACCGGTGGGGCGGGTGCCCTTCGGAGTGAACGGCGACGGAAGCCGTGGGTCGCTGTCGATATGGCTGAGGTCGACCAGCCAGGAACCGGGCAGCTTGGCGTCGAACGTCGGGGTCGTGATGTGCGTGGCCGGCCCGGTGCCCACGTTGAGACGGTTCGCGGCAGCGGCAAAGGCCATATTGACGTCGATACCGACCCCGTACGCATACCCCTGGGCGCACTCCTCGTCCGTGAGCGGACGGAACCAGTCATAGGCCTCCTCGTCGAGGACCTGGTCCGGAGTGCGCTCGTGATGGCGCGGGTAGAGGGCGGCGACGACCGGGTGTTCGCCGGGGGCCTCGGGCGGTGCGGGGTCGACCGGCTCGGTCAGGGAGCCGGGGTTCGGCCCGGACACCCAGTTCCCGGTCTTCTCGTCCTTGACGGCCCGGGTCGGGGGCCGCAGCGCGGTCATCAGCTCCAGACCGCAGACCGCGGTCGAGCCGCGGGGCGTGATGACCCGGCTCGCGTACGTGCCGAGCACGCGGGCGAGTTCGCCCGGCGGCAGCTGATCCGTGTTCCCCCAGGAGCGGGTGTCGAGCGCGCCCCAGGGCAGGATCGCCAGCTGTACGCACTGACGCCGCCCGCCCTGCGCCGGGCGGTAGATCCGCGGCCAGGGACCGAAGCCGCGGCGAGTGAGCTGCCACTTCGCGCGTGCGAGTTGGGTGATGAGCTTGTGGTCCTCGGGCAGACGCAGACCGCGCCGGTCCTCCAACGTCCCCGGCAGACCGAACCGTTCGGCCGCCTCGGCGGTGATGACGACGAGCGGATCGGCGTCCTTGCCGTTGCGGTTGAGGCGGGGCGTGCCCAGCCGCGCCTCGGTCAATGCCCAGTCGACCAGGGCCGGGAGAGTCCTGGCCGGACAGTCGAGGATGAGGCCGCCGACACAGTACGCCGAACCCTCACCGTCCAGCACGGCGAGCGGACCGTTGGCGAACCGGGGGTCGAGGGCGGATGCGTCGGGGGCGGGGCTCGGCCTGCTCGGCTTGCCCGGCTTGCTCGCCTCGGGCTTCTTGGCGGCCGGGCGGCGCGACGTCGCTGCCGGCACGGCGCTCACCGGCCGGGCGCGAGCCGGGTCGGGGGCAGCGGTGGGCGCTTGGGCCGGCACCGGGACGGGGGCG
>NZ_QUAC01000225.1 GCF_003389455.1 Streptomyces inhibens | reverse complement strand
GGCCGGAGCGCCCGCATCGGCGGCCGGAGCACCCGGACCGGCGGCCGGAGCGCCCGGACCGGCCGGAACGCCGGAAGCGCCCGGACCGGCAGAAGCGCCCGCACCGGCCGAGGGGCCGCTGCCCTCCGCCCCGCCCGTGTCCTGCGTACTGCCCGCCATCACGCTTCCACGATAAGCGCACGGTCGGACAATGCCCGGCCCATCACCCCGGCCGCCGTACGCCCGCGCACCTGCCCGTACGCCCTCCCCCGGCTCTCGCCGGGAGGTACCGCCGGCATCCGTCCGCACACCGTCATTGGGCCGCGTTGTCCGCCGTGTCCGCCATGTTCTGGAGGTCGGTGAGCACACCGGCCGGATTGCCCCTCGGGCCGACCGCGGCTCCCATCCTGGCCTTGATGGTCTTGGAGACCATGGGCCAGGAGGTCTTGTTCGCGGGATAGAACTCGGCGGTGGCGAGCTGCTTGAGGAAGCCGTGCAGCTTGCTGTACTTGTCGTCGGCGAGCATCGCCTGGGAGGCGGAGGTGGTGACCGGCAGCAGGCCGTATTCGCCGGAGAACTCCTCGACGTTCTTCGCGCTGTAGACGAAGTCCAGGAACTTGCCGACCTCGGCACGGTGGCCGCCCTGCTTGAAGGCCATCATCCAGTCGGCGACGCCCATGGTGGCCTTGGCCTTGCCGTTGATGCCGGGCAGCTCGACGGTGCCGTAGTCGATGCCCTTGTCCTCGGCCTGCTTCATCAGGGTGGGGTGGCCGTTGAGCATGCCGACCTTGCCCTCGGTGAAGGCCTGGAAGGCGTCCTCGCGGTTGAGCTTGGCGGGGTCGGTGCCGGTCAGGCCCTTGCCGACGAGGTCGTCCTTGAGCCAGTTGAAGGTCTTGATGTTCTCGCGGGAGTCGATCCGGTACTTGCCGATGCTGTCGGTGTAGCCACCGCCACCGCTGAGCAGCCACATCAGCGTCTCGGCCTGGGTCTCCTCCGGGCCGAGCGGCAGCGCGAACGGCATCTTCACGCCGTGCGCCTTGAGCAGCTGGGCGTCGCGGGCGATGTCGTTCCAGCTCTGCGGCGGGGCGGTGATGCCGGCCTGGGCGAACAGCTTCTTGTTGTAGAAGAGCCGCCGGGTGCTGGCGCCGAAGGGCATGCCGTACTGCACCCGGTGGTACTCGCCGGCCTCCGCGAGGGAGGTGGTGAAGTCGGCCTGGGTGGGGATGGAGAGCAGCTCGTCGGCGCTGTAGAGCTTGCCCTTGGCGGCGTAGTCGGCGTACGCGCCTATCTGCGCGAGGTCCGGGGCGTGGCCGTCCTTGACCAGGTTCTCGACCTTCTTGTCGACGTCCGTCCAGCTGTAGACCTGGACATCGATCTTGATGTCGGGGTTCTTCTTCTCGAAGGCGCGGGCGAGCTGGTCCCAGTAGTGCTGGGAACCGTTGGACCTGCTGTCGCCGTAATCCGCCGCGATCAGCTTGAGGGTGACCTCGCCGTCGCTGCCCGAGCCGCTGCCGCAGCCGGTAAGAGTCAGTGTCATGGACGTGGCGATTGTCGCCGCCGCCAGGCTCAAGTACCGCCGCTGCACCGCTTTTGCCGCCTTTTGTGCCGAAATTCTGTGTTCTTGCCGGGCCATGCCCCGCCGTCTCGGGGATCGCCCTCGAACAGCATGAACGGCGAGTCTCTCGTGCGTTCTTTACAAGGTCTACACCACCCCCCCCTCTCCCTTCGGAATCGGCCTTCCCGCAGGTCCCCCGCACGATCCGCACGGTGAGTGGACTAGACCTTTCAGGGCGGATCGCGCAAAACTGTTCCCGTGAGACACGTCATCGCCCTTGATGTGGGCGGCACCGGGATGAAAGCCGCCCTCGTAGGGGTGGATGCCGCGCCGACCGGAAGGACGCCCCCCGTTCTGCTGTACGAGGCGCGGCGCCCCACCGGCCGCGAGCGCGGCCCCGACGCGGTCGTCGAGGCCATCCTCGACTTCGCCGCCGAGCTCCGCGACCTCGGCACGGCACGCTTCGGCGCCCCCGCCCTGGCTGCCGGCGTCGCGGTCCCCGGCATCGTCGACGAGCGGTCGGGCACCGCCGTCTACGCCGCGAACCTCGGCTGGCGGGACGTACCGATGCGGGCGCTGCTGTCCGAACGGCTCGGCGGGGTGCCGGTCGCCCTCGGCCACGACGTACGCACCGGCGGCCTGGCCGAGGGCCGGATCGGTGCCGGCCAGGACGCCGACCGCTTTCTGTTCGTGCCGCTGGGCACCGGCATCGCGGGCGCCATCGGCATCGGCGGCCGGATCGAGGCCGGTGCGCACGGCAGCGCCGGCGAGATCGGCCACATCGTCGTACGGCCCGGTGGGCGGGCGTGCGGCTGCGGGCAGCGCGGCTGTCTGGAGACGCTGGCCTCGGCCGCCGCGGTCGGCCGTGACTGGGCGGCGGCCTGCGGCGATCCGCAGGCCAGCGCGGCGGACGCGGCCAAGGCCGTGGAGTCCGGCGACGCACGCGCCCACACCGTGTGGCACAACGCCGTCGACGCGCTCGCCGACGGTCTGGTCACCGGGCTCACCCTGCTCGACCCGAAGACGCTGATCATCGGCGGCGGGCTCGCCGAGGCGGGCGACACGCTGTTCACACCTCTGCGGGAAGCGGTCCGCCGACGCGTTACG
Source organism: Streptomyces inhibens (assembly GCF_003389455.1). Classification (GTDB taxonomy): domain Bacteria; phylum Actinomycetota; class Actinomycetes; order Streptomycetales; family Streptomycetaceae; genus Streptomyces; species Streptomyces inhibens. The sequence continues at coordinate 17,607 of NZ_QUAC01000225.1, read as the reverse complement.
TTCCAGCGGCTCCCCTCGATCGTTCCGGCGGCCCTGGGGGACGCCGCCGGGTGCCTGGGCGCAGGACTGCTCGCCTGGGATCTTCTCTCCACGGAGGTAACCGCCTGATGGCACAGCAACAGTCCGCGCAACGGCCCTCGGACCCCCGACGCACCGTCCTGGCCGGCGCCCGGATCGCCCGGCCGTCCGGCGTTGTCGAGACCGGCCGGCTGACCATCGAGGGCAGCCGGATCGCCGCCATCCGCAGCCGCGACGCCGACCTCGAAGAGGGCGGCAGCGAAAGCGTCGTGGACCTCTCGGGCCATCTCATCGTGCCCGGCTTCGTCGATATGCACGTCCATGGTGGAGGCGGCGGCTCCTTCTCGTCCGCCGACCCCGACGAGTGCATGACCGTCGTCGACACCCACCGCAGGCACGGCACCACCTCGATGGTCGCCTCCACCGTCACCGGCGAGCTGGCCGACCTCGCCCGGCAGGCCGCGGTGCTCGCCGAACTCGTCCAGCAGGGCGAGCTGGCCGGTATCCACTTCGAGGGCCCGTTCATCTCCCCGGACCGCTGCGGCGCCCACCAGCCGGGGCTGCTGCGCGACCCGGACCCGTCCGACGTCCGCAAGCTCATCGACGCCGCGCACGGCACCGCGGCGATGATGACCCTCGCCCCCGAACTGCCCGGCGGCCTGGAGTCCGTACGGCTGCTCGCGGACGCCGGCGTGATCGCCGCCGTCGGCCACACCGACTCCTCCTACGACGCCACCCGCCAGGCCATCGAAGCGGGCGCCACCGTCGCCACCCACCTCTTCAACGCGATGCCCGCACTGGGCCACCGCGCCCCCGGCCCGGTCGCCGCCCTCCTGGAGGACGAGCGGATCACCGTCGAGCTGATCAACGACGGCACCCATCTGCACCCCTCGATCCTGCAGTTGGCGGTCCGCGAGGCGGGCGCCGAACGGGTCGCCTTCATCACGGACGCCATGGGCGCGGCCGGCATGAACGACGGGATGTATCCGCTCGGCCCGATGCGGGTCGAGGTCAAGGACGGCGTCGCACGGATCAGCGACGGCCCGACGGCCGGCTCCATCGCCGGCTCCACGCTCACCCTGGACCGCGCCTTCCGACGTGCCGTCACCGTCGACGGCCTGACGATCGACCAGACCATACGCGCCCTTTCGGCCAACCCGGCCCGCCTCCTGGGCATCGACGACCGGGTCGGCTCCCTGCAGACCGGCAAGGACGCCGACCTGGTGGTGCTGGATCCGGCATACGACCTGGTGGGCGTCATGCGCCGGGGCGAGTGGCTGGTACGCCCCCCGGGCGCCTGACGCTCCGCAACCACAGCGGACCAACTACGCAGCCTGCCGCCCCTCCAGGTAGGCCGTGCGTCACACGGTGGTTGGCCCGGGTCTAGGGCGTGTCTTACGGGCCAGCCCGGGGCCGCGACGCCTGGCACGCCCTAGGCCAACCACCACCGGCGATGGCATGATCGCTCGCGCACTTGTCCGTATGCCGCCGCCGCGCGCGGTTGCCAGACCGACGGCCGCCCGGCCATGACTTGCCCGGAGGGGCGACCATGATCCTTACGGTCACGCTGAACGCCGCCCTGGACATCACCTATCGCGTTCCCCGGCTCCGTCCGCACAGCACGAACCGGATCACCGAGGTGTCCGAACGCCCCGGCGGCAAGGGCCTGAACGTCGCCCGCGTACTGGCCGCGCTCGGCCACCGTACGGTCGCCACCGGCTTCGCGGGCGGCGGCACCGGCGACGCACTGCGCGCCCTGCTCGCCGAGACCGACGTCACCGACGCCCTGGTCCCGGTCGGCGGCGCCTCCCGCCGCACCGTCGCCGTCGTCGACGAGACCACCGGCGACACCACCCAGCTCAACGAACCGGGCCCCACCGTCTCCCCCGCCGAATGGGACACCTTCCTCGGCACCTACCGCGAACTGCTGGGCGGGGCACGGGCGGTGGCGCTGTGCGGCAGCCTCCCGCCGGGCGTCCCGGTCGATGTCTACGCCCGGCTGACCCGCGCCGCGCGCACCGCCGGCGTCCCGGTGCTCCTCGACACCAGCGGCGAGCCGCTGCGCCGCGGACTGGCCGCCCGCCCCGACCTCGCCAAGCCCAACGCCGATGAACTCGCCGCCCTCACCGGCAGCACCGAACCGCTGCGCGCCGCCCGCGACGCCCGCCGCCGCGGCGCCCATGCGGTGGCCGCCTCACTGGGCCCGGACGGCATACTCGCGGTCACCGCCGACGGCGCCTGGCAGGCCGCCCCGCCCTGGCGCATCGCCGGCAACCCGACCGGCGCCGGCGACTCGGCGGTGGCCGGTCTGCTCTCGGGCCTGGTCGAGGAACTCCCCTGGCCGGACCGGCTGACCCGCGCGGTGGCCCTCTCCGCCGCGACCGTACGGGCCCCGGCGGCGGGCGAGTTCGACGTGGCGACGTACGAAGAGCTGCTGTCGCGTGTGGTGGTGACGGATCATCCGGCGGCGGCGTGAGCCGGCCGGCCGTTCAGGCCCGCCGGGGCGTCAGCCCTTGGCCAGCCAGACCTTGTCCAGGTTCACATTGCACTGATTGCCGGTCTCGCAGGACAGCTTGACGGTGTTGGTGCCCTTGGTGAGCTGCACATACGACCAGGTCTTGGTCCAGCCCTTGTCCCAGGCGCCGTCCGGGGCGCCCGCGAAGTTCCCCATGTTCACCGGCCGGGTGTCCGCCTTGCCGTTCACGTTCAGCGTGAGGTTGGCGTCCTTGCCGGGCACGCCGTAGCCGACATAGAACTTGTACTTGCCGGCCGCTTCGACATTCACCGTCCAAGTGACCGACGCACCGGGGGTGTTCATGCCCGCCACATACGTCCCGCCGGACGTCCGCGCGCCCTGGACGTCCTTCGCGGTGGTCGCACCGCCGTCGAGCCGCAGGCTGCCCGCGTCCTCCTTGGGCAGCTCTCCGGGGGTGGGCTTGGTGGTCGGCTTGCTCTTGTTGGGGGCCACCGAATCACCGGCCGTCGGTCCCGGCTTGCCCGCGTCGGTGTTCTTGGCGTCGTTGCCGTTGGTGAGCATCGCGACACCGATGCCTATGCAGACCACCGCGACCACCGCGACGGCGCCGATCAGCAGGCCGTTGCGACGGCGGGGCTCCTGGCCGCCGTGGCCCGGGGCCGCGACGGGACGGGTGCGGTCGCCGCCGGGCAGCGCTCCGCTGCGCTCCGCCTTTGCTCTGTTCAAAGCCTCCGGATGCAAAGCCTCGGGGGCGGCGTAGTGGGCGTTCTGCTGGCCGTAGGTGATCTGCTGCGGGGCCTGCTGGCCGTACTGGCGCTGGCCGACCGCGCGCACCTGGTTGTAGGACGTACGCGGAACCCCCGGCTGCCGCGCCGCCGCACCGTCGCCCGCCGAGCCCGGTGCGCCGCCTTCGCCGCCTTCCGAGCGGTAGAGATAGGCGAACGGGTCGTCGTTCTCCGGCGTGTCCGCGCCGTTGTTGCCGGCCGTCATTCCGTGTCACTCCCAAGCGATCTGTGCGCGTCATGTACGCGTCTGTACGCGTTCGCAGACATCTGCTGCGCGAACTGTCTTCGGGCCCCCGGCGGCGCCGCGCCGCATCGGCGCAGCCTACCCCCTCGAGGCCTTGGCACACCGAGCCCGGAGGGCCACAAGATCGCTACGGATCGGTGAACTGCTGGTGCGGGGGCCGGCGGGCCGCGGATGTGAGATACGCGGCACCGCTGCGTGGACCGCTCAGCCCGCCGCCCGCCGATTGGCCTTGGACCGGGACCGCTTCTCGACGTACATCCGCTGGTCGGCCGACTCCAGCACCTCTTCGGCCGACATTCCGCAGCTCGCCCAGCCGATGCCGAAGCTGGCGCCCACCCGGACGGCCCGGCCCTCCACCCGGATCGGCGGGATGATCGCGTTCCGCAGCCGGACCGCGAGGTCCTGGGCATCGGCCGTGCCGAGGCCGTCGGCGAGCACCACGAACTCGTCGCCGCCGAGCCGGGCGACCGTATCGCCGTCCCGGACGCCGCTGGTCAGCCGGCGGGCGACCTCGATCAGCACCGCGTCACCGGTGTTGTGCCCGAAGCGGTCGTTGATCGACTTGAAGCCGTCGAGGTCGCAGAAGAGGACCGCGAGCCCCTTGGAGCCGTCGTCGGCCGGCCCGTCCGGGGGTGCGACGAGGTGGACATGGTGATCGAACGGGACCGGGGCCTTGCCCTCGAAGCCGTCGATCCCGTCGAACGGCTCCTTCCCGTTCGCGCGGAAGCCGTGCGGATCACGGGGGTCTCCGGCGCCGGCCGCGGAGGCGTACGCATCCGCCATCGAGCCCGCCGGGCGGGAGCACAGCCGGGCGCCGAGCCGGGCCCGCAGCTCGGCGCTGTTGGGCAGCCCGGTCAGCGAGTCATGGCTGGCGCGGTGCGCGAGCTGGAGCTCGTGCCGCTTGCGCTCCTCGATGTCCTCGACGTGGGTGAGCAGGAAACGGGGGCCGTCGGCGGTGTCGGCGACGACGGAGTTGCGCAGCGAGACCCACACGTAGGTGCCGTCCCGCCGGGCCAGCCGCAGCTCGGCGCGGCCGCCCTCGGCGGAGGTGCGCAGCAGCGTGCCGATGTCCTCGGGGTGGACGAGGTCGGAGAAGGAGTAGCGGCGCATCCCGGACGCCGGGCGGCCCAGCAGCCGGCACAGTGCGTCGTTGGTGCGCAGCAGCCGTCCGTGCTGGTCACCGCCCATTTCGGCGACGGCCATCCCGCTCGGCGCGTACTCGAACGCCTGGCGGAAGCTCTCCTCGCTGGCGCGCAGCGCCTGCTGCTCACGCTCCAGCCGGACCAGTGCGCGCTGCATGTTCGCCCGCAGCCGGGCGTTGCTGATCGCGATGGCGGACTGGAAGGCGTACATCTGCAGGGCTTCCTGGCCCCAGGCGCCGGGCCGCCGGCCGTTGCGCGGCCGGTCGACGGAGATCACTCCGAGCAGCTCTCCGCTGCCGTTGGCCGCCGTGTACATGGGCGCGAAGAGGCGGTCCATGGGGTGCCACTCGTCGGGGAACCGGGGTGCGGGGCCGGCCGTGTGCCACTGCGGTACGTCGTCGTCATCCAGCACCCAGCCCTCGGTGTGCGGGATGAAGCACAGCTCGCCCCACCGCTCGCCCATGGACAGCCGGCGTTCCCAGGAGGAGCGGGAGCCGACCCGCCCGGCCATCAGCGCCTCGGCGCCCGCGCTGCCGGCGACCGCGGCGACGACGAGATCGCCGTCGGGGCGGACGAGATTGACCGCGGCCAGCTCATAGCCGAGCCCGTTGATGGCGCCGTCGGCGACTGTCTGCAAGGTGTCCGCAAGGCTACGTGCGGTATTCAGCTCGGCGACCACTTGGTGCAGCTGCCGCAGGGTCGCAAGACGGACGTATGGCTCCGACTCGGTCTCCATCGCTCGCTCTCCCTGAGACCTCGACAGCAAACTCCACGATTCTTTGTCGTCCGATTCCACGCTCACTGAATCACAGTGAGCTGTTCACTCGGTACACAGGGTCAACAATTAGCGCCTGCTGTGACTCAAGTCACAGACCGTGAGCGAGTGTTGGCGGTCACCCGCAGGCCCGCCACCGGAGCGTGCCTTCACTCTTTCTACACTTCCTGAACGCAAATTCCGAGAGTTGGGGGCCTCCGCCGTCAGACCTAGGACGCGAGTGGTCCCAGGGCCCGATGCGAGCCGGGGGCGGTCGAAGTTAGCGTGCATGTCGTGTTCACGAAAATCCCCGCCGAGACGGCGACCGCCGGACCCGCCACTCAAGCCACACCCGTCGTCGCCCCCGCATCCGTGCCGGGCGACGCATCGATCCCGCATTCTGTTGGGGTGAGTGACGACGAGTTCCGCGCCGCCCTGTCCCGCCTCGCCGCCGGCGTGGTGCTGATCACCGCCCACGACCCGGACGACGGGCCGCGCGGCGAGGACGTCGGCATGACCGCCACGGCGTTCCTGTCCGTATCCCTCGACCCGCCGCTCGTGATGGTGAGCGTTCGCAACGACTCACGGATGGACGACCTGCTGGAGCTCCAGCCACTGTGGGCCGTATCGGTACTGTCGGGGCACCAACGGCAGATTGCCGGACGATTCGCGATGAAGGGCCGCATCAGCGACCGACTGCTCTTCGAGGACATTCCCCACGTACGGGGCGAAGCATCCGGGGCGCCGCTCGTCGGCGGCGCGCTGGCGACACTGGAGTGCCGCACCGAGCAGCGGGTCGTGGCCGGTGACCACACGCTCGTCATCGCGCGCGTACTGGCCACGACGATCCCGAACGAGGACGACGGACCGCTGACGTATTTCCGCGGGAAGTACCGGCAGTTGGGGTGAGGGGCGGGGCTGCGGGTGCCGGGTGCGGGTTGCCGGTGGGGGGCCCAGGGCCCGGGCTCAGCCCCAGTCGCGGCCCGAGCGGCCGCGCTTGGTATCGCCGCGCTGCTTCTTCTCCCGCAGCCGCCGCTCATTGATGCCCCGTGGGATCCGCGATTTGCGGCGCGGCTTGGGCGGCGGCGCGGTGGCCTCCGCGAGCAGGGCGGTCAGCCGGACGGCCGCGGTCTCGCGGTTGCGCCACTGGGAGCGGTGGTCGGAGGCCCGTACGGACAGCACACCGTCGACCAGCCGACCCGCCAGCCGCTCCAGGGCGCGCTCCTTCCACACCGGCGGCAGCGCCTCCGTCTTGAGGAGGTCGAAGCGCAGCTCGACCTGGCTGTCGCTGGTGTTGACATGTTGGCCGCCCGGACCTGAGGACCGCGAGAAGCGCCATACGAGCTCGGCCTCTGGAAGGACGACCGAACCGCGGATGACATAGGGCCCGGACATGAGTCCTATGATCCCGCGTGCCAAGGCGCCCCGTCACCCGCTTTTCGGGGCACTTGCGGTGCCGTCCGCATCAGGATTCGGCAAAGAGAGTAAAGACAGCTGGAACCTCGCGGTCCCCTGATGACGTTGTGGTGGGTGACGGTAGCTTCGTGCGCAGTACGGAGCCCGACGCTTCGACGAGTCGACAAGGAAAGGGACATCCCATGGCTGTAAGCCTGTCCAAGGGTGGCAACGTCTCGCTCACCAAGGAGGCACCGGGCCTGACCGCCGTCACGGTCGGCCTTGGCTGGGACGTCCGCACCACCACCGGCACGGACTTCGACCTCGACGCGAGCGCGATCGCGGTCAACCCGAGCGGCAAGGTCTACTCGGACCAGCACTTCGTCTTCTTCAACAACAAGGCCACGCCGGACCAGTCGATCGTCCACACGGGTGACAACGTCACCGGCCAGGGCGAGGGCGACGACGAGCAGATCAACGTCAACCTGGCGGCCCTGCCGGCCGACATCGACAAGATCGTGTTCCCGGTCTCCATCTACGACGCCGAGAACCGCAGCCAGAACTTCGGCCAGGTGCGGAACGCCTTCATCCGCATCATCAACCAGGCCGGCGGCACGGAGATCGCCCGCTACGACCTCAGCGAGGACGCGGCCACCGAGACCGCGATGGTCTTCGGTGAGCTCTACCGCAACGGCGCGGAGTGGAAGTTCCGCGCCGTGGGCCAGGGTTACGCGTCGGGCCTCGTCGGCATCGCGCAGGACTTCGGCGTCAACGTCTGAGACCTGAGTACTGCCGGAGCAGCGCCTGAGTAGCGCTGGGCTTCGGCGCATTCAGCGCAGCGGAGGGTCGGTCCCCAATGGGGGGCCGGCCCTCGGCGCGTTTCGGGGCGCGGCGGCTCGGGGCGGCCCCGCTCAGGCCACCGCGTCCTCGGCCGCTTCGGGTGGCGCGGCCAGCACCGCCACCTCGTCCAGCGACAGGCCGAGCGCGCCGGCCAGCGCGGCGACCGTGAAGAACGCCGGGGTCGGCGCCCGCCCGGTCTCGATCTTCCGCAGCGTCTCGGCGGACAGTCCCGCCACGGCCGCGACCTCGACCATGCTCCGCTCGCCGCGCGCCGCACGCAGCAGCGCGCCGAGCCGCTCACCGCGTTCACGTTCCCAAGGGGTCAGTGGAGTTCGCACCATGCCCGTGATACTAATACCGGTAAATAAATACCGGTAAACAAATACCGGATGCGGGTGGATGGAGGACGTACTCATGGTGGAGATCAAGACGGATGCGGCGCTGGACGCGATGCGAGTGGCCGGCCGGGTCGTCGCCGACGCGCTGGCCGCGGTACGTGCCGCGGCCGCCCCCGGCGTGCGGCTGCTGGAGCTGGACGAGGTCGCCCGCACGGTGCTGGACGAGGCCGGCGCCACCTCGCCGTTCCTCGGCTACCGCCCGTCCTTCGCCTCCACCCCCTTCCCCGCCGTCATCTGCGCCTCCGTCAACGACGCGATCGTGCACGGCATCCCGGACAACTCCCGGCTGCGCGACGGCGACCTGGTGAGCATCGACTGCGGCGCCGTGGTGGACGGCTGGGCCGGCGACGCGGCCGTCAGCTTCGCCGTCGGCACCGCACGCCCCGAGGACCAGCGGCTCATGGACGTCACGGAACAGGCGCTGGCGGCGGGCATCGCGGCCGCCGTGGTCGGCGCCCGGATCGGCGACATCTCCCATGCGATCGGCGGCATCGGCCGCGCCGCCGGCTACGGCATCCCCGACGACTTCGGCGGACACGGCATCGGCCGCCAGATGCACGAGGACCCGCCGGTCCCCAACAAGGGCCGCCCGAACCGTGGCTTCGTCCTGCGCCACGGCCTGGTCATCGCCATCGAGCCGATGTTCCTCGCCGGCGGCACGAACGGCTACTACACGGACCACGACGGCTGGACCCTGCGCACCATGGACGCCGGACGCGCCGCCCACTTCGAGCACACGGTGGCGGTGACGGATGAGGGGCCGCGGGTGCTGACGATGCCGTAGGGGCGCCGTAGGGGGGTGGATGCCGTAGGGGGTGTGGGGGTGGGGCGGGGGCCGCGCCGGCTACCGGCTTCCGGGCTGGGGCGCGGGGCGGCTACTCGGCGAGTGCGTGCGCGCCGGCCTGGGCGAACTGCTCGTCCAGGGCTCCGCTCGGGGCGCCCGCGACACCGATCCCCGCGATCGGCGCGCCCTGGGCCTGGACCGGGGCGCCGCCCGCCAGGAAGAGGGTGCCCGGGATGTCCTTGAGCGTGGGCGCCTGGTCGAGTCGCTTGACCAGCTCGGAGGTCGGGGCATTCCAGGAGACGGCGGTGAACGCCTTCTTCACGGCCGACTCGTACGACTGCGGGCCGGCGCCATCGCCACGCAGCTGCACAAGGGTGGTGCCACTGCGGTCCACGACGGCGACCGAGACCTTCTGGCCCGCCTTCTTCGCGGCGTCCAGCACAGCCTGGGCGGCCTTGGTGGCGGCGTCGAGGGTGAGGTGGGTGGTGCGGGTGAGGTTCTTGCCGCCGGCGTCGGAGGCGGCGGCGGCACCAGCGGTGGCGGGCTGCGCGGCGTCAGCCGGCGAGGCGGCAGTCGGCGAGGGTGCGGCGGTCGCGGAGACGGCGCCGAAGGTGCCCGCGCCGACCAGCGCGAACGCGGCGGCACCGGTGACCACACGGGCGCGGATGGACATCTTCTTCGTGAGGGGCTGCATGACCTGGGCTCCTTGAGGCGGGGAGAGGTTGGGGAGTGCGTAACGGCTGGGGGGGTGGAGGACGGCGAGGGCAGTGCCGTCCGGCGGCTCACTGCCTTCCGGCGCCTCGCTGTACGTCCCCATCGTCGAAGGAGAGCGGGCCCGCGCGGGTCGGCGATCCGGCCCCGATGGCCGTGCATGATGGGGGATACCGGTGTCGGCCGATCGGTTGATGCGGGCCGCTCTCCGCCCGGGTTACGACTACGGGGTCATCGCCGCGGGCTACGGCTGAGGGGCGGGTCGCCGACCGCGGGCCCCCGTCACGAGCCCGGGCGCACGGCCGAACCCGGAACCCGGCTCACCGGAGAGCCCCAAGGAGATCCACGTGCACACCAGCCAGCAGCCCCCACCGGCGGACGGGCCGCAAGGCCCGCACCGGGATCCGGCGGCGGACAGCAGCACGCACCGGGGCCCGACTGCGGACCAGGGGCCGACTGCGGACCGGGGCCCGGCTGCGGACCAGGGGCCGACTGCGGACCAGGGCCCGGCCGACCGGGACCCGAATCCGGACGCCCGCTGGCTGGGCCCGGTCATGCACCTCGCGTTCTTCCTGCTGCTCGGCGCCTCGCTCTCCCGCTTCCTGATCCGGCACCCCGGCGAACCCCGCACCCCGTGGATCATCGCCCTCAGCCTCGCGCTCGCCCTCCTCTACGTCCTGGGCCCGGCCCTCGGCTCCCGTCCACACGACGAACGGCGGCCCACCGCCCGCCGGCTGCTCTGGCTGGGTGCGGTCGTCGCGACCTGGGTCGTCCTCGTACTCCTCGCGCCGAGCTTCGCCTGGTGCGCGGTGCCGCTGTTCTATACGGGCCTGCGTACGCTGCCGGCCGGCGCGGCTTCGCTGCTCGTGGGCCTGCTCACCGCGTTCGTCGTGGTCGCCCAACTACGGCTGTCCACCGGCTTCGACCCGAATCTGGTGCTGGCCCCGCCGGCCGTCGCCGCCCTCGCCACCACCGTGTTCGTCCATATGGAGCGGCAGGCCGCCCGCCAGCGCGCATTGATCGACGATCTGATCCGCACCCGTCGCGAACTGGCCGCCACGGAGCGGCGCGAGGGCACGCTCGCCGAGCGGCAGCGGCTTTCGATGGAGATCCACGACACCCTCGCCCAGGGACTGTCCAGCCAGCAGATGCTGCTCCAGGCCGCCGACCGCATCTGGGACTCCGCCCCGGCCACCGCCCGCGGCCATATCCGTACGGCCACGGAGATCACCGCCCGCAACCTCGCCGAGGCCCGCCGCTTCGTCCACGACCTGGCCCCCGCCGACCTCGCCGACGGCACCTCCCTCCCCGAGGCCCTCCGCGAACTCGCCACGCGTACGAGCGAGTCGGGGGCGGGGAACGGCGAAGTGCTCGACACCGGGGCGGCGGCCGGCGGCTCCGCCACCGGGGCGGCGCCGAGCGTCCGCTTCCACCAGGACGGCGCGCCCGCTCCGCTCCCCGACCGGGTGCAGTCCGCGCTGCTGCGTATCGCGCAGGGCGCGCTCGCGAACGTCCGTGAGCACGCCGCCGCGACCACCGTCACCCTGACCCTCACCTACCTCGGCGACCAGGTCGTCCTGGACATCGCCGACGACGGCCGCGGTTTCACCCCGCCACCGGCCACCCCGGCCTCCCCACCCGCCTCCGGGCGGCGCGTACGCGGTCATGGCCTGCCCGCCATGCACGCCCGGATGCGGCAGCTCGGCGGCACCCTCACCATTGAATCCGCGCCGGGCGAGGGCACCGTCCTGTCCGCCGCCGTCCCCCTGGAGCGCACCCCATGACCCCCTCCGCCGCCGAACCCGCGCACTCCCCCGTACGCGTCCTGCTCTGCGACGACCATGCCGTCGTACGCGCCGGGCTGCTCGCCCTGCTCAGCAGCGCCCACGGCATCGAGGTCATCGGCGAGGCCGGCAACGGCGAGGAGGCCGTGGTGATGGCCGCCAAGCTCCGCCCCGACGTCGTCCTGATGGATCTCCAGCTCGGCTCCGGTATCGATGGCATCGAAGCCACCCGACGGATCACCGGCCTCAGGCCGGACCACCCCGAGACGGAACGTCCCGAGACCGGTCGCCCCGAAACCGGTCGCCCAGAGACCGGCCGCCCAGAGACCGGCCGGGCTGGCGCCGACCGCGACCGCGCCACCCCCCACGTCCTCGTGCTGACCACCTACGACACCGACGCCGACATCACCCGCGCCATCGAGGCCGGTGCCACCGGTTACCTCCTCAAGGCCGAGCGGCCGGAGGAGCTGTTCTCGGCGATCCGCGCCGCGGCCCAGGGCCGCAGCACGCTCTCCGCCCCGGTCGCCCATCGCGTCCTGGCCCAGATGCGCAGCCCGCGCCCCACCCTCACCGACCGGGAACTCGACATCCTCGGCCAGCTCGCGCGCGGGCTGAGCAACCGCGAGATCGCCCGCGCCCTGTTCATCAGCGAGGCCACGGTCAAGACGCACCTGGGCCGCATCTACGACAAGCTCGGCGTGGACACCCGCGCCGGCGCGGTCTCCGTCGCCAAGGAACAGCGACTGCTGCCCTGAGACGGACCGTGTGCAGAAGCTCGGCCACCACGGGGCAGACCCGTCAGGCCGCCCCGACGCAGACCCGTCAGAGCGTGCTGAGGTCGACCGCCTCGGCCATTGCGCGATATCCGGCGTCGTTCGGGTGCAGATGGTCGCCGACGTCGTACGCGGCCGCCATCCGGTCCCGGTCGGCGGGGTCGGACAGTGCGCGGTCCAGGTCGAGCACCCCGTCGAACTCACCGGAGGTGCGTATCCAGTCGTTGAGCGCATCGCGCTTGATCTCGCCGCGCTCGGTGTAATACGCGGCCCCCTTGAACGGCGTCAGCGTCGCGCCGATCACCTTGATGCCCTTGGCGTGCGCTTCGCGTATCAACTCGCGCTGTGCGGCGATCAGTTGCCCGACCGAGACGTCCGGGGTCGGGCCGCCCGGGAGGTCCGGCCATTCGCTCGCGCCGATGTCGTTGATGCCTTCCAGCACGATGACCGTGCCCACATTCGGCTCGTTGAGTACGTCCTTCCGGAAGCGGGCCACGGCCTTCTCACCGGCCCAGCTCGTGTCATTGGTGAGCTGGTTTCCGCTTATCCCCTGGTTGACGACGCTGCGCGGCCGTCCGGCGGCGGCGAATCGCTCGGCCAGCTCGTCGGGGTAGCGGCTGTTGGTGTCGGGTGTGGCGCCATAGCCGTCGGTGATGGAGTCCCCGAAGGCCACCACGCCGTCGCGGTGCGCGGCGGCCCGGCCGCCCGCGACCTCGACGCCCGAGAGGTAGTACCAGGACCGCGAGGTCTCGGTGAAGGCCCCCGCGCCGAGGTCCGAGTGGTGGTCGCCGGCCGCGCGATAGCTCGTGGCCCCGGCCTGGGCATGGAAGGTGGCCGGGCCGGTCGGCGCGTCCAGGTAGAGCGTGACGGTCAGCGACTCCAGGGCACCGACCTTCAGCCCTACGCCGTCGCTGACCAGCTCACCGCCCACCGGTATGGTCGCCGACCGACCGCCCCCGAAGGTCAGCGCGCGCACCGACCCGGCCTGCACCGATGCCCCCTGGCCCGTACGCGCGATCGTCGCACCGGCCACCTTCAGCGGCGTACGGCCGTAGCGGTTGGACAGCTCGATACGGGCCTGCGAGCCGCCGGTGCTGACGCGGACGACCTGGCGGACCGTCTGCCGTGCGAAGCCGGTCTCGGACCAGTTCTGGCCGAACGCCACGTTCGGCGACTGCGGCGAGGCCGCCCAGCCACCGCGCCACCGGCCGGTGGCGTGCTGCTCAGCATGCCCGCCGCCCGCCTCGGCCGCGTATGCCGTCGCCCCCTGATCGCCGGGCCCGCCCGACAGCACCGGCAGCACCGGCAGGGCCGCCAGCACCGCCGCCGAGAGCAGCGCCACACCCGAACGTCTCACCGTGGAACCAGACATGTTCATCCCCCGCCCCTCTGGTCACCGCGCTCCGACCGGCCCACACCGGTCGATCAACAAGCGCCGTGTACTCCGTGATCGCCGCGCAGTCCGCGACCGCCGCATCATCAGCGGCCGCCGCGCACATGCACACTCCGTGCGATCTGCCCTCCCCTGCTGACCGGCGCCTGGGCCGGCCGACCGGTGCGGACGATCGTCCGCCGCACCGGCGTGACACCATCAAGACGTGATCGACCTCGGCTATTCCCTCTCCCGCCGCTTTCCGGATCCGCCGCAGACGGACTACCGGACCGCGGACGTGCGCACGCTGCGCCACGACCTCTTCTGCGGCGACGTCTACCTCGCCGACACGAAGACGGACCGCGAGCTGTCCACGGCCTGGGGCTGGGTGCCGGTCCTCGACTTCGCCTGGGCGCTGTGCGACATCGTCGAACAGCTCGACACCGACCCCCGCGGCAACCGCTCCGCCCGCCCGATCCACGCCGAGCTGGACTTCACCGAATCCCCCGACCGGCTGCTCTTCGAGCGCCGCTTCGGGTGGGTGGACGTCGACGCCGACTGGATGCCGGCCGACGAGGCCCCGCTCACCTTCAACCACGCCGCACTGCGCCGCGAGGCCCGCGACTTTCTGCACGACCTGATCGCCGACCTCACCGATATGCACGACGGCCTCGGCGACAACCCCGCCATCTGGGACCTCCAGGCCCGCTTCCCCCGCGTCTGACCGCCACGTCACACGGCACACGGCACACGGCACACGGCGTACGGCCGAAGCGCCCTCACTCCACCCGTACGCCTATCTGCGCCGCGAACGCCGGTGCCAGATCCATCAGTTGGGGCGCGCTGATCACCGCGCCCGACAGCCGCTCGATCCCCCGCGCGATGTCCACCGCGGCCGCACCGCGCAGATCGACGTCCTTCATCCGTGCCTCGCTGAAGTCGATCCGCGCCAGGGTGCAGTCGTCGAACGTGACCCGCTCCAGCTCGGCCCCCGCGAAGTCCGCCTCGACCAGCACACACCCCTCGAAGGCGACATCCCGCAGCTTCGCCATCCGCAGATTCGGGAAGTCGATCTTCCCGCCGCGCACCGCGACCCGCTCCAGCACCGCGCCATGCATCTGCACCCCGCCGAGCCTGGCGTCCACCACCTCCACATCGCGCAGTGACGCCTGGGACAGATCCGTCCCGACCCCGCGCACACCGCTCAGCACACTGTCGATGATCCGGGCCCGGCCGAGCACCGTTTCGTCGAGCGTGCAGCGCCGCACCGCGCAGTCCATGAAGCGCGCGCCACGCGCCGACTGCCCGGCCCAGTCGGCGTCCGCGAACTCCAGCCCGTCGTAATCCCCTTCGGGCTCCAGCTCCCCGCCGTCGTACGCCACCAGCTCCGGCAACCGCACCTCCGGCCGCCGCACCGCCCGCACCGTCCCCTTACCGCGCCCGGCCACGCGATCACCGCCTTCCGTCCTCGTCACGCCCTCGTCCGCGCCTGCACCACCCATCGTGAACCACGCCACTGACAACGCCCCCGGCACGCCGCTGACCTGCGAAAACAACCAACCCATCGGCCGCATGTCACATCCCGCGGCAGCTCACCCGTCCCTTCCACGAACACACCACGCAACGCCCACGCACCTGCACACCCGCTCACGCACCCCCGCACACCGACCGAAGGAGCACCCGCCATGACCCGCCAGATCACCGTCATCGGAGGCGGTTTCGCCGGCCTGACCGCGGCCATTTCCGCCGCCGAGGCCGGCGCCGCCGTCACCCTGTACGAGGCGCACCGCACTCTCGGCGGCCGCGCGCGCACCGCCGACGCCCCCTACCGCACCAACGACGGCCCGCACGCCCTCTACAACCGAGGCCCGCACTGGGCCTGGCTCAACCAGCGCGGCCTGCTCAAGCCGCTCGCCGTGCCGCCGCTCCGGGAAGCCACCAGGCTGCGTTTCTTCCACCGCGGCAGCCTGCACCGGCTGCCGCCGCTCGGCATCGTGAAGCTGCGCGGCCGCCGGCACGCCCCCGTCGACGAGGACTTCTTCAGCTGGGCGAGCGCGCAGGTCGGCGCGTCGGCGGCGCACGCCGCCGCCCAGTTCGTCGGCGTCGCCACCTTCCACCACGACCCGGGCACACTCTCCGCCGCATTCGTCCAGGAACGGCTGCGCCGCACCACCAGTCCGCTGCCCGAGGCCCGCTATGTCCGCGGCGGCTGGAGCGCGCTGATCGCGCGGATGGCGCAGCGCGCGCGTGACCTCGGCGTACGCATCGAGACCGGCGCCCGCGTCGACACGCTCCCGGAGGAGAACCCGGTCATCGTCGCCGTGCAGCTCGACTCCGCCCGCGCGCTCCTGCGGGACGACAGCCTCACCTGGAGCAGTGCGCGTACGGTCCTGCTCGACCTCGCCGTACGGACCCGGCGCGGCGACCCGTTCGCGCTGTCCGGGCTCGACTTCTCCGGCTGGATCGAGCGGTTCACCTGCCAGGACCCCGGCCTCGCGCCGCACGGGGAGCACCTCCTCCAGGGCCAGATCGGGATCGCGCCGGGGGAGCGGCGCGCCGACGGAATCGCGCGCGCCGAACGCCTCTTGGACGCCGGCTTCCCGGACTGGCGCGAGCGCACCACCTGGCGCCGGGAGGCGCTGAGCACCGGCCGTACGGGGGCGGTGGATCTGCCGGGCACCACCTGGCGCGACCGGCCGGCCATCGACCGTGGATACGGCGTCTACCTGGCGGGCGACCAGGTCGCGGCGCCCGGCGTACTGAGCGAGGTGTCGTTCACCAGCGCCATCGAGGCGGTCTCGCTCGCCCTGGGGCCGCTGCGGCACACGCCGCTTCCGTACGGGCCGACGCCCGTACGCCATGAAGGAGTTGACCTCAACCGCGCTTGAGGTAACACAGTGGCGGCGGATACCCACCCACCGATCCTCCCCGCCTCCCAAGGAGAGACCGCCATGCACGCGATACGGCTGCACACCTTCGGCCCCGCCGAGAACCTCACCTACGAGACCGTCGAGGACCCCCGGCCGGGGCCCGGTGAGGTCCGTATCGCCGTGGCAGCGGCCGGCGTCCACCTCCTGGACACGGCCCTGCGCGAGGGCAGACCGGGCGGGCCCGCACCGCTCCCCGAGCTGCCGACCGTGCCCGGCCGCGAGGTCGCCGGCACGGTCGAGGCCCTCGGCGAGGGCACCGACCCCGCCTGGCTCGGCCGGCGTGTCGTCGCCCACCTCGGTATGGTCCCCGGCGGCTATGCCGAACTGGCCGTCGTCGCCGCCGACCGGCTGCATCCGATCCCCGACGGCCTGGACGCCGGCCAGGCCGTCGCCATGATCGGCACCGGCCGCACCACCATGGGCATCCTGCTCTTCGCCGACCTCACCGCCGACGACATCGCGATCGTCCCCGCGGCCGCCGGCGGCATCGGCACCCTGCTCGTCCAGCACGCCAAGAACACCGGCGCGACGGTCATCGGCCTGGCCGGCGGCGCCGCCAAGGTGGCACGGGTCCGCGAACTGGGCGCCGACCTCGCCGTCGACTACACCGACGACGACTGGCCGTCCCTGGTCCGCGCCTTCCTCGACGGACGTGGCGCGCCCGGCGCCACCCTCGTCTTCGACTCGGTCGGCGGCGCACCCGGACGCGCGGCCGTCGACCTCCTCGCCAAGGGGGGCCGCCATCTGGTCTTCGGCTGGTCCTCCGGCGGCCTGCTCAAGGGCGGCCCGCTGGAGTTCGCGGACGGCGAGCTGGCGGCCCGCGGGATCACGTCCGAACCGGTCCTCGGCCCGCCGATGCTGGCCAAGGCGGGCGGCGACAACCCGCTCCGCACCCTGGAGACCGCGGCGCTCGCGGAGGCGGCGGCCGGCCGGCTCGTACCGGCGGTCCAGCGCTTCCCCCTGGCCGAGGCCACCGCCGCGCACCGCGCCCTGGAGTCACGCGGCACGATGGGCAAGGTGGTCCTGGTGCCGTAGGGGGTGGGTGCCTGGGCGCCGTAGGGAGTGGGTGCCTGGGGGCCGTAGGGAGTGGGCGTCCCGGTGCCGCAAGGAGCGGGTGGGGGCCGCGGGACAGCCCCGCGGCCCCCAGCCCCCACCCTGGCCCTCATCCCCCGCCCCTCCCCCTACTGCACCACCGCCATCT
>NZ_QUAC01000232.1 GCF_003389455.1 Streptomyces inhibens | reverse complement strand
GCCGCCCCGCCGCCCCGCCGCCCCGCCGCGCCGAGCGTGCGCGGTGATCAGAGGCCGCGCAGGTGGGGCCGCCGCTGAGGCGTCGGGCGAGCGTCAGGCTCCGCGGGCGCAGCGTCGGTCTCGCTGCCCTCGCTGCTCGTACCGGTGTCGTCGACGGCACCGTTCTCATCGGGCTCGGATGCTGACTCGGGTTCGAGCCCCCGTCCCGATGCCCGTCCCGGCTCCGGTTCCGGTCCGGAGTCGGTGGGATGCCCCTGGAGCACAGCCATGGCGCGTTCGAGCGACTCCCCGGTGACCTGCATCCGGATCCTGGCCAATCGTTCCAACTCGCTACGCGACACCACGTCAGCGTACCTGTCGTCACTTCAAACCTCCGCACGACCCAAAAATCGGTGGAGATACGGGAGTTGAATGGTGGCCACCGTTTCCGGCGGGTGGCCGGACCGCACGACGGCAGGACACAGGGTTGCCGGAAACGGGGCCGGGGGGACCGCGACTATGGAACGTCGGTGAGAGCCAGCGTGACTGCTGCTTCGGCGTGCAGTCGGGTGGTCGGGAAGACCGGGACCGGGCTGTGCTCCGGGCCGATGAGCAGCTCGATCTCGGTGCAGCCCAGCACGATGCCCTCGGCTCCGGCGGCGACGAGCTCCCCGATGATGGCCATAAATGACTTCCGGGATTCCTCCTGGACGATGCCGAGGCACAACTCCTCGTAGATCACGCGGTGGACGGTGCTTCGCCCGGCGGCGTCAGGGACGAGCACCTCCAGCCCATGGCTTTCGAGCCGGCCGCGATAGAAGTCCTGCTCCATGGTGAAGGCGGTGCCCAGCAGTCCGATGCGGCGGAGGCCGTTGGCGCGTACGGCATCGGCTGTGGTGTCGGCGAGATGCAGCAGCGGGATGCCGACGGCGGCGGCCACCTGGTCGGCGACCTTGTGCATGGTGTTGGTGCAGATCAGCAGCATGTCCGCGCCGGCCGACTCCAGTGCCCTGGCAGCCTCGGCGAGTACCTCGGCGGCCTGCTCCCAGCGTCCTTCGACCTGGAGCTGTTCGATCTCTGCGAAGTCCACGGAGTAGAGCACACACCTGGATGAGTGGAGGCCGCCCAGCCGGTCACGCGTCAGCTGATTGAGCAGCCGGTAGTACTCCGCGGTGGACTCCCAGCTCATGCCGCCGAGCAGGCCTATCGTCTTCATCATCGGATCACTCTCGCACAGACATCATCTGGCCTTACGCTGTCGGGCTCACTATGCCGGGGAAGGTCCGCCGGACTTCGGTGAAGAGGGCGGGGTATGCGCTGCCGAATGCGGCGGCCGCCGCGTAGAGCGCGTCCAGGGCGGCCTGCAGTGGATCGTCCTCCACCGCGCCGAACAGCGCCGGGATCGCCATCGCCTGCTGTGACATGTTGTTCCTGGCGCCGTCCATGGATGTCACGGTTGTCGTCGGCACCCGTGGATCGCTGAACAGCCGCTCCCATACGTCGTCCCAGTCGTCGAACGGTGGGGGCAGCGGGCGTCCCGCATCGAGGGCGTCCAGGGCGGGTGCGATCCAGTCGACGTCCGCCAGGCCCGCCAGGGTGTAGGCGCGCCGGGCCGCCCAGCGTGCGATCTCACGTTGTGTTTCGGGTCCGGCGCCGTCGACCTCGTCCACGAGGAGGCGGTCGAGCCGCACCATGCCGCTCACATTCCCGCTCACCTGCCTGAGACGGTCGCTGGGCAGTCGCCCCTGCCATTCCAGCTCCTCCGCGCGACGGCGTTCCTCGTCCACCGCGCGCTCGTGCGCCAGCCGGGCGAGACGCTCGGCCTCCGCGCGTTCCTCAGGCGTGGGTGGCGGAGGGAGCTCGCGGGCGAAGCTGTGCCAGTACTCGGCGACCTTGCTGGTCTGCCGCACCACCCGGTCCTCAGCGGCGGGCGCCGGCCAGAACTGCAGGAGGTGGCACTCCAGCTGCGGCCCATCCGCCGAGACCGTGTCATGCGATCGCCCCTCGTCCATTCCGGTCCCGCAGTAGCGGACGCGGTAGTCGATCTCGTGGAGATCCAGCGCCCAGGCTTTCTCCCCGGCCCACTGCAGCAGCACTACGTCCGGCGAGACCGGTCGGAAGGAGACCTCGACGATGTCCCGCCATTCGTCCGTCAGGTCCGGTGCGTGGTCGTGGAGTTCCACGGTGAAGCCGATATGGCCGGTGTGTAGTCCCGTCAGCAGATACAGCCCACCGGGGAGTGCGGCGCCGCAGAGCCCGTTGGCCTGTCCCGCGAATGACTCCTTGAGACTCCCGGCGATCGGATCGTCCCCGCTCTCGACATAGAGCTGTCCGTAGTGGACATGCACCACGCCGTCGAACAGCGTGCGCTGCGACACCGTCATTTCCCCCACCCCCGCTGGTCTGGCCACGCGATTGCGCCCGTTTCGGCAATCGCCGCGGCCCGTCCGTTTCTTCGCTACGTACTCAGTGTCGCGCGGGGGTCTGACAATGCCCGTCGGCGATCTTTGATGGATCAGCGCATTGGTCTGGACATGTCCAAGGGGGCGCCCATAGCCTGTGGTTGGTCTAGACCGCAGTAGCTCCCAGTCGCCGCTCGCCGTCACTCGTGAGCGAGGCACCCCCCACAACGGCCGCTCCCCGCCCGGAAGTCGGCCGTGCGAAGGAGTCACCGCAATGAGATCACGTATCGCCGCCCTGCTGAGCGCTGCCACCGTGGCCGTGGGCATACCCTCGTCGTGCCGACGGCGCCTGCATCAGCCACGGCGGGCTGCTCCTCCTCCTGTGCCGCGGCTCCCGCCGGCGCGGAGTCGCGAGCCGAGGGGTTCGTCGTCAGTGAGGCGCAGTTCAACCAGATGTTCCCGAACCGGAATTCGTTCTACACGTACAGCGGACTGACCGCTGCCCTGAGTGCCTACCCGGAGTTCGCGAACACCGGGAGCGACACGGTGAAGCGTCAGGAGGCCGCGGCCTTTCTCGCGAATGTCAGCCATGAGACCGGCGGCCTCGTCCACGTGGTGGAGCAGAACACCGGGAACTACCCCCACTACTGCGACGCGAGCCAGCCGTACGGGTGCCCGGCCGGTCAGGCCGCGTACTACGGCCGTGGGCCGATCCAGCTCAGCTGGAACTTCAACTACAAGGCGGCCGGCGATGCCCTCGGTATCGATCTGCTGAACAACCCCTATCTGGTCGAGCAGGACGCCGCCGTCGCCTGGAAGACCGCGCTCTGGTACTGGAACACACAGACCGGTCCGGGGACCATGACCCCGCACAACGCGATGGTCACGGGCGCCGGCTTCGGTGAGACCATCCGCAGCATCAACGGCTCCCTCGAATGCAACGGCGGCAACCCCGACCAGGTGCAGAGCAGGATCAACAGTTACCAGAGCTTTGTGCAGATCCTGGGGACCACACCTGGCGACAACTTGAGCTGCTGACACGGGGTTCGGGCCAGCAGCGCGGTCGGTGGGCCGACATGGCTGTCGGCGGACCGGCACCCTGGTCGGCGCCGGGCTCGTTCCGGCTAGACGTGCCAGCGCACCGGGAGCTGCTCCGTACCCCGGATGAGCATCCCGGTGCGCCACGTCAAGGCGTCGGCCTCGGCGTCCAGAGCGAGGTCCGGGCAGCGCTCCAAGAGGGACCGGATGGCGATCCGGCCTTCCAGCCGGGCCAGCGGGGCGCCGAGGCAGAAGTGGATGCCGTGCCCGAACGCGGCGTGTCCGCGGGCGTCGCGGGTGATGTCGAAGTCATCGGCAGCGGCGAAGCGTTCGGGGTCCCGGGAGGCGGAGGCGAGGGAGACCAGTACGCTCTCGCCGGCGGGGATCAGCGTTCCGCCGATGTCGACCGGCTCCGAGGTGAAGCGCCAAGTGGCCGTCTCCACCGGGCCGTCGTAGCGCAGCATCTCCTCGACGGCGTTGTCGAGGAGGGAAGGGTCGGCCCGTAGAGCAGCCAGTTGGGCGGGGTGCTCCAGCAGGGCTCGTACCCCGTTGGACAGCAGGCTGACCGTCGTCTCATGACCGGCGACCAGCAGCAGGAACGCCGTGCCGACCAGCTCCTCGCGGGAGAGCTGGTCGCCGTCCTCGTCGCTGGTGCGGATCAGCGCGCTGAGCAGGCCGTCCCCGGGGGCCTTGCGCTTGGCCTCGATCAGGCCGACGAGATAGTCGGACATCGCCACCGTCGCCTCCCGCACCGCCTCCTGGCCGGTCGGCGCGACGAGCTCGTTCGACCAGGCGCGAAAGGCCTCCCGGTCCATGGAGGGGACGCCGATCAGTTCGCAGATGACGGTCATGGGCAGCGGGAAGGCGAGCGCCTCTACGAGGTCGGCCCGGCCGTCGGGCGCGGCGAGCATCGCGTCGAGCAGCTCGTCGGTGATCTGCTGCACCCGCGGCCGGAGCGCCTCCACGCGCCGGGACGTGAACTCCTTGGCCACCAGCTTCCGCAGCCGGGTGTGGTGGGGCGGGTCCGCGTCCAGCATGTTGGTGAACAGCGCCGTCTCGTCGCCCGCCTCGCTCTGCAGACCGGCGCTGAGCCAGTCCTTGTTGAGGCGAGGATCGGTGAGCGCGGCCCTGACCGCATCGTGGCCGACGACCAGCCACAGCTCCTGGCCGCTGGGGATGCGCACATGGTGCACCGGCCCTTGGGCGCGCAGTTTGGCGTAGTACGGGTAAGGGTCCGTGGTGAAGCCCCGACCGTAGGCGCCCAGATCGATGATGTCCGGCATGCGCTGTCTGTCCCTTTCGGCGATTTCCGATGGTGCACTTCGCCCGGCATTGCGCATCACCGTACGTACAGGGCCCCGGTGTCAACATCGGCCCAATGGAGGAGCCGCACCGCTCCGTGTCCTCCCTTTGCAGTGCACCGACCTCCGTCCTGGGGACAGGCGTCCCGTCGTGCCCGGTATAGGCACGCCGCCATCAGCAGCGGGCGTGCGCGGTGATGTCCGCGCTGAACTCGTCGATCATCGCCGGGGTGATGGTCGGCCGGCACTGGGCGATGGCGGCGAGATGGTCCTCGGTGCTCGCCCCGAGCCGCCCGTGTGGGCCCGCGCCGACGCCGATCGCCTCCAGATCCCGCTCGAACGAGGCCTGCGCGGCCACCCGGGCGGCGTGTTCGATGTCGGCCGGGGTGAACAGTTCGGTGGCCGCCACCAGCTTCGCCACGTCCACATCGGCCCGGCCGTCCGTGTAGCGGGACCAGATCGCCGAGCGGGCCGCCGGGTCCGGCGTACCGATCGGAATCAGGTAGTCGAACCGGCCGGGGCGCAGGAACGCCGGGTCGAGCGAACGGATGGAGTTGGTCGCACACACCAGCAGCCGTTCGTCCCGCTCCCGGAAGCCGGGTATGAGCTTGAGCAGCTCATTGGTCACCCCGTGCAGCCCGCCCGGCTGCGTGGGCTCGCTGCGGACCGGCGCGATCTCCTCGACCTCGTCGATGAAGACGAGCACCCGCTCCAGCTCCGCGATCCGGGCGAACGCGCTGCGCAGCGCCGCCGCGAGATTGCCCTCGTCGGCCAGCCGGGACGGCAGCAGCTCGACGAACGGCCAGCCGAGCCGGGCCGCGATACCCCGGGCAAAGGTGGTCTTCCCGGTCCCCGGCGGGCCGAACAGGGCGATCGCCCGGGGCGGGCGGACCCCGTGCCGGGCGGCCCGCTCCGGCTCCGCCAGCGGCAGGACGACGCGTCGCTCGATGAGGTCCTTCTCCGCTTCCATGCCGGCCACCTTGGCCCACAGGTCGGCGGGCAGGAACCGCCCGCCGAGGTCCTCCAGGAGGCTGGCCGCGGGCCCGTGGTGCGGTTCGACCTTCTCGAAGTAGGCCACGGCGGGCTGGCGCGTATAGCCCGCGTTGAGCAGCCCCTCCCCGAGCAGGTCCTCCTCGGGGAGTACGTAGGCGATACGGCTCACCCGGGCGGCGATCAGCCGTCGCTCCAGCTCCACCAGCAGCGCACTCGCCAGCCCCCGGCCGCGCCAGGCCGAAGAGATCGCGATCCGCATCACCCAGCCCCGCTCACCCGCCACGCACGCGAGCGCCATCCCGATGGGAGCACCCTGGTGGACGGCCACCACGGCGGGCTGCCGCGAGGTCAGCGCACTGATGCACTCGGCGAGCGAGAAGACGGACTCCTGCCCGAGCTCGGCCGTGGAGTCGATCAGGTGGACCACTTCGGCGAGATCGTTCTCGCGGTAGTCGTGGATGAGCCAGTTCACCGGTACCGCCCCTCAATGGTGATGTTGGTGATGTGGTGGCAGTGAGGCTAGGGGCGGTGGGGGAGCGGGTCCTGCTCCACAGTGAACAAACCACGGCGCGGACCGCTACGGTCCGTATGTAGCCAGATCCACCGGATCCGCCGCCGGAAGGCGGCGTGCGGTCACGCGAGCTGCTCGGGCCGGCAGCTCGATGATGGGTCCGCCGCTCGCCGGGGTGTCGTCGCCATGTCTTCGCGGTGCCGTCGCGGGGTGTCTGGTCGCGCCGTCGTCACGGGGTATCCGGGAAGCCTGCCCGGCACGCCTGTGACCGGCGGAAATTGCTGGCTGGGGCGGCTCGCCCGATGACATGCTGTGTGGCGTGAACGGACCCGAGACCCACTTCAGCTTCGCCCCTGAGCTGCACCTTTTCGTCGCGGCAGAGCACAGCGTCGCCCATACGCCCGTGGTGACCGACGGGTCATCGACACTCGGCCATGTCGTCGAGTCGCTCGGCGTCCCGCTCACCGAGGTCGGGCGGCTGGTCGTGGACGGTGCTGAAGTGTCCGTCTCCCACATCCCGCGCGCCGGCGAGAACATCGAGGTGTACGCCATCGAGCGCCCGCAGCGCATCCCCGGCGCGCCGCTGCGGTTCCTGCTCGACGTCCACCTGGGCACGCTGGCGCGCAGGCTGCGACTGCTCGGTGTCGACGCGGCGTACACCAACGAGGACCCCGGCGATGCGGCGCTGGCCGCGCTCTCCGCGAAGGAGCGGCGGGTGCTGCTCTCCCGGGACCGAGGGTTGCTGCGACGGCGGGAGATCTGGGCGGGCGGGTTCGTCTACAGCGACCGGCCCGACGACCAACTCCGCGACGTACTGGGGCGCTTCGCTCCCACGCTCGCTCCATGGACGCGCTGTACCGCCTGCAACGGCCCCCTGGCGGATGCCGACAAGGATTCGGTCCGCGGACACCTCCAGCACGGCACTCAGCGTACGTATGACGTCTTCGCGCAATGCACTGCCTGTGGCCGTGTCTACTGGCGAGGTGCGCACCACGCCCGGCTTGAGGCGATCGTCGAACAGGCGCTCCGCGACAGCGCCACCTGACCCACATGGCGGCGCGGCCCTCGATGTTTCCTGTGAAGCCGGAAACCGCCCGCCGGCTCAGCCCATCGGCCGTACGAATTCCGCAATCCGGGTGAGGGTCTCCTCGGTGTTCGTGTGCAGATGGCCCGTCATCCCCGGCGACGGGGTGGCGGCGATATGGCCGCGGTGTCGTTGACGAAGAGAGGTACCGGACGATGCGCCACGAGGCCGCTTCGCCGGTGCGGTACCGCCGATCAGGATCTGCTCGTCATTTCGCCGAACACGGTGGCGGGGAAGGAGCGTTGGGCGATGCCCGGCCGGCCACTCATCTTCCGGGAAGCTCTCTTCCGTAATTCGCGGCCAACGGGCGCTGCCGTGAAGGGAGTTCGCTGCATTTGATGAGTTCTCGACGAGCCTTCGACGAGTGCGGCGGGCCCATCGAGCCGGACGGCCCGGGCTGTGGCTCCCCATCCCGTACGGCCGCGCCGCTGCGGTGGCGAGCTCTCCGGGCAGGATCCCGAGCGAGGAGCCGCTCGGCGGCTCGCGGGCACCATCCACGTTCGCGCGCGCCGCGCCGTACCGCACACGGCGGAGCGGGCAAGGCTGTCAGCGGCTCTCGGCGTGTCGCGGAGGGAGCCGCTCTCCGCGCTCGTTCAGCGCTGAATCGGCCCGTCAGGAACGCCTCCGGAACGCCCCTAGCCCACTCGTTACGCGACACGCCGACGACGCGCGCCATCCAATGGGTGAATCCTCCGCCTTCCGCCACTCGAAGAGCCCACGGCGTACCTCGAATGCGACATTCTCCGGTGGTGCGCGGTCGCAATCCGGCTGACGGTGATCACGTCGCCACTGCGATCCGATGAGCCGACAAAGAGTCAGCCTTCGCAGTCGCGCCGAAAGGAACATGTCCCCATGCGCACTGCTCGCACCCTGTTCGCCTCGGCCGCCATTACGGCGGTCCTCGCAATCTCCGCTCCTGCAGCGAACGCCATGATCACGGAGGACATTGCCTCGGACAGTGGTTCTTCCTCCAGCAACCACGACCACGACAGGAATGGCGACCGTGACCGTGACCGGGACCACGGTCGGGACCACGGCCGTGACCACGGGCGTGACAACGGCCGCGACCGTGACCACGGCCGTGGCGGTGGCCGTGACCACGGCCGTGACAACTGCTGGGACCGCGGCCGGGACCACGGCCGCGACCACGGCCGTGACGGTGGCCGTGACGGTGGCCGTGATGGTGGCCGTGATGGTGGCCGTGACGGTGGCCGGGACCACGGCCGTGACTTCGGTCGCGACCACGGCGGCTACGGCCGTGACCACGGCGGCTACGGTCGTGGCCACTGCCGTGACGGCCGGAGGCCGAGCGGTGGCGTGCACACCGGTGGCGGCGCCATGGCCAAGATCGTGGTCGGTGACTGGGACCAGGGCGGCGGCTACGGCGACNCACCGGTGGCGGCGCCATGGCCAAGATCGTGGTCGGTGACTGGGACCAGGGCGGCGGCTACGGCGACGACCACGGCCGTGACGGTGGCCGGGACCACGGCCGTGACGGTGGCCGGGACCACGGCCGTGACGGTGGCCGGGACCACGGCCGTGACGGTGGCCGGGACCACGGCCGTGACGGTGGCCGCGACGGCGGTCGCGGTGGCTACGGCGACGGCGGCCGCGGTGGCTACGGCGACGGCGGGTACGGCGACCACCGCAGGCCGCACGGCGGCATCCACACCGGTGGAGGCGGCCTGGCGACCGGCGGCGGCATGGCTGCCGGCTCCGTGCTGATGCTCGGTGGGCTGGGCGCCGGTGCCTACATGCTGCGTCGTCGCACCGCCTCGGGCTCTGCGGCGGTCTGATAAGGCTGCCCCCTACGGAGGCCGCAGTGCCGTCGCGGCCACCGTTCCTCGTGGACGGTGGCCGCGGCGATTGCGTTTCCGCCGCCCCCTCACGCCTCGCCGTTGCCCGTTCATGAAAGGCACCGTTACATGACCGCCCAGCAGTCGCCCCAGCGGAATACGAACCCACCCCGGACCGCCCCCGCGTCCCGCCCCATCGGCCGCGGCCTGCTGTGGTCCGCGGCGGCGTTTCTGCTGGGCTCGCTCCTCGTCTACAACTCCGTTGACACCTCGGCAGACCCCAAGCCGCAGTCCCACTCCGCAGTGGCCGTCTCCGCCACGCCCAGGGCAACCTCCTCCGCGGCCGCCCAGTCTCCCGGTCTGGCCCTGTCCCGCTCCGCGCCGAAGCGGCTGTCGATTCCGGAGATCGCCGTCGACGCGCCCTTCACCCCGCTGACCATCGGGCCGACCGGACAGCTCAATGCGCCGCCCCCGAACGACAGGAATCTCGTCGGCTGGTACAAGGACGGCGCGTCGCCGGGCGAGCGCGGTTCCGCCATCCTCGCCGGTCATGTGGACACCAAGACCGGACCGGCGGTGTTTTTGCAACTGGAGTCACTCAAACCCGGCAGCACGGTCAACGTCACCCGCGAAGACGGCCTCGTGGCGACCTTCAAGGTCGACACCGTCGAGACCTTCAACAAGGCGAACTTCCCCAGTGACCGGGTCTACGCCGATGCTCCGACCGCGCAGCTCCGCATCATCACCTGTGGCGGCGCGTACGACAGGAAGGTCAAGGACTACGTCGACAACATTGTGGTGTTCGCGCACCTCGCGTCGTTCAGACGTGCCTGACAAGGCTCCGTCCCGCGCCTGATCGCTCCTGCGAGGGGAGCGGTCAGGTGCGCGCGTTCGACCGGTCGACGGAGCGGTTGACGGCGGGGCGGCCGCTTCAGTGGGCGGACCGTCACAGCGAGACCGGCAGCGCGCCTTCTGCCGACGCGCGCCGGCCGGGTGGACGCCTGACGCCGGCTCACCTGTCCGGCGCAAGCGCCCGGGACTTATCGCCGGACGTTTGAGTCCCAGCGCCAACCGGTGAGGCGAGGGCGCCCCGGCAGCTCGGTACGTCCGGTCGCCCACAGCATGGTGAGCCAGGGGTCGCCGCCTTGCGGGGCGTCCGGGAACAGCCGGGCGAGCACCCGCGCGCACAGATCGGCGGGCGGGCTCCAGACGAGACCGAGCCCCGCCGCCAGATCATGGGTGTGCACCAGGGTCTCCACGACCCCCATCGCGGCGAAGCCCTCGGCGTCCGACACCCCGAACACATGGTGGGCGCGAGCCTCCGGCGGCGTCGTACGCACCATGGCGACCAGCAGCGCGCCGCTCGCCTCCAGCACCTGCAACAGCCCGGCGGGCCCCGCCGCACGGTCGGCGTGCACGGCGTTCGAGGGGCCACCGGGCCGCCGGCTCTCCCATACGAAGGGCACGTTCCCGTCCAAGGGCGGCTTCCTGGGGCCCAATTGGACGGCGTACGCGAAGAGGTCGTCACTGAGGTGCTCGACGGTCTCCCAGCAGTCCCACTCCAGCGATCCGGCCTTGTCGGCCCAGGCCGCCGGGGGCGCCTCGCGCAATACGGTCACGGCGAGCTGCACGGCGCGGTCGAGATCGTCCGCGGTGACGGGAGACGGCGGGAGTGCGGCTTCACTTGATCGGGACATGCGGGGACCGTACCGCGCACGAGGGAGAGTCGCAGACGCCGGGCCTGCTGGTGGCCTTCGCGAGGAACTGACGGTCTATCGTGGGCGCATGTCCGCCCCTGAACTGATCCGAATCGTCTCCCGCGACTCGCCCATGGCTCTGGCCCAGGTGGAGCGCGTCCGCGCCGAACTCGGTGCGCTGCACCCCGGTATCTCCACGGAGGTCATCCCGGTCAAGACGACCGGCGACCGGTGGATGGGTGCCCTCTCCCAGGTCGAGGGGAAGGGGGCGTTCACCAAAGAGGTCGACGCCGCCCTCCTGGCCGGTGAGGCGGACCTCGCGGTGCACTGCGTCAAGGACATTCCGGGCGACCGCCCGCTGCCGGCCGGCACGACCTTCGCCGCCTTCCTGGAGCGCGACGACGTCCGCGACGCGCTGATCCACCCGGGCGGGCTCACCCTCGACGAACTCCCCGCGGGAACCCGGATCGGCACCTCGTCGGTCCGCCGGGTCGCCCAGCTCGCCGCCTCCCACCCCCACCTGCAGTGTGTGCCGATGCGCGGCAACGCCAACCGCCGGATGGAGAAGCTCGCGGCCGGCGAGGCGGACGCACTGCTGCTGGCCGTCTCCGGTCTTGAGCGGATCGGCCGTACGGACGTGATCACCCAGATCCTGTCCGTGGACGAGATGTGCCCGCCCATCGGCGCCGGCGTGCTCGCTCTCCAGTGCCGCGAGGGTGACACCGACACCATCGACGCCGTCAGCGGCCTGGGCCACCCCCAGACGTTCCAGGAGACGACTGCCGAGCGCATGCTGCTGCACGTCCTGCAGGGCCACTGCAACAGCCCGATCGCCGGTTACGCCAGGACCGACCGCAGCGGTGAACTGTCCCTGCGGGCCTGTGTCTTCACCCCGGACGGCAAGACGGTCCTCAACGCCCACGAATGGGCCGGACCGCTCACCCCGGAGACGCTCGGCACGTCCGTGGCCGTCGCGCTGCTGCGTCAGGGCGCACGCGAGCTGATCGACAGCATCGCGCACTGAAGCCCGTGGCCCCCGGAGGGCCGGTGAGCCGAGCCGACGGCCGTCACCCCGCTGTGCGCCTCCGGGCGGCCCGGCTGCGCACCGCCCGCGCAAGCCCGCTGGTCTCCAGGACCGGCTGCTTAGCCGGCGGCCCGCCCCGGGAGGGTGCCGGCCGCCTGTTGGAGGGCCTGCCGGCAGGCCTGGACGGCGGGGTGCCGGCTGCGGCCGCGGCGTACCGCAGTGAAGAGTCTGCGTGCCCGATGGCCTCGGGGGAGCTCCTGCAGGGCGACCGTCGCCGGCCGGTCGTGCCATACGAGGTCCGGGAGCAGCGCGGCGGCGTGGCCCTGCTCGACGAGCCGCAGGTGGAGGAGGAGGTCGGTGGACTCGAACCGTACATCGGGCTCGAAATTCGCGTTGCGGCACAGCGTCATGGCCCAGTGCCGGGCGGCGGTGCCCTCCGGTTCCATGACCCATGGGTGCCCGGACAGTGCGCGCAGCCGCGCCGTCGGCCCTGCGGCGTCCGCCGAGTCCCTCGCCGCCGGGTGCGGCTGAGCCAGCCGCAGCGGATCGTGGCACAGGTCCTCCTGCTCCAGTTCGGCCGGCCGGGGGTTGGGGTTTCCGGGGTACTCCTCGGCGATGACCAGGTCGAAGTCGCGGGCCAGCAACGCCGGCAGCGCGTTCTCCGGCTCCATCTGCGTGACATGCACCCGTAGCCCCGGGTGGACATCGCGCAGGAGCGTGAGCGCAGGGGGCACAAGGGCGAGGGCCGCGGTCTGGAAGGACGCGAGGCGCAGCGTGCCGGTGAGATCGGTGAGGGAGGTGGCGATCTCCGCCTCGGCACGTTCCAGGCGTTCGAGCACCGCCTCGGTGTGCGCGACGAGGATCTCCGCCTGCTGGGTCAGCCGCACCCGCCGCCCCACCGGCTCCAGCAGCGCCACCCCGACCTCGGACTCCAGCTGCGAAAGCTGCTGGGAGATGGAGGACGGGCTGTACGACAGCGCGGCTGCGACGGCGGCCAGTGTGCCGCGGTGCTTGAGCTCACGCAGCAGCCGCAGTCGGTGAAGGTCGAACATCGGCGGGTCCCTTCCTTGCGGGCCGGGCCGGTGCGCAGGGAACCGGAGGTCCCCGGCCGTTCGGTCACTTTCTCTGATGAATATAGATCGGAAACATTTGCTGGACCGAGGTATGGGGTGGGTCCCACGCTGTTCCTGTGTCTGAGATTGCTTCGATTTCTTCCATCCGCGCTTCGCAGCCTTGGTTCGCGCGCTCCGGCGGCCGGGCCTGGACCTGTCCGCCCGCCCCCGCGGCGGTGTACGACTTCCACACCTCACTGCCTGAATACGCACCCACTCCGCTCGTCGAACTCCCCTCCCTGGCCGTCGAGTTGCATGTCGGCCGGGTCTTCGTCAAGGACGAGTCGTGCCGGCTGGGCCTGCCCGCGTTCAAGGCGCTGGGCGCGTCCTGGGCGGTCCACCGGACCCTCGCCGAGCGGGCAGCCGAACAGGCGCCGGCCGGTCCGCTCACGCTCGTCACCGCCACCGACGGCAATCACGGCCGCGCCGTGGCCCGTATGGCCCGCCGGCTCGGACAGCGCGCCCACGTCTTCGTACCGCAGGGTGTCCATCCGGCCGCCGTAGCCGCCATCGCCGCCGAAGAGGCGCAGGTCACCCAGGTCGACGGTGGCTACGACGACGCGGTACGGGAGGCGGCCCGTGCGGTGGCCGGCGCGCCGGACGCGGTCCTCGTCCAGGACACCGCCTGGCCCGGCTACGAACAGATCCCCCGGTGGATCGTGGAGGGCTACTCGACCCTCTTCGCCGAGGTCGACGCCCAACTGGCCGCAGCAGGCGCCGAGTTGCCCGGCCTCGTGGCCGTACCCGTCGGGGTGGGCTCGCTCGCCCAGGCCGCCGTCACCCACTACCGCAGCCGCCCCGCCGGCCCGGCCCGCGCGGCCCTGCTCGCCGTGGAGCCCGAGACGGCGGCCTGCGCCCTGGCCAGCCTCGTCCAAGGGGAGCCGGTCACCGTGGCGACCTGCGAGACCACCATGGCGGGCCTGAACTGCGGCACCCCCTCCGCCCTCGCCTGGCCCTACCTCCGCGACGGGCTGGACGCCGCCATCGCCGTCACCGACGCCGACAGCGCCCGCGCGGCCCGTGACCTCGCCGCCCTGGGCGTCTCCTCCGGCCCCTGCGGCGCCGCCTCGCTCGCCGGTGTCCGCGCGGCCCTCACCGGCGCCGACGCCGAAGCCCGTCGCACCGCCCTGGCCCTCGATCCCGCCGCGACCCTCGTCCTGCTCAACACCGAAGGCACCGCCGCCAACCCGCACCACCAGGAGAACCCGTCATGACCAACCCCGACCTGATCACCGTCAACGGCGACCGCCTGTGGCAGTCCCTGAAGGACCTCGCCGAGGTCGGCGCGTACGAGGACGAGCGCACCGGCCTGCGCGGGGTGAACCGGCTGGCGCTCACCGACGCGGACGCGGCCGGGCGGCGCCTGGTCATCTCCTGGATGGAGCAGGCAGGACTGTCCGTCCGCATCGACAGGATGGGCAATATCTACGGCCGCCGGGAAGGCACCGACCCCGCCGCCCGCCCCGTGCTGACCGGCTCCCACATCGACAGTGTCGCCACCGCCGGCGCATTCGACGGCTGCCTCGGCGTGCTCGGCGGCATCGAGGTCGTACGCACCCTCAACGAGCGCGGTATCACCACCCGCCGCCCCCTGGAGGTCGCCGTCTTCACCGAGGAGGAAGGCGTCCGGTTCGGAACCGACATGCTCGGCAGCGCGGTCGCAGCCCGCCGTCTGTCCGCGGCCTACGCGCACGCCCTGACCGACCGCGACGGCGCCACCCTCGGCGACGAGCTGGCCCGCACCGGATTCGCCGGTCCCGTCGACGAGCGCCTCGACGCCCCGCACGCCTATGTGGAGTGCCACATCGAGCAGGGGCCCGTCCTGGCTCGGGCCGGGGTTGAGGTCGGCGTCGTCACCGGCGTCCAGGGCATCTCCTGGCAGGAGATCACCTTCCACGGCCGCGCCGCACATGCCGGCACCACGCCCACGGAACTGCGCGCCGACGCCGGGCTCGCGGCGGCCCAGCTCATCGTGCGGCTGCGCGCCATGGTCGACTCCGGCTCGTACGGCGAGCTGCGCGCCACCGTCGGACACCTCATCGTCCACCCGGACCTCACCAATATCGTCCCGGCCCGCGCGGAGCTGACCGTCGACCTGCGCAACCCCGACGACGCCGCCATGGCCCGCGCCGAGGAGGATCTCGCGGCCTTCCTCCGGACCCTGGAAACCGGGCAGCCCGGACTCTCCATCGCCACCCGCCGGATGGCCAGGACTGCCCCTGTCCCCTTCGACGAAGGCGTACAGAAGGTCATCGCCCGGGCCGCCGACGACCACGGTCTCGCTCATCTCTCCCTGCTCTCCGGTGCCGGACACGACGCCCAGGAAATCGCTGCCCTCTGCCCCACCGCCATGATCTTCGTCCGCGGCGAGTACGACGGCATCAGCCACAACCCACGCGAGTACTCCACTCCCGAGACCTGCGCGCATGGCGTCGATGTGCTGGCAACCGCCTTGCTGCGCCTCGCCGACGAGGAGTGATCGCCGGGGCAGTGGCCGTGTCCCACCGGTTCTGCCGCCGATGGAGTCCGGTGGGACACGGCTCGGCCGCCACGCGTTCATGAGCTGCCGCAACACCCCGCGAACAGGGAAGAATTGGGGAACTGTCGGGCTTCGGCTGCCGACGTGCGGAGTGGTTCCTTGACCGTTTACGGGCAAGTCGTACGCTGAAAACCCTTAGGGCGCCGCCGTTCAGCGGTGTCCTGTGACCGGGGGAGACGGGGGAGCACGGATGGCCGTGCGCATTCACTTCAGCGTGGAAGACCTTGCCAGGACGTATGTCGCCGAGCGGCCCGACCCGCTGTGGGAGGTGCTGCTCAGTCTGCATGTGCTCCAGAGTCGCCACGGGGCCGCGACGTTCGCCCGCTGGCGACAGCGGACGCTGTCCCGGCTCGACGGACCGGCGCGCGGACTGCTCGCGCTCGCGCCACCGAGCGGCTACAGCCCCGACTTCCTCACCCCCGACGCGTCCGCCCGCGGCCTGGAGGAGGGCCTGCAGAGCCTGGCGGCCACCTCGCGGGTTCGACTTCGCGCCGATCTCGGGCGGCTCTCTCGTGCCCACCAAACACCTTTGTGGATACGAGAGTTGACCGGAAGGAATCTTCCTCGGATCGCGGACGCGGTGCGCGACTACTACACCGCGGCCATCGAGCCGTACGAGACCCAGCTCCGCAGTCATGTCGAGGCGGACCGGTCGGTGCGCAGCCGGGCCCTGCAAGGGGGCGGAGTGCAGCGGCTGCTCAGCACCCTGAACCCGGAGCTGCGCTGGCAGTCGCCCGTACTGGAGCTGCGTACCGGAAGTGCGGATCGTGAACTCCACCTGGGCGGGCGCGGATTGCGGCTGATCCCGTCCTTCTTCTGCTGGCGCAGCCCCATCATGCTCAGGGATCAGGAGTTGCCGCCGGTCCTGGTCTACCCCATCGAGCGCAGCCTGGGGTGGGACAGTGGCGCCGGCCGCGTGACGGAGGGGGTGGCCCAGGGCCGTGACAGATGGACCTCGGCGCAAGGACGGCCGCGAGTCATGGACCGAGAATCATGGGTCGCGAGTCATGGGCCGGTGGCCTCCTCCTCGGCTGTCGTGCGTCCGAGCGGTAGCGGGCGGTCGGGCTCCCACGGCACCACCACGACCTGATCGTCGTCCTCGTAAATGATCCTTCCCGGGCTCGCGGACTCGACCCGCTCGCAGGGCACTTCATGGTGGGCCAGCAGCTCCAGGTAGCCGTCCACCCGGTCGATGAGATGTACGGCCGTGGTCTTGAACCACGCCACGGCGCCCGGGTGCAGTTCGCGATCGTAGACCGTGGGGTCGAGGTCGGAGGGGTTGGCGTAGTTGGCGTCGTACCAGTCGTTGCCGGCGCGCCAGAACCGGTACTGCTCTTCGCTGAGCCTGCCGTCCCGCGCAAGGCCGTTGGCGAGGGCGAAGATGCCGGGGAAGTGGCCTCTCGGGCTGCGCGTGGTTCCCTGGAACCGTACGTACAGCGGCTCGTTCACGTGGTTGCCTCCAGCTTCTGTTTCTGTTCTGTTTTCTGCTGTTCTCTTCTGTAGCCGGCGCTTCGACTGGTCGGCTTCCCGTGGGGTGTCCCTCAGGTCCGCGACTACTGCCGCATGGTCGGAGGGCCACACGCCGTCGATGGGCGCGTCACCCGCGCGCCGGATGGAGCGGACGGCGCCGAGAGCGCCGGGCCCCGGTGGTCCGATGTGGATGTAGTCGACCCGTACGCTCGGGTCGCCGCCGGGCGCGATGTACGGATTCGCCGCATCCCAAGTGGCCGAGGGGGCGGCCGGATCGGCGTACTCCCAGGCGTCCAGGAGGACCTGGCCGGGAACGGCGGGGGCGGTCTTGTAGCCGCCGAGCAGCCGGATCTCGTCGGAGTCCGGCCAGGCGTTGAAATCGCCGGTGACCACTGGCGGAAAGCTGGTCCCACCGCGGTGAGCTGCGACGAATTCGGCCAGCGCCGTGACCTGTGCGCAACGTAGGACCGAGGCGTGCAGGTCCGAGGTCAAATGGGTGGTGAAGAACGGCACTTGGTGTGTCGGCGCGCCCACCCGTGCGTAGAGGGCCAGCCGGCCGTCGTCGTCGCCCTCCGCCGAGGGCAGCCGGGCCACCGCGCGGTCGATGAGGGGCCAGTGGCTGAGCACGGCGTTGCCGAAGTCCAGCGTCGAGTCACCGAGCCGTTTCTGCCATCGCTCGGGCGCCGTTGAGGCGGCCCACGTCCAGTGCATATCGAGCTCTTGGGCGAGCCACTCCGCCAGATTCTCCCCGCCGCCGGCCCACACCTCCTGCAACCCGACGATGTCGGGCCGTAGGTCGCGCAGCGTCGTGAGAATGGCCTTCCTGCGCTGTTCCCATGGGCCGAACCGCCACCACACATTCCATGTCACTACGCGCATCTGCTGCCCCGCCCCCGTCTCTTCGCGGTCTCTCCGGTCTCCCCAGGTCCATCGGTGCAATCCTGCAACAGGGCGCGGTGGCATGGCGCGACGAGACGGCCGTAGGCTCCGCCGCCTGCTCCATGCAGCCGGGTGGCGGCGCGTCACATGCCCTCACCGGCAGCGCGGCTGGAACATGGCGGGAATGTGGACGAAATCGAGTAGAGACGGCAAAAAGGGCGGCCGACGGGAGCGCTCGTTCGGCGGCTGGTGTGCGGCGTTCCCTCGCCGGGTGCTGATCGTGGCCGGACTTCTGTGCATCGTGTTCGCCTGCGCGGCGTCAGGGTTGTCCGAGCGGCTCTCCGTCGGGGGATTCGCCGCGTCCGGGACGCCGTCTGCGCGAGCCGAGGCGTGGGCGGCTCGCTTCGGGGCCGATCGGCCCGAACTTGTCCTGGTCCTACGGCCGTCCCGGCGCGCGCTGGACAGCCCGGCGGTGCAAGCGGCGGGACGTCGTATCACGGAGCGGCTGGCCGCCGAGCGCGGTGTGTCCCGGGCGCGCTCGTACTGGACCGAGGCAGACGGGGCGTTGCGTTCGGCCGATGGCCGCTCCGCTCTCGTGCTGGCCGATCTGTCCGGCAGCGAGACCGACACGGCCCGCACGGCGCAGCGGCTCGTGCCGCGCTACACCGAACACGGCGGCCTCTTCGCGGTCCGGGCCACCGGACCCGCCTGGAGCCTCGCGCAGTCCACCGAGCAGGCACGTACGGACCTGGTGCGGGCCGAGCTGATCGCGGCTCCGCTGACGTTCGCGATCCTGGCCCTGGCGTTCCGGTCACTGGCGGCGGCGCTGCTCCCGGTGGTGGTCGGCGGGCTGTCGGCTGTGGGCGCCCTGGCCGTCCTGCGGGTGCTCACCGCCGTCACGGATGTCTCGGTATTCGCCGTCAACCTCGTCGGCGCACTGGGTTTTGGGCTGGCGGTGGACTACGCACTCTTCATCGTGGCCCGGTTCCGGGAGGAGCGGGCGCGCGGACTTGTGCCGCGCGCGGCCGCGCAGGCCAGTGTGGCCACGGCCGGGCGTACGGTCGCCGTATCGGCGGGCACGGTAACCGCGGCCCTGGCGGCGCTGCTGGTGTTTCCCTTCTCGTTCCTGCGCTCGATGGCGTACGCAGGGATGGCGGTCGTCGTCCTGGCGGCGCTGACGGCGGTCGTCGTGCTGCCGGCCGTCCTGACGTGCTGGGGACCGCGGATGGAGTCGCTCGATCCGCTGGCACGCGTGCGGTGGGCACCGGCGCCGACGATCGGCCGGGACAGTCCGCTGTGGCGTGCCGTGGCCCGGGCGGTGACGCGGCGTCCGCTGTGGTGGGGAGCGGCCTGCATGCTGCTGCTCACGGTGATGGTGCTGCCCTTCGGGCACGGGCGTCTGGGGCTGGCCGACGAGAGGATTCTGCCGACCGGCGTCGAGGCCCATGCGACGGCCGATCTCGTCCGCCGGGAATGGGGCACGCCTCCGGAGGGCACCTTGGCGGTGGTACTGCCGCGGGCCGATCCGGATGCCGACAAGGCGGCGCTCGATGCGTACGGGCGAAGGCTGTCCGCGCTGGCGGGTGTCCGCGGCGCCGTGACGGTGACGGGACGGTACGTGGGCGGCCGGCGGGTGGGCGAGGCTCGGCCGCAGCGCGCCCTTCCCGATCCCCATCCCGATCGCCGTGCCCGTTCCCATCTCCGTACGTTTTCGCCCGACCGCCGAGGGCGCGGCACCGTGGCGACGGTGTCGATGGTGCCCGACCCACAGTCGGAGCGCGCGGCCGACCTGGTCCACGCGGTGCGTGGTCTGCCGTCCCCCGGCCCCGGGCATGTCGCCGGCTGGGCCGCGCAAGTCGTCGACGCCCGCGATGCATTGACGAGCCGGCTGCCGCTGGCGGCGGCGCTGATCGCGGCGGGGACCATGACCGTGGTGTTCTGGTTCACCCGCAGCGTCGTGATCCCGCTGAAGGTGCTCGCCGTGGCAGCGCTCAGCCTTACCGCGGCGCTCGGGGGCATCGTCCATGTCTTCCAGGACGGCCACCTGCGCTGGCTGGTGGGTGACTTCACCGCCACCGGCACGCTGGACATGACCATTCCGTTGCTGTTGTTCAGCGTGGCATTCGGTCTGTCCGTCGACTACGAACTGTTTTTGCTCTCCCGTATCCAGGAGCACTACCGGGCCACCGGAGACAATACGGAGGCGGTCGTCCACGGCATCGCCCGGACCGGCCGCCTGTTCACCGCGGCCGCCCTCGCCGTGGCCGTGGCGATGGGCGCACTCGCCTCCTCGGGTGTGCTGCTGCTCAAGGAGCTGGGGTTCGGCCTCGCGCTGGCCGTTGTCGTCGATGCCACGGCGGTGCGGGGCGTGCTGGTACCGGCGGTGATGCGACTGGCCGGGCGCGCCAACTGGTGGGCCCCGGCCCGTACCCGGTCGCCCCGACGTCGACGCCGGCGCGGCCCACAGCCCCTCGCGGACCCGGACACCAGCGCTCCTGCCAGTGCTCCTGTCGGACCCGGACAGCCTCCGGTCGGTCCACCGCCTACGCCTGCCGAAGCACCCCAGCAGTGACGGTCGGACGACTGCTTCCGCCGGCTACGGCTGTCGCGTGGGTGGGGGAGCGGAGCCCACTCACCCGGCCGTGGTCCG
Organism: Streptomyces inhibens; assembly: GCF_003389455.1. Lineage (GTDB taxonomy): Bacteria > Actinomycetota > Actinomycetes > Streptomycetales > Streptomycetaceae > Streptomyces > Streptomyces inhibens. The sequence continues at coordinate 7,881 of NZ_QUAC01000232.1, read as the reverse complement.
AGCCTCCTGTGCGGCCCCGCCCGCGATGCCGGACGGCGACCGCAGCGCGTCGACGAATTCGGCCGCCTCACCGAGCGTCGTGGCAGGACGCAGGTCGGCCTCCCCGGTCACGCCGAGGCGTTCGGACATCACGATGGCGAGTTCAAGGAGCGCGAGTGAGTCGACCTCAAGCTGCTCGAAACTCACATCGGGCCGCAGATCAGCCGGCTCGACGCCGAACGTCTCCGTCAGCGCCTCGCAGATCGCGGTGTAGGAATCAGACATGAGCCGTCACGGCTCCCTTCGGTGCGGAACCGGCAGTTGAAGTACCGGCGGGTGGGGTGCTGTCAGGTGAAGTGCTGTCAGGTGAAGTACCGGGAGGTGAAGTGCCGTCAGGAGACGTACCGGCGGATGCGGAACCGGCGCATGCAGAACCGGCAGATGAAGAGGACGCCGTCATGCCCGAGCGCACGTATTGCGCCGACAGCGCCGCCGGCGGCTCCAGGCCTGCCGTCGCGGCTTCCAGCCCGGACCGGTCGTAGCCACGGCGGGACCACCAGTACGGATCCAGCCCGGCGGCCAGCCGCATCAGGGACCGGTCCAGGGGCCTCATCCGCTCCGGGGTGAGCTCCGGATCCAGTTCGACGTCGAGCCAGTCGCACGTCTCCAGGGCGATCTGCATCAGCCACGGCACCGAACAGTCCTGAGGGTGCGATACGTGGTAGGTCGTCACCAGCAGGTCGCTCGCTCTATCCAGGCCACTCGGGTCGCCCTGGCTGCTGGGACTGCTGGGACTGCTGGGACTGCTGGGAGTGCTGGGACTGCTCGGGCCACTCGGGCTGTTCACGCCCTTCGCACCGCCCACGCCACGTGCCTCGCCCGGCTCACGAGCGGCACATCGCAGCATCGCCGCCACCGCCCAGTCGACCTGCAGCAGATTGACGACGGCATCCGGCCGGCCCGGCACACGCGCCGTATAGGGGAACGTCACGTCCTCGGCAGGCACACCGGATGCGCGTAGTACGAGCGCGGGCCCCTGCCGCCCGAGCAGGCTCGTCCGCGCAGCCTGGACCGCCAGCCAATGCCGTGGCTCACCCGTACGAGCAGGCCGGTCGGTCACCAGCAGACTCGGGCGGAACACCACCGCCGGCCGGCCCTTGTCCTGCGACCAGTCACGCACCAGTACTTCCGCGCGGTACTTGGACTCCTCATACAGGGTGGCGAACCCGTACCGCTCGTCCAGCGTGTCTTCGAGCACCATGCCCTCGCGCCGCTCGCCGGCGACGAACGCAGTGCTGATGTGAAACAGCCGCGCCTCGCGCTCACCGGCATCCAGCAGCTCCAGGACGCGGCCCGTGCCCTCCACATTGGTCCGGTGCAGCGCCGCCACCGGTCCCAGTGGGCTGGTGTCGGCGGCGCAGTGCCACAGCTCCTGCGTCTGACGCGCCAGCGCGTGGTGGTCCTCGGCGGACAGGCCCAGCCGAGGCGCGGGCAGATCGATCTTGACCGGGGTCACTCGCCGCTGGAACTCGGCCTCCTCCCAGCGGGCACCCGTACTGCGCACCGCCCGCGACAATCGCTCCCGAGCCGTGGCCGGATCATCCCGTACGAGGGCGCAGACAGGGCGGTCGTCCCTGCGCAGCAGCGCGGCAAGCAGATGTGCTCCGAGAAAGCCGGTGGCACCGGTGACCGTGATCAACGATTCACTCCTTCGACCGCGTGCCGGCCACGACACGGCAGGGCCGCCGAGCCACGCACCACAACACCCGCTTACTGGCGATTGTCTTATTTATACGCGTATGTCGAGTTGTTGGTGAACAGGCACACAGGCGCCATCGAGCATTCGCGTGAACTCGCGGGAGCGGGAGCCGCAGCGGGGTTCGCGAGGGCGGCAAGGGTGACAGCGGCCGCAGCAGCATCGGTCGCAGCCGTCGCGGAGCGCAGACGCGGCCCCATGCCCAACGGCCTCGAATCCCTCTCCCCGCTGCCTTCCTCATGGCGCCGCGCGAAACACCAGCACAGCGTTCTGCCCGCCGAAGCCAAACGAATTGCTCACCGCCGCCGACATCCGCAACTGCCGCGGAGCCTTGCTGACCACATCCAGATCGATGTCCGGATCCAGGCACTGCAGATTCGCCGTCGGCGGGACCACCTGCTCCTGAAGCGTCAACACCGTGCAGGCCGCCTCGATCGCCCCCGCGCCCCCGGCCGAATGCCCCAGCACGCCCTTCACCGCGGTCACCGGCGGCGGCCTACGGAACACCTGCCGCAACGCCCGCGCCTCGGCGCGGTCGTTCAGCACCGTCGAGGTGCCATGAGCATTGACATGGTCGATGTCCCCCGGCTCCATCCCGGCATCGCCCAACGCGGCCTCCAAGGCCTCGACCGCCCCACGCCCTTCTGGGTGCGGCGCGGTGAAGTGGTACGCATCGCACGATGCCCCGTACCCCGCCAGATAGGCCCGGGCCTTGGCTGCGCGGGCCCGCGCATGCTCCACCCGCTCCAGAACGAGCACCCCGGCCCCCTCCGCCAGGACGAACCCGTCGCGCTCCGCATCAAAGGGGCGGGAGGCGCCGGCAGGGTCGTCAACACGGCGCGAGAGCGCACCCATCTGGTGGAAACACGCCGCGGGAACGCGACTGCACAGCGATTCGCTCCCGCCTGCCACCACGACATCGCAGACATCCGCGAGCAGCAACTGCCGGGCGGTACCCAAAGCGGTCGCACCCGACGCGCACGCCGTACTGACCGTCAAATTCGGTCCGCGAACCTGCAGATCCATCCCCAGCTCGCCGGCGACCATGTTCGGCACACTGCGAGGAATGGCCAACGGAGAAATATCGGTCGCCCGCCCGCCGGCGAGTTTGTGGAACTCCGTCTCGTAACGCTCCATGCTCGCCGTGCCGACTCCCAGGACCACACCTACCCGCATCGGATCCCAGCCCCCCGCGTCGAGACCGGCATCGGCCACCGCCTCACGGGCAGCCACCAGGGCCATCGCCGCAAACCGGTCCAAGCGCCAGGACAACCGGCGCCCCAGGCGCTCCGCCGCATCGAAGTCGGGCACACGGCAGCAGAAGCTCACGGGCAATTCAGCAAGAGCCGGATCACCCGCTGCGGCGGATTCGCCGCCCAGCACCCCCTGCCATGTGGCGGCCACCCCCACCCCCGCAGGCGTGACCAGCCCCAACCCCGTAACGGCCACCTCCCGCGCGCTCATCCGGCCCCCACCATCAGCACACCTGCCCCAGCGATTCCCGGCATGCCCTCAGTATCTGTACGCGACCTCCCGTCCCCGGTTCGCCGAGCCGCACCGTCCCCCGACCAGCGCAGCCGATCACTCGCGCACCTCGTTCCGAACCTCTTTCCGTACGTCTTTCCTTACCTCTTTCACCGGAGCCCGCGAGAAGCCCGGCCCGCGAGCGCCCCGCAATCAGTTCACCCACGCGGAAGCGGGCGGCCGTCGTAGGCCTTTGCTCGTCCTGCAGTTCACTCACTGCCTTCTCAGCGAAAGGCGGAGCACAACTACACCGCCGACAAATCCCTGCTCCTCGACGGTTTGATGGAGTCGCATCACCGGCTATTCCACCGCCGTGTTTGCTGAACTTCGCGAAAATCGGTCTTCGGAATTGAGGGACGACGAGCAGCTGTCCGCGCGGAGCCTGACGGTCGATAGGGATGGTGGCTACCTCACCGGCCCCACCGGGGAGGGCGGCGCTTCCGGCGACTGAGCGGCGGCAGTGCGGGCACCGCCGTGTACGACAAACCTGACTGGTTGGAGGGCGGCGGCCTCGGCGACGAGCCCAGCGTGGGCCGGCTGCTGTCCCTCGCTGCTCGGTCGGGGATGCGACGGGCGCGTGCGCCCGCGAGCCGCCGAACGAAACGCCTGCTTCGGACCAAAGGGGGAGGAGCCGGAACGCGAACAGTGTGCGTTCAATCACCAAAGGTCTCAGGCGCTGGGATGATCTTTACGGGCTCCCTATCCGCGTGAAACGATGTCCGCGCCGCACGGGGGAGCGGCGCACGAGTGGGAACAACCTCCCTTTGCGCACCAACTGTTCAGCTGACAACTGAGGTGCTCCCTTCTTCCCGGGGCGGCGAAAACCTACCAAGCCGCAGCCAATTACTTACACGGGAATGGGACCACCGATATGAACACCACCGCGCACTCTTCCGGCCGTACCCCGATCTACGAAGAACTCGTCGAGAAGCACGGCGATGTCCTCGCCGAAACCCGCGAGGCCGCCGAGCACTCCCAACTCAAGGCGTCCCAAGCACTGGACTGGAGCGATCTGCGCCGCCGCCACCAGTGATGCCTTCCCCGCCGGTCAAGTGGTGGTGAGACGGGGCGGACGCGGCTCTTCCGTCGACGCCCGACCAGCGGGACGTTACTCCCGCTCACTCCGTCCCGGGAAAACTCATTCCGTCCCGGGGAAAGCGTCCAACAGCCGTGTCGGGGCTGCTTGCTTCCAGGAGTCGACGAGGATGTCCCGCAGCTCCTCCAGGTCCTCCAACTGGGCAAGCCGAACCCTCACCCAAGAAGAGCTGGCCTCGTGCGGCGGTACCCAGAATTTCTCGGGTTCCGCCGCGATCAGCTCCTGTCGCTCGTGGATGGGGCATCTCACGGCAAATGATGTCTCATCGTCGGGGATCGTGATGAACATCTTCCCGGCGACTCGGAAGGTGGGCATCTGCCAGGCCTCCTTCTCCACCGTCTCCGGCAGGGAAAGAGCGATACGGCGGACATCAGCGGAATCGATCACGCTCCCTACCTTAGACACGCAGCGCACGGTACGAACACGTATTCCCCAGGTCCCTGTGAACCGGAACCGGCTCTCCCTGCCTCTCGCCTGACCGATGCCCTGGGGCACCCGCACTTGCCCATCGGCAGGGGACTGTCCCAGCCCGCACTTCTCGCTCAAGGGGTGGAGTGCGGGCCTTTGTCCCTGATCAGGTTTTCGACGTGGTCGAAGCGGGCGTGCAGAGTGTGCAGCTCCGAGCGGAGCGTCTCCGCGTCCTCGCGTGCGTGGTTCCCCACGGCCTTTCCCAGGCGGATCATGTCCTGCTGAGCGTGACCGACAAACCAGGTCGCGAGGGCCGCCGTAATGACACCGAACGCGGTAATGGCGCTGAGCATCAAGAGGGACGCGATGATGCGGCCCCAGAGTGTCACCGGGTAGAAGTCCCCGTAGCCGACGGTGGTCGCCGTCTCGAGCGACCACCACAAGGCCTTCGGATAGGACGTGATATTCGCGTGCTGCGCACCCGATTCGGCGACGACGACCAGAGCGGCACCCGCAAGAAGTACCGCGGTCATGACCACAGTGACCCAGAACGCCGCTCGTGCGTGAAGTCGGCGCCACGCCTCATCTCCGAAGAGGCGGTTCAGTACGGCGGCGAGAAACGACGGCACCAACGGGCGTCACCTTCCACTGCGGGCCCGGCTGGGCAACCCGGCCTTCCCCTGAAACTGACATTAACAGGGGCTAATGCGACGCTCGGCCAGGTTGGTGGGTGATGGTGCGGCAGATCGGATGGCGGAAGGCGGCAGGTGAAATTGTCGCTCAGCCGCGAGGTGAGAGGTGATGGGGCACGCTGATGGTCGAATGCATCGGGGAACTGGAGGCGATCTGGCCCCGCTGCCGGTCGGCGGCCCCATTGCCTCCAGGAGTTGGTGGTCCTCGTTCATGGCTGAGTCATATAGCTGACGGTGGATCGGACGGGAAAACGTGATGCGGTGACGGGCGGCCGTCACTACCGTCGAGTCGTTTCGTCAGTAGGGGACGCGGAGGAGGGCGTATGTCGGTGGGGGACGAGCCGCGCGTGTACGAGATACGGATCCACGGGTGTGCGGGCACGGAGGAGGCTCTTGCGCTGCAGGAATCGATCGTGCGAGTTCTGTGTCCGGACGAGTGGCACAAGGGTCCCTGCGAGGTGCCGTGGGGATTCACCCTTGGTGCCGACGAGCGCGCCGACGGCGGCGAATCCGATGGCGGCGAATCCGTTGTCCTCGTGCTCGGCATCTATACGTCCGGCAGAACGGCCGCGGAGGTGGCAGACCGGGTGCGCGCCGTCGTGGGCGAGGCGCGGGAAGCCGTCTTGTGTGAGGGTGACGCCGAGCAGTTCGAGGAACTGGTGGAGCAGTTTCGGATCGAGAACGGATCCGCCCGGTCCTGAGCGAGCGGTCTCACGATCAATTCGGCGATGAGGCCTGGCGCGGCCCGGCGGGGGTGTCGCCGCGGACGGCATGGAGGTAGAGCGCCAGCGTGTCGAGCGTGAAGTACGAACTGTAGGAGACGTCGGGGAAGTCACCTCCTGTGTGATAGCCGCCGATGACGCCGATCAGGGCGTAACCGGTGAAGTCCTGTACCAGGAACGGGCCGCCGGAGGTGCCACCGATGTAGCCGGCGCACGCGATCTCCAGGAAGTCGCCGGGGGCGGCCGGGTCCGTACTGGTGTATCGGTGCGTGGAAGAGGTGCAGTCCAGCGGCTTGGGGTGGGTGGTGTCGCTGTTGCCGGGGTAGCCGATGAGCCGTACGTTCCGGTGGTCGTACCCCGGGTACGGGCGGAGGTGGTAGCCGCCGGTCACCTCCTCCACCTCGGCCCCGTCCTGGCGCGCCGCGAGCCGCACGACCGCGTAGTCCCAGCGAGCGCCCGCGTCGGTTCCGAGGTCGTAGTAGCGCTGGTCGATGTAGATGCGGTCGACGGGGTAGATGCCGTGCGGCTTCTGGCCGTCGTGATATTGCGGCACGAATGACAGATAGCGCTTGGGGTTCGGGGAGCGCAGACAGTGTGCGGCGGTGACCACGAGGTCGCGGTACGGGCTGTGGACGACCGTTCCGCCGCAGAACCGGCCGGTGTTGGTGCCGTCCGTCCAGAAGAATGTCCCCACCTGGGGGAGGCCGTCGAACGGGTGGCTCGGCGGCGTGGGGTCGGCCGCCGAGCGCGGCGCTCGCGAACTCCTTGTGACGGAGGCCGGTTCGGCGGCCCTCATCCGCTGCGGAGTCCAGTACGCGTCGGCCGACACGGGGGCTGAACCAGATGTGTTTGCGGCGTGAGCGAGTGTCTCGGGCGGGACTGCGAGCGACAGTCCGAGAAGAAGCGTGGTGATCAGCAGGGCGACGGGGCCGCGTACGGCAATCGGTCTGCGCATGATCGGGGTCCTCCCGAGGACACGGCGTACGGAACGAGAGACATGTGCGAGGCGGGACGTGTGCGGGCGGGACACGTGCGAGGCGAGCGTGCCATGGTCCTACGGCGGGGAGGCGCGTGGCGAGAGGGCGTGCCGGAATTCGTGCTCCTGCTGTGCCCCGTACCGCTCCTGTCCCGTAATGCGGACGTCCCGTACGGCTCACGGCCGGCTGCAGGTCGGTACGGCGTCACGCGGCGGCTCCCGAAGGTGCGATCCGGCGTGTGTTTTGCGGGTGATCTGGAGTGCGTTTCGGATAGGGTGGGGGCGGAGGTGTTCCCCGTGCCGAACGAGCAGGACGAGCTCTTTGCGTCGGTTGATGCGTTGCTCGAACAGGCTGCCGCACCGGATGCGCTGCCGGAGCCGGCCGAGCGTAAGCGGCTGCGCGAGGCCGGTGGTCTGAGCCAGGATCAGATCGCCAAGGCGCTGTCGGTGCGGCGCGAGACCATCACCAGTTGGGAGTCGGGGCGGACCGAGCCGCGGCCACCGAAGCGTGCGGCCTACATCCGGCTCCTGGAGGGCCTGGCTGAACGGTTCCCCGCTGACCGGGCCACGGGCAGTGCACCCGCACCCGCGCCCGCCGCGGCGGCATCGGGAGCCGTCACCGGCCGGCCGCCCGCCGCGCAACACTCCGCAGCGCCCATGCCCGCGCCTGCCACCGCCCCTGTCCCTGCCCCCACCCCGGCTTCGCCCCCCGAGCCCTCGCCCGCCCC
>NZ_QUAC01000023.1 GCF_003389455.1 Streptomyces inhibens | reverse complement strand
CGGCCCGGGCTGAGCGCCGTACGGGCCGGGGGCGGCGGGCATCTGGCCCGGACCGGCGGGCGGCTGGCCGGGGGCACCGTACGCTCCACCGGCCGGTGGCGGGCCGGGCTGCCCCTGGGGCTGATACCCGGGGGCTCCCCCGTGCGGCCCGGGCTGCCGGCCCTGCGGAGGGACGGGCGGCGGTACGGCCTGACCCGGTGCCGGCGGGCCCACGGGCGGCACTCCCGGGGCCCCCTGGCCGGGCGGCTGTGGCCCCTGCGGATTCCCGGCGTACCCATGGCCGCCCTGCGACACGATGAACCAACCCCCTGGTTTGTTTTGCACACGTCAGCGCCGCATCGTATGCATGCCGCTACACACCGCGCGAACCTCCCTTTCCGTAAAGGGTTCCGCCCCGCCCGCCCCGGCCAGGGCCTTGAATGCTCCAGGTGAGCCCCGGGATTTCCTCCCTCGAATCTGTGCCCCCGTAGAATCGATGCACTGTGTCCGAGAACCCCACCGCCCCCGCCACCACCGCCGCGGAACCAGACGCTCCGGAAGCCGTCGCCGTGGCCGCCGTCCGGCCTGCCGCCCCGGGCCCCCGCCGCAGCGAGCCCATGTTCCCCGACGGGACCGGGCCCGCGGCCGACCCCGCGGGTTCGCACCACGAGCGGCGGATCCGTTCCTTCCAGCCCCGCCGTAGCCGGGTCTCGCCCACCCAGGCCGATGCGCTGCGCCGCCTGTGGCCGACGTGGGGGCGGGACATCGACGGGCTCTCCCGTATCGATCTCGACGCGTTCTTCGACGGGCGGCCGGTCGTGCTGGAGATCGGCTTCGGCATGGGCGAGGCCACGGCACAGATGGCCGCCGCCGACCCGGACACGGGCATCCTCGGCTGCGATGTGCACACCCCCGGCCAGGGGAATCTGCTCGGTCTCGCGGAGCGGAACGGCCTGTCCAACATCCGGGTGGCCAACGGCGACGCGATCATCCTGCTGCGCGAGATGCTGGCCCCCGCCTCCCTCGCCGGCCTGCGCGTCTTCTTCCCCGACCCATGGCCCAAGAAGCGCCACCACAAGCGCCGCCTCATCCAGCCGGAGTTCATCGCCCTGGCGACCACCCGGCTCGCGCCCGGCGCCCTCGTCCACTGCGCGACCGACTGGGAGCCGTACGCCGAGCAGATGCTGGAGGTCCTCTCCGCCGAGCCGACGCTCGAAAACCTCTACCCCGGCTATGCGCCCCGTCCAGACTTCCGGCCGCTCACCAAGTTCGAGAGCCAGGGCCTGGACAAGGGGCATGTCGTCCACGATCTGCTCTTCCGCCGCCGCGGCGCGTAAGGCGAACGCCCCTCGCTAGGGTCGATGGGTGTACCCGTCCCAGCCGCCCCCGCACCCGCCCGTCCCTCCCCCGTACACACCCCACGCAGACGAGCCGTGCCCCACACCCGGGCACGGCCGGCCGCACGAGCGCTCCCACACCCGCCGCCGGACGGCCCTCTGGCACAGCAGATATCTCCGTGCCACCGCTCTGGTCTCGCTGCTCGCGCTCTCCGCCGTAATGATCACCGGACTGGTCCGCCAGGAGACGGGTACCGAGGGCTTCCTCGTCGGCCTCGGACTGGCCGTCTTCCCCGTGCCGCCCCTGATCGCGGCGTTCTGCTGGCTCGACCGCATCGAGCCCGAGCCCTGGCGCAACCTCGTGTTCGCGTTCACCTGGGGCGCCTGTGCCGCCACCCTGGTCGCGCTCCTCGCCAACGGGTTCGCCACCGACTGGCTGGCCGCCAACATCGCCGCCGCCTCCCCCTCCGAGGCCGAGGCCTGGGGCGCCACCGTCATCGCCCCGGTCGTCGAGGAGGCGGTCAAGGCCGCCGCCGTCCTTCTCCTCTACCGCTTCCGCCGACGCGACTTCGACGGCATCACGGACGGCATCGTCATCGCCGGCATCACCGCCACCGGCTTCGCCTTCACCGAGAACATCCTCTATCTGGGCAACGCCTTCGGCGAGGACCAATCCCTGGGCCACTCCGGCCTGGACTCACTCACCGCCGGCACCTTCTTCCTCCGCATCATCGTCTCCCCCTTCGCCCACCCCCTCTTCACGATCCTCACCGGCCTCGCATTCGGCATCGCCGCGACCCGCTACCCCCGCCGCCGCGCCGCCCGCACCGCGCTCGCCCTGCTCGGCCTGCTCACCGCCGTCCTCCTGCACGCCATCTGGAACGCCGCCTCCACCCTCGGCGACCTCGGCTTCCTCACCGTCTACGGGCTCTTCATGGTCCCGCTCTTCATGGCCCTCACCTGGCTGGCCATCTGGGCCCGCCGCCAAGAACTCCTCTCCCTCCACCACTACCTCGCCCCCTACATCACCGCCGGCTGGCTCGCCCCCGCCGAACCCACCGCCCTCTCCTCCCTCAAAACCCGCGCCCTGGCCCGCGACATGACCCGCCGCACCCAAGGCCCCGCCGCCGCCCGCGCCGTCACCGAATACACCACCCTCGCCACCACCCTCTCCTTCCACCGCCGCCGCGCCCACCTCACGGGCCCCACCCCCGACTTCACCACCCGGGAACAGCACCTCCTGCGGCATCTACGGCACTATCAGCCGTGGGGGCAGCCGGCGTTGGAGGGTGCGTTGGTCAGCGCACAACGGGCGTGCGAGCCGAGCGCTACAAGCACGCCGCCCGATTCCTAGGCGTGACCGCTGCCGTGGTGGAGACCCGTTACAGCACATCGTCGAACTCGGCGGGTGCCACGGTGCGTTCTGCCCAACGGGATCGGTGCTGACGGACGCACTCAACCTTTATCTGGTGCTCCCTGACTCGCGTCAAAGCGCCCATGAACTTCTGCGTGAGCCCATCGATCACATCAAAGCCATCGGTGAGCTGGAGAGCACCGCGGTCAAAGAGTGCATGGCAGTTCGGGCAGAGGCACAGCACATTCCACACCTTGTCCGGGCCGTTGTGCGGCCTCCCCAAGGCTTGAATATGGGCGGCCTGGCTAATCGCTTTGTTGTCAGGCGACACCACCAACCGCACACCGCACACCTGGCAGGTGTCGTCGTACATCTCTTTGACCTGTCGCACCACCGTTGAGTCGCGCATACGGCGCTCGTATTCGACGGTCCGACGGACTTGTTCTTCCAGGTCGGTGGTCGTATCCCCCTCCCGTGACACCGGCTGCGGCTTTACCGATTCGCCAGGCTCGATCTTAAGAAGCCGGAACTGGCAGATGCGGAAGCCTTCCTTACCGATGGTGGTCCAGCTCTCTGCCACACGGAAGAGACCGCAGTACTCGTAGCCGCCAGTGGCTTTCTGCCGCTTGATCTTCAAGCCACGAATCACGCGTACCGGATTGCCCAGAGCCTGGTTCAGCAACAGCCCGGCGTTCCCACGTTCGTCCATGGTCTGGTCGGCAACCATGCGCTGCGTTGTCCGGTCGCGTCCACCCTCGCCGGTATAGACGATCTCGGATTCCCCATACACATCGTCGACGTAGCCGCCGGAGAGAACGATGGAGTCCACGCCTTCTCTCGCGGTACCGGAGATTCCCCGTCCGCTTTGCCGGTGCACGCCCTTAGCGTGCAGCTCCGCATGGCTCTTGAAGTGCTGGCCTTCGTAGACACCTGGTCGGGGCCCAAAACTCACGGGGTTCGTTGCGCTCGCCTTCGCCATGTACGAATACTGCCAACTGCGTGATCACCAGGTCACTCTGACGGACACACTGTGGCAACTCCCACAGCTGGCCAGGGGCAATGATTCGCCTGTCACCCCGGTGCGCATAAATGCCCGAGCGTAGGCTCAGGGGAGTTGTCTCTGAGGGAGAGTTGTCTCTGATGTGGAGGTTTCTGTGATGGCCGGCGTACCGACAAGTGTGGTTGCGGCGACTGGGCTGGTCGGCGGGTATGGGGTTGCCCGGTGGACCAAGAAGAGGCCGCTCGGGGGTGTGGCGTTGGCGGCGGCGGGGGCCGTGGCGGCGCGGGGGTGGCAGCAGAAGGCCGGGAATGCGACGGCGGCTGCGTTGAGCGGGGCCTACGTGGCGGCGTTTGCCGGGTCGCATCCGTTGGCGAAGAAGATCGGGGCCTGGCCTTCGGTGTTCGCGGTGGCGGGTGGGGTTGCGCTCGCCTCGTGGGTGGCGGTTGATCGTCGTCGGGCGTAGGCCTGGTCCGGTCAGGGAGGGCTTGTACGCGTACGGGGCAGGGCGGGGCGGGGCTGGAACCACATCGTCCGGACCCGCCCCGCCCGTTGGCGTGGCCCATGGCGCACGCCCGCCCCGCCCCCGCCCCCGTATCCCGGCTGCGTCAGGCCGAAGCCTCGGTCAGCAGGTTGAGTTCGGCTTCGGTGAGGTTCAGCTCGCCGAGCGCGAGAAGCGCCGGGAGCTGGGAGACCGTGCGGGCGCTGGCGATGGGGGCCGCGACGGTGGGCTGGGCGGCGAGCCAGGCGAGGGCGACGGTGGCGACCTCGGCCTCGTGGGCGGCGGCGACCGTGTCGAGGGCCTTGAGGACGCGGAGGCCGCGGTCGGTTGTCACATGCTTGGCGGCGCCCTCGGAGCGGGCGCTGTCGACCGTGGTGCCCGGGCGGTACTTGCCGGTCAGGAAGCCGGAAGCGAGGGCGTAGTACGGGACGGCGGCCACGCCGTTGCGGGCGGCGACATCGGCGAGTTCGCCCTCGTAGGTGTCGCGGGAGACCAGGTTGTAGTGCGGCTGGAGGGCGACGTAGCGGGCCAGGCCCTCGCGGGCGGAGAAGGCCAGGGACTCCTCCAGGCGCTTCGCGGAGATGTTGGAGGCCGCGATCTCGCGGACCTTGCCGGCCTGGACGAGGTCGTTGAGGGCGGTGAGGAACTCCGAGACCTCGACCGACTCGTCGTCGAAGTGGGTGTAGTAGAGGTCGATGTAGTCGGTGCGGAGCCGGGTGAGGGACTCGTCGACCGCGGCCTTGATCGTGCCGGCGGACAGGCCCTTGTGGTCAGGGTGCGCGCCGACCTTGGTGGCGATGACGACATCGGAGCGATTGCCGCGGGAGGCCAGCCAGTTGCCGATGACGGTTTCGGATTCGCCGCCCTTGTTGCCCGGCACCCAGGCGGAGTAGACGTCCGCGGTGTCGATGAAGTTGCCACCGCCCGCCACATACGCGTCGAGGACGGCGAAGGACTCGTTCTCGTCGGCGGTCCAGCCGAAGACGTTGCCGCCGAGGGAGAGAGGCGAGACGGAGAGCGAGCCGAGAGCCTTGAGGGCACGGGGGGTGTGTGGTGTCGCGGTCATACGTGGTTACAGCGTTGGGGGGAGGGGGGATATTCCCCCTCCCCCCTCAGCAACCCAGCGGCAACCGGTGTCGGATGCGTCAGACGTTGACGCCGTGGTCGCGCAGCCACGGCATCGGGTCTATCGGGTCGCCGGCGCCGGGGCGTACCTCCAGGTGGAGGTGGGGGCCGGTGACGTTGCCGGTGGCGCCCACGCGGCCGATGACATCGCCGGTGTCGACCTTGCCGGAGGTCTTCACCATCGAGGACAGATGGCAGAACCAGAGCTCGGTGCCGTCGTCGAGGGTGAGGACGATGCGGTAGCCGTACGAGCCCGCCCAGCCGGCCTGGGTGATGGTGCCGGAGTGAACTGCCTTGACGGGAGTGCCGGTTGGGGCGGCGAAGTCCTGCCCGGTGTGGTCCGCGGCCCAGCGGTCGCCGGCCTGGCCGAAGCTGGCGGTGAGGGTGTAGGAGGAGACCGGGGCGATGAAGCTCTTGGCGAGTTTGGCCAGGCGTTCCGCCTCCGCCTTCTGACGGGCCGCTTCCTCCGCCTTGCGCTTGGCCTCCAGCTCTGCCGCCTCCTTGGCGGCCGCGGCCTTCTCGGCCGACTTCTGCTGGGTGGCCGCCTCTTTCGCGGCCTGCTGGATGGCGGCCTGTTCGGCGGCCTCGCGGGCCTCCTGCTCGGCGGCGCCCTGCTGTGCGTCGGCCTGCTGGAGGATGCGGCTGCGCAGCGCCTCGCCGGCGTCCGTACCCGTCTGCGTGGTCCGGCTCAGCGGGCCCGGGGAGTCGGCCGCGGAGGCTGCAGAGGCCGCGGAGGCGGCGTTCGCCGAGGCGGCGGAGTCGGCGCCCTCGTTCGCGTCCGAGCCGGATATGAGGTCGCCGATGCCGGGCAGGGACTTGGCGTCCGGCAGCTTGTCGGAGATGTCGTCGGCCATGCCGCCGATGTCGGGCATCGAGATCGGGACCGGCGGGCGGTCCTCGGCCGCGGCCATGCCGCCCGCGCCGACCGCCGCGATGACGCCGACGCCCAGGACCGTGCCGCTGCGGGNGCGGCCATGCCGCCCGCGCCGACCGCCGCGATGACGCCGACGCCCAGGACCGTGCCGCTGCGGGCGAGTCCGCCGCCACGCTGCCTGGCCACCCGGTGCTTACCGCGGACGGGGCGGAGCGAATCCTCGCTGGGATTCCATTCCTCCCACGGCCCGTCGCTGTTGTTGTCCGCACCGGGGCCCGGGAAGGCTCCTCGGTCATCGAGGTCGTACGGGGACGGAGCCTCGGGGGCAGGCCTGTTGGACGCCACGGGGGCGCACTCCTTTCCTTCCTTCTCGCCTACCGGGTTAGCTGACGGGTTCGGAGCAGGAAGGTCTCCTACGGGCGCCCTCTGGCGAGGGGGCGTCCGATTCACCCCAAGGAGGTGGTTCCCCGGTTCCCTTGGTGCAGTTCGAAGTGCTGGAGGTGCGTGAAGTGCGCGTGCGGGATTCGGCGTCGGCGCGCGGTGCCGCCTCTTGCGACGGCTGGGACGACCGCGCTGCGTTATCGGACAGTAATAGAGATCGCAGCCGTTTTCCAAGCCTTCCCGCGAATCCATATGTGCTCCGCACAAGCATTGGCGTGAACTTTTTCCTCCGCCAAGGTTGCAAACCAGGGCGAGTTGACCGCGCGCCCCTAAACGATCTCTCGATGATTGTGTGTCAGTTGTTATGCGGAGGGGCGCCCCTCAATTACGGAGCGTGAGAGCAGTAACGTCGGATCATGGTCGTCAACGTCGGGAACGCCGGACGCGCCGAGAGCGCCACGAACACCGGACACCTCGCGCGCACCCCCTACACCAGGAGCGACGAGTGCATCGACAGCGATGCCGGTACGCGGGGAGTGGCGGAGCGGTACCGGGACTTCGCCTGGCGGGAGGCGCGCGGGCGGTCCGACGCCCATGAGGAGTTGAGCGCGCGGATCAGCCAGGACCCGGAGTTCTGCGATCTGCTGTCGGGGTCGCTGCCCGCCGGCAACAAGCGGCAGCCGAACCTCCTGCTGGCCGCCGTCCGGTATCTCGACGGCCCGCACGCGGAGCAGGGCCCGCACGGCGCGGCGGCCTACGGGCGCTGGCGCGAGTGGACGATCCGGCACTGGGACGAGGTGCGCGCGGTGATCATGCAGCGCGCCACCCAGACCAACGAACCGGCCCGCTGCGCCACCCTGCTGCCGCTGCTCGCCCGTCTGCCGCAGCCGCTGGCGCTGCTGGAGGTCGGCGCGTCGGCGGGGCTGTGTCTGCACCCCGACCGCTATCGGTACCGGTATCAGCAGGCGTACGGGTACGAGGGCGGCGCCCACGGGGCCGGGGCGGTCGAGGTGGGGGCGCCGGGGAGCCCGGTGGTGTTCGGGTGCCGTACCCAGTGGCCGGCCGGGCAGCTGCCCGAGCGGCTGCCCGAGATCGTCTGGCGTGCCGGTATCGACCTCAACCCGCTCGACCCGGTCGCCGTACCGGACGATCTGCGCTGGCTGCGGGCGCTCGTGTGGCCGGGCGACGAGGAGCGTGCGGCGCGGCTGTCGGCGGCCGTCGAGGCCGTCCGGGCGGCGCCGCGGCCGCGGATCGTGCGCGGCGATCTGATCGACGAGCTGCCCGCGCTCGCCGCCGAGGCGCCGCCCGAGGCGACGCTGGTCATCTTCCACAGCGCCGTGCTGACCTACCTCCCGCCCGCCCGCCGCGCGGAGTTCGCGCATCTCGTACGGTCGCTGCTGGAGGGGCGGGCCGGCGGCGGGCACTGGATCTCCAACGAGCACCATTCCGTCCTGCCCTGGATCACCGCGCCGGCGCACCCCTCGCCGCGCCCCGAGGACGAGCTGCTGCTCACCCTTGCGCTGGACGGGCGCCCGGTCGCGCTCACCGGCCCGCACGGGCAGAGCCTGCACCGGCTGCGGGGTGCGGAGGAAGCGGCCGGGGCGGCGCGGACGACGGGGAGCTGAGCGGCCCCGCGCCCGTAAGAACCCGCCCGGCAGTCTCGGAGGGCCGGTCGGCCCCTACGTCCCCAGGGGCCGCTGCACCGCCAGCAGGGCCATGTCGTCGGCCGGCGCCCCGCCCGTATGCCGTGCGACGTCCTCGATGAGCGTGTCCAAGAGGTCGCCCGGTCCCGGGAAGTGGCGGCCGCGCAGCCTGATCGACGGGTCGTAGAAGCGGCCGATCAGGTTACGGGCCTCGGTCACCCCGTCGGTGAAGAAGAGCAGCAGGGAGCCGGCCGGGAAGAAGGTCTCGTCCGCCCGGTCCGGCCAGCTCGCCACCTCGCCCATCCCCAGGGGCAGCGCCGGCGAGGCGGGGGCGAGCTCACACAGTCCGCCGTCCGGGGTGAGCATCAACGGGGCGGGATGGCCGCGGTTGAGGACGCGCAGTACGGACTGCCCGTTGGCGGGGATCTCGGCCAGTACGGCGGTGGTGAAGCCCTCGTACCGGTCGGGCCCCTCTCGCCGCCCGCGCTCCCGTTGCAGCGCCCGCTCCAGCCGGCCCGCCACCGCCTCCAAGGTGGCCTCCTGCTCCGCCGCCTCCCGGAACGCGCCGATGACGATCACCGCGGCCTCCACCGCCTCCAGGCCCTTGCCGCGTACGTCGCCGACGATCAGGCGTACGCCGTGCGGGGTGTCCTGCACCGCGTAGAGGTCGCCGCCGATCCGGGCGTCCGCCCGCGCGCCCACGTAGCGGGCGGCGATCGCCAGCCCGGCGAGCCGGTCGGGCGGCGTGGGCAGTACGGCGCGCTGGGCGGCCTCCGAGACATCCCGTACGGATGCCAGCTGGGCATCGCTCATCCGTACGATCCGGTTGATGCCGAGCGCCAACAGGGCGACGACGAAGACCGTGGCGATCTCCGTCACCGACTCGTGGTAGTCCAGGGCGGCGCTGCGATAGGAGACGACCCAGATCTCGCCGGCCATGGCGGCCACGGCCGTCAGGGTGGTGCTGCGCAGGGTGGAGAGCGGCGCCGCGACCAACGGGGCGGCGGAGAAGAAAGGCGCCGCGGTGTAGCTGGGCGGCGTGCTGATGTCGAAGACGAGGCCGCCGACGATCAGGAGGACGGGGAGCCAGCGTGCCAGGCGCTGCCCCCACGGGGACATCCGGGCGCGGCGGGCCAGCCGCTCCTCGTCGCCCGTGGGGGACCCGCCGCCCTGCCGCATCCGCACCGGCCTCTTCCCGCTCCTGCCCGTCCGTACGCGCACCGTCGTGCGGGCCGCCTCGACGTCCCAAGGGTTCCTGGTACGGGGCGGCGCGGCGAGTCCTCGGGGGCCGGACGGGTCACGGCGCCGCACACCGCCGCTGCCCGCCCCGTAGGGCAGCCGCAGGGGGTACGGCCGTCACACCGCCAAGATCGCCCCCGTCAGCGGGACTTGAGAGCCGTTGCGGCCGCCCGGCGAGGCCACCCCGACGACGCTCCCGTGACGACACCGCCCCCACCAGCGCCAAGGGCCCGGACCGTCCACGGTCCGGGCCCTTCTCAAGGCTCTGCACTGCTGGTCGGACGGGTCTTCCCGTCCACATCTGGTGGGCCATCAGGGGCTCGAACCCTGAACCAATGGATTAAAAGTCAGGGGCACGACGTGCCGGGCAACGACGACACGTGATCACTCATGCCGTTGCCGCAGGTGAGAGGCAAGGTGCTCGATCCGTGATCGCGTCCCATGCCAACCCGTTCAAAGGCGTCCGGGCTCACTTCGGGCTCACCAGGTACCACCCCTCACCTGCGGCAACGTGCTGCTCAGCGGATTTGTGAGGCAGCGTCTGGCACGGCCAGGGCAGGGCTGACGTTCGTCAGCCCTGCCCTGCGATCAGAGGCACAACGACGGCGGCGATCGCGGAAGCCAACCCGCCCACGGCGATGAACCCGGCGAACTTCTCTTTGGCGGTCGGAAAGACTGCCTGTGTGAGATCGCCCGCCTTGTTACGCAGCACGACCAGCTTCAGCTTCTGCCATCTGTGCTGGCGGTAACTGCACCCCATCAAGATCCCTGAAGCGTTCTTTCGGCAGTACGTCTTGCCATCGCGGTTCACAGCCCCGCACCAGGTCGGAATCTGGAAGAGCGCAAAGGCACTGACAGCCAGCGACAGAATCAGGATCAGCAGCCCGGAGCCGCTGTTCCCCCATGCCACGATCAACGCTCCAGCAGCTACAAAACCCCAATACGTACGGAACGCCTTCATGGCTGCGGAACGTACCGCCAGCACTTGCCTTCGGACAGGGCGCAAACCAGCCGCGTCGGAGCACGAGTCGGGGCAGCCGGGGCAATCAGCGCAGTGCCTGCATGACGCGGTTGCGCAGCGTCTCATCCGCGATGGTGTCTGAGTCACGCCAAGCCGCGGCCGTGACCTCCTCGGTTTGCAGCTCGCCTACGTCGGCCGATGTGCGAAAGAGGAATCGGAAGTCGATGTGCTGGTGCTCGGGCTCGCCCTTGGCGCCGTTCGCGGGGATGGGGTGCATGTCGATGTGCAGGGGGCGCAGCCCCGCCGGGACGACGACCGAGGCAGGGATGCCGGTCTCCTCGGTCAGCTCACGCTGCGCTGCGTCGACGAGCCGTGAGTCGTCGGCCTCCAGGTGTCCGCCGGGCAGCAACCAGCGGTCGAGGGCCAAGTGCCGGATGTGGAGCACTCGGCCGGCGGGGTCCGCGAGGATCGCCCCCGCGGTCGCATGCCCGCCGAACTCCTTGCGCGAGGTGAGGTCGGCCCCGGCGTCGAGGAGATCGAGGACGGGCGCGAGACGTCCCTTCTCTTCGGGGTGGGTGTCGAGGTAGTCGGCGACGGTCTCACGGATGTGCTCAGCCGTGATGGGCACGGGCAGGTCTCCTATCGATTGAAGTAGTCGAGCCATGTCGCCGCGATGGCGGCGCGGTCGGTCGGGCTGATCTCGTGCATACCGGGGTCGAGCTCGTCGCGGGCGAGCATGGCAGAGGCAGCCAGGATCTCGGCCTGCACGAGGAAGATGAACGGGCCCACGCTGGCGCCGTGCAGGAAGTTGACGGCGTTACCGCCATTGAGCAGGTAGAAGTAGTGGCCGGTTGTGAGGTAGCGGGTGACGTGCTCACCGATGTGGGCGCGTTCGTAGACGTCCGGCAGCCCGTCAAGTTCGAGCTCGTCCTCGCTACTCGTCACAGTGGCCACGTAGGCCCCGTTGCGCAGCTGGGGGGGAAGTCCTCGCCGCGCAGCGCGAGCGAGCCGGTCGCGCAGAGCACGAGTCCGGCGTCCTGAAGGCCACTGGTCCGGTCGCGCGCGACCCTGAAGCCCTGCGAGAGGGCCTGCGTGCGACGTACGGGGTCAATGTCGTACACAGTCACTCGTACGCCCTTGGCGTGCAGCAGGCGGGCGATGGAGCTGCCCAGCTTGCCGAAGCCGATCACGAGCGCCGTACGACCGTGCAGGATGTCGCCTCGGGTGCGCATCAGGGCCTCGGTAGAGAACACGACGGACTGCCCGACGAGGAAGTCCTCAGGGTCCTTGAGCGGTGATCGGGCCACCGAGACGACCGGGCAGGGCAGCTTGTCGAGCTCGGCGTACCGCTTGTGCCCGTTCTCGGTGTCCTCGACCACTCCCAAAATGCGCCCGGAGAAGCGGTCGCACAGCGCACCGAGGGCTGGAGTGAAGTACCCGCCGACGTCGAGCAGCACGACAGGGCGGCCGCCGGCCCGTGCCTCGACGTAGCGCACGGCGCGGTCCACGTCGGTGAACATCTCGCGCGTCAGACTTTCGCACGCGTGCCCGTCGGCTTCGACCTGGCGCCGCGCCTCGACCTGTACGGACTTCGGCTTGGGCAATACGGCTCGCAGCTCCGTCACGTTCGCCACGCCCCGCACAAACGCCGGGCGCTCCGGCAGAAGATGCGTGATCAGAAACGAGGCCGGGCGCTCCTGGGGAGCGAAGTGCGTGACGATACGGCCGAAGTAGGCGTCAAGACGGGCGCGTTCGAAGGTTTCCATCCTTGCCTCTCCTCCCTTACGGCGATCTCTGGTTGTGGTGCTGAGTCGATCTGTTGTTGCTCAAGGGCACGGCGCAGCCTGTCGGGGGCGGTGAGCCTCTCGTCGTCGGGCAACTCGCACCATCCGCCGAACCACTCCTCACAGCGGTACGGGTTCGGGGCGACGAGCCACGAGCCCTTGGACAGCAGCCGCACTGACAGGCCAATCCATACGCCTCGGCTGCCGGTCGGCACGACGAAGTAGAGGAGGTCGCCCGGACGGTCGTAGAGCACTGGGCCGAGCCCTTCCTCGGTCTGCCTGAGCTGTGCGAGCGCGAGGAATCCGGCATAGGCGGGCACCCGTACGACATCCCACTCGTGGCCGACTGAGAGCAGGTGCAGGCCGGGCACGTCCTCTACGAGCGGAGCCGCGCGCAGTGCCTCACGCAGAGACATCACGCACTCCCTCTCTGCCGTGCGCGCGGGCCGGCATCGACGGGGCGCGTGTCACCGCGCCTTGGGTTGGCGGACCGGACCACGATCAGGCGCGCGCTCGTCTGGGCTATCTGCTGTTGGCGCTCCACAGCGATGCGCTTGGGCCCCAGGTGGTCACGAGCAGGCAGAACCACGCCGTACGCATCCGGCAGCGCGAGGACGTCGAGCAGTCCCACGAAGGCCGGCGACCGTACCTCCGTGACAGGCCCCCACTCCGTGAAGAGACCGCACAGCGTCAGCTCGTGCTGTCGGCAGTATTCGGCGAGCGAGTCAGCAAGGGCAGTGTGTCTCGCCTTGCTGCTCGTCCGACGCAAGTAGCCATACACATGCGGGCCGTTCACCGGCCGAAGCTCTGTGATCCGTTCCATGGGTCGAGCATCGCTGCATCCCAACGGCCTCTAAATGACCGGGTGTTGCACTTCCGTTGCACTTTCGGACCGCAGTCCTCATGCAGCGTGCTTCGATACGTAACTAGAGGGAGGCAGCCCGTGATCAGCGTGCAGCAGTGGACCGGCCGCGAAGCGAGCGCCCTGCGCGCTGCCCTCCGGATGAGTACGCGCGCGTTCGCCGAGCACCTGGGCGTCGCTCTGCGCACGGTGGCAAAGTGGGAGAAGCTCGGCGTTGACACCGTTCCGCGGCCGGATACGCAAGCCATCCTCGACACCGCGCTCGCACGTGCTGACACGTTGGCGCGAGGCCGCTTCGAGGCCCTGCTCTCCGGATCCACAGACGGCCGTGCAGGGCGCAGCCCAGTTCGGGCAGCGGACTACGAGACATGGACGGAGGACATCGACCGCGCCATCGTGTGTCTGAGCCGTCAGAACTTCTCGTTTGCCGCCAACCTGTTGGATCGGTGGCTCATCCGCCACGAGCCGCGCTCCCTCGACGACAGGGGCCAGTACCTCTACGGCCGGTCGCTCGTCCTCCTCGGTGACCTCCAACGCGACCAGGGCGCGACGCGCGGCCCTCTCTCGGCGCACCACTCGTACAGCATCGCACGCGGCCTGTTCGCCGAGCTTTACGTCCCGCGACGGGTCGCGCAGATCGAGCTGTCACTCGCCGTTGTCGACGAAATGTCGGGGAAGCTGGAAGCATCTGCCCGGCAATACGAGCAACTCGCCGCCGACGAGCGACTGAGCGGACGCGACCGCGCCCGAGCCCGTCTGTGGGTCGGTACGGCGCTCAGCAAGGACGGCAAAAACGACTACGCAGTCGAGGTGATGAGGACCGCGACCCACGCCTTCGAAGACCTCTCGGAACCCGAGGATTGGTCAGTCGCACACCAGAAGATCGCCCTCGCCTACCGCGGGGCCGGCGACCTCACGCACGCGCTCCAGTACATCGACATCGCACGTTCTACCGGTACGGTCGACTCCCCCATGCAGCGCGTGCGGCTGGACACCGCGCACGGGCACATTCTTCTGTCCGACTCCGCCACCCGGGATGATGGGTTTTCCGTCCTCGACAACGCAACGCAGGTGGCGAGGGAGTACGGACTAAGCCACCAGCTCCGCAGCATCGAGAGCATCCGGCGATCCTGCGATGGTCCGTCGGCTGCTCTATCGAGGTGAGTGGCCAGCAAAGATGATCCAGGGAGTACCAGTGCCGGACCGCAGGCAGCGCACGATCGCCGACGCGCAGTGGAGTGATGCCAAGGTGATTTGGGACTACCACCAGATGGGGCACGAGTCGCGTCGCTGCTCGGCAGCGATCTGCCTCGGCAGCCACGATCTCGGCGCCGCAACGTTCGCGGCAAAGCAGTATCACGCCGGCCTGTTCCCCGTGCTCGTGTTCAGCGGCGGCAACAGCCCGACCACAGCCGCCCTCTACCCTCGCGGCGAGGCCGTGCACTTCCGTGAGCACGCGGTCGAATTGGGCGTCCCCGACGACGCGATCCTCCTCGAACCCAACGCCGGAAACACCGGGCAGAACCTCGCATTCTCGCGTGAGGTCCTGTGCAAGGCCGGCGCCGAGGTCAAGTCAGTGCTGCTGATCGCCATGCCGTACATGGAGCGCCGCGCCTACGCGACCTGCCGCAAGGTGTGGCCCGAGGTCGATGTTGTGTGTGCTTCCGATCCGCTGGACTTCGCCGATTACGTGAAGAGCATCGGCGACGAACGACTCGTCATCGACACCATGGTCGGTGACCTGCAACGAGTGATCGAGTACCCGAAGTTGGGGTTCGCCATCGAGCAGGAGGTACCGGGTGATGTCCTTGCCGCCTACGAGCGCCTCCTGCACGCAGGGTTCGACAGCCGGCTCTTCAAGTCCTGACACGTCGTCGGCGTCCCCGGGCAGCAAGCGCTGCGCCATCCATCAGCCGAACCTCTTCCCGAGGCTGTCCACACTGGCGAAGCTGTTCGCGTCGGACTGCTGGGTCGTCCTCGACGATGTGCAGTTCGCCCGACGCGACTACCAGCACCGGGCCCGCTTGGCGCGCTTGAATGCGCCCCACGCTCATCAGTGGCTCTCACTTCCGACGCACCTGCCTAACGGGCGGCCGACTCTGATCAGTGAGGGCCGGCTCGTCGAGCCGCTCAAGAGCTGCCGAAGGGTTGCCGAACGCGTCCAGCAGCACTACGGCCGCAGCGCCCACTGGAAAGCCGTGGAGACCGCCCTCGAGCCCGTTCTCGACCGCATCGGAACAACCGATCGCACGGCCGATATCGCCGAGTCGTCCGCGCTTGCCCTGCTCGCATCGGTGGGCTGGCAAGGCGAGGTAGTGCGCAGCAGCGATCTCCCCGCCCGCGTCGGCCGATCGCAACGTCTCGCTGATCTCGCCGCGGCAACGGGCAGCACGGTCTACCTCTGCGGTACGGGGGGAGCGCGCTATCTCGACGTCGAGCCGTTCGCGGAACAGAGCATCACCGTTCTGCCCTTCCGCACGCCCACCGTGGCTCCCGTCTGGCAATCTGCCCGCGAAGTCAGTGCTCTGTGGGCACTCGCGTCGATCGGACCGAGGAACCTTGCCAGAGCACTGCGCGGTGTGGCCTCGGAGCACCATAACGCCGCCGAGCCGCACGCATAGGTTCAGCTGCTATGGCACTGCGGTCGAAATCTGGCATCCAAGGCAGGAACTTCCCCCTGTCTTCTGTCTCTTGCGAGAGATTTCACCCATCGCCTTGTCACGTGCACCGAGACCCTAGGACACTAACTAAGTGACTTCTGAATCCATTTCGCTGATTTTCAATTTGGCGACAGTTTTCATCGCCCTCACAATCGGCGTACGAGTCGGCTACATTGTCGCTGCACGCGGAACGAAGCGCGACATGGAGATGATCGACCGACACTTCGAGAGCGGCAGACAACTACTCGAACGCCAGCAAGAGATCCAAATAGAAGCCGATTTACGAAAGCGTGCACGCGAAGAGATGAAGTTGAGTTATGAGGCACTCGGAATCTGGCTTCACGACCTCGAACGGACCCTGGATGAGATTCACTTCGGAGCCACATCATCCCAGAAGAGAATCCGCGACAAGGCGCAGGCGCTCATCGGCAATAAGCCATGGGAAGTAGTTTCTCCACCAGCTAGCTTGGCGTCAGCAGAGTTCTACTGGAGTGGTGAAGTTCGCCGGAATATCCGGAAGTTTCAGGCCCCGTACGCCTACTTCATTTCACGAACCAGAGTCGCAATGAGCGAAGTAAACGCTAACGAAGACGAAGGATCATCACAGTTCGACCAGAAATGCTGGGAGCACAGGAACGAACTGCATTCCATCATAGCCGAGGTTAAAGATCAGGCACGGAAGGACCTACTGGTCAACTAACAGCGTCATGAACACGACCTCTCATTCACGTCTGCGGAGTCGAGGGAAGAGGATACGCCTCCGAGAGCTGACACCTTCCTGAACCGCCTCCACATACAGCGGCGTAGCCACTAGCAGCCGGTGGATCCAATTCGAACTATCGATGTCCATCAGGACGATCGCATGCCCCCTGAGGCGCCCTCGAAGCGACGGTGGATACTCCCGGTCGATCCAGCCAAATACTCCGTAGGCGGCATCCTCGATGAGGATCTCGCTGCGCCGCTCCGGAATTATCTCATTCAGGAACTCCGGGATTACATTGATTCCGTTCTCCTCTCGACGCTCAACCTCAAGAATTAGGCCATGCAGCCAAGTGGTGTCGGAACCCATCCGACCGCTGGGAATTACACGCGTTCGTAGGTGCTGGACCGAACCGCAGAGCATGAATCCCATACCGCGCGGCTGGCCTGCCGTTCCGGCAGGAACTCCCCCGACGAATAGCGCTACGTCCTCGGGTGGCCTTCCACTGTCTTCATGGACAGCTACCTGCGCCATGTCGAGATCAAAATGAATCCACTGATTTGCGCGAAGATTGAAGTTAGTGAAAGCGGTCGAGGGAAACTCTCGCTCGATTTTCCGCTTCGCCTTCTCGACTAACTTGTGGGGCGCCATCGGCTCAGATTGATCATCCCAAGCCCTAGATGCCGACACTTCCAGGAGTGCCGGGACTTTCAGCGTCCCTTGAACGCCTTGCTGCGAGTAGGGCGGTCGCATACCCAGTCGTCCGTAGAGCTTGCGTTCTGAGACGTAGACCAGGTCAGACACTCTTCTCCCCCATAACTTCTGCGCTGCCACTCACGATAGCGACAGCACTTGCTCTACGTCCGCAGTTCCGTCCAGTTCTGCTCCGTAGGGGTGGGTGCGGCTTGGTAGGCCTAGCCGCGGCCTTGTCGCCCCTCGCGCGCGTGGGAGGAACATCGACCGGTCGATGTATTCGGGCTGCGCCGAGGCAACCGTCCAGCCGCCCGCTGTCGGTGGGGCGTGGTACTCCCGCGCGCCCGCGGGCGCAAGACACGACCCCCGTCGCCCAGGTACGACACACCAGAGCGACGGACGGTGGTTAAGCGGTCAGGACGCGTCCGACAGTTGGAGCACCTCGGCAGAGTCGTCAGTCACGACCGTCAAGGGGGCAACAGTGCCAGCCTCAGGGAGTGGCCCCCTTGCCCCCTTCCTCACGTACGCCCGCTGGCATCTCCATCCACCACTCTTTGCCGTCCTTAAATGCCCGAACGCCGAGCTTCTGACGTGCACGTTTGAGGGTTCGGACGCTGATGCCCCATGCCTCGCGCGCCTCCTCCTTAACCTCCTTGGAGCGGCGCGGCTCTTCATCCAGGAAATCGCGCAGCAGGTCGGTGGCCTCCTTCTTCTCCTGCCGCTCGTCGTCCGTCTCGGCGGCAACCAGGTGCTCGGCCCGGTAGTCGGACGTCCCGTCCCACTCGACCCGCGCACACCGGCCGTGAACCTCTACCACGAGTTCTACGAGTACGCCGAGAGCATCCGCGACCACATGCAGCGGGCCATGAAGGACGAGGACGCTGCGGCCACCGAGCGAAACGAGGTGCGCCGCAAGCGCCTTACCGACTCGGCCCGACTGCACCGGATGATCGCCAGCGACACGTACGCCGACGCGTCGCACATGATCCACGAAATGCTCGACAGGGGGATCGATCCGCCGCGCCTGCACACATACGCGGCGATCTTCGCCGAACTCGCCAACGACTACATGCAGCTCGAGACCATCCCCGACGAACTCCTCAAGGAGCGCGAGTGAAGGGCTCGACATTCAGGCGCTGCGCCTGCCGCAATCCGGAGACCGGCAAGCAGTAAGGGCAGTCCTGCCCGAAGCTGTCCAACAAGCGTCACGGGCTGTGGAACATCCGGCAGGAGCTGCCGCCCCACGAGGACGGCACGCGACGCACGTTCCGGCGCAGCGGCTACGCGTCCAAGGTCGAGGCGCAGACGGATCTCGACAAGGTGCGGGCGCTGCTGGCCAGGGGATGACGATCCCGAGGGCCGTACCCGCATCGGTGACCTGCTGGAGTCCGTCACGTCCAAGAAGGAAGCGATACCGGAGTACGAGGAGACTCAGCGCCGCTTCCGCTCTGGGCACTCTGGGCAGGCCCTCAACGTCCGCATGACGGTCGGAACCTGGCTTGACGAGTGGCTGGCCGGCAAGCGGCGGCGGGACACGACCGTGAGCGGCTACGAGTCGCACATCCGAGTGCACCTGAAGCCGCGGATCGGCCACATCGCACTCGACCGGCTCCGCGTCGGGCACCTGGTCGAGATGTTCGCCATCGAGGACGCCAACGAGGAGATCGAGGCGGAGAACCAGGCTCGGCGGGAGCAGGAACAGCGCTGCAAGTGGGGGAAGCGGAGCAGGCCGCCGGCTGCCGAGCGGGCCAGGCTGGCCGAGGATCGCGTCAAGTTGGCCGAGATGAAGCCGCACCGGAAGCTGACCGGGCCGACGAGCCGCCAGCGTATCCGGGCCACACTGCGCGCCGCTCTCAACGACGCCATCGCGCAGCAGCTCATCACCTTCAATCCAGCCGCCCACGTCGAACTCGACGGCGGTAAGCGCCCCAAAGCTCTGGCGTGGACCAGGGAGCGCATCGCGGAATGGAAGCGCACGGGAGAGCAGCCGAACCCGGTCATGGTGTGGACCCCGGAACAGACTGGGCAGTTCCTCGACCGAGCCGCCCGGCACCGCCTCTACGCCCTGTACCACCTGATCGCGTTCCGGGGCCTGCGGCGCGGCGAGGCGTGCGGACAGCGCTGGACAGACACTGACCTGACCGCCGGCCTGCTCACCGTTGCCAGGCAGCTCGTACAGCACGGCTGGAAGGTCGAGGAGTCCGCGCCCAAGACGGACAGCGGGGCGCGAGTGATCGCGCTGGACTCCGAGACGGTGGAGGCGCTCAAGGCGCACCGCCGGCGCCAGCGAAAGGAACGGCTCGCGTGGGGCGAGGCGTACACCGACACCGGCCGAGTGTTCACGCAGGAAAACGGCGAATGGCTCCACCCCGCATGGGTGACCGATCAGTTCCAGCGCCTCGCCGCCGAGGCCGGACTGCCCCCGATCCGGCTGCATGACCTGCGCCACGGCGCGGCGACGCTCGCCCTGGCCGCCGGGGAAGACATGAAGGTCGTACAGGAGATGCTCGGGCACTCCTCGATCACGATCACCTCGGACACCTACACCAGCGTCCTGCCCGAGGTGGCACGGGAGGCTGCCGAAGCTGCCGCGCGACTGGTCACGAGACAGGCTCCGCGTACCGCCGGGCTCACTTCGGGCTCACATCAGGGTGGAAAGAGGGGTCAGAACGACAGTGCGTCCCGCCCGGTGAAGCCCGGACGGGGCGCTAAGTTGCAGGTCAGCGGGGAACCGCTGGCACTACTGACGGTGGGCCATCAGGGGCTCGAACCCTGAACCAATGGATTAAAAGTCCACTGCTCTGCCAATTGAGCTAATGGCCCGCACCGAGCAGCATAGCCCGAGGACGTGCCACAGCCCGAAGGCATTAGGTATCAGGGTGCTCGGCGGGGTGCCGCGGACCCCTGTGACGGGCCCGCCGGTGCGCTGCCCGCACCCCGCAACGCACAGGGCCCGTACGGCACTTGCGTACCGTACGGGCCCTGCGATCAGAGCTGGCGATCAGCCGTTGCGCTTCCAGCGCGGCTTGTCGTCACGGCGGCCGAAGGAGCCGCCGGTCGTGGCGCCACGGTGGTCGTCACGGCGGCCGTAGGGGCGGTCGCCGCCGGTGCGGTGGCCGCCGGCGGCCGGACGGCCACCGGAGCGGTCGTCACGGTTGAACGGACGGTCGCCGCCACCGGAGCGGTAGCCACCGGAGGCCGGACGCCCGGTGGAGCGGTCATCGCGGTTGAACGGACGGTCGCCGCCACCGGAGCGGTAGCCACCGGAGGCCGGACGGCCGGCGGAGCGGTCATCGCGGTTGAAGCCGCCACCGGAGCGGTCGTCACGACGGTCGAAGGAACGGCCACCGGAGCGGTCGTCACGGTTGAACGGACGGTCGCCGCCACCGGAGCGGTAGCCACCGGAGGCCGGACGGCCGGCGGAGCGGTCATCGCGGTTGAAGCCGCCACCGGAGCGGTCGTCACGACGGTCGAAGGAACGGCCACCGGAGCGGTCGTCACGACGGTCGAAGGAACGGCCGGCGGGGCGCTCGTCGCGGCGGTCACGGCTGAAGCCACCACCGGAGCGGTCGTCGCGGCGGTCACGGTTGAAGCCACCACGGTCACCACGGTCGCCACGGTCGTCACGACGGTCGAAGGAACGGCCGGCGGGGCGCTCGTCACGACGGTCACGGCTGAAGCCACCACCGGAGCGGTCGTCGCGGCGGTCACGGTTGAAGCCACCACGGTCACCACGGTCGCCACGGTCGTCACGACGGTCGAAGGAACGGCCGGCGGGGCGCTCGTCACGACGGTCACGGCTGAAGCCACCACCGGAGCGGTCGTCGCGGCGGTCACGGTTGAAGCCACCACGGTCACCACGGTCGGCACGGTCGTCACGACGGTCGAAGGAACGGCCACCGGAGCGGTCGTCACGACGGTCACGGCGGTCGAAGTTGCCCCGGTCGTCGCGGCGGTCGGCGGGGGCCGAGCGGCGCTCGTCCGACGCGACGGCCTGGGCCGGCACGACGGCCTCGGCAGCGGCCTCGGCCTCGGTGATCTCGGCAGCGGCGGCAAGCGCCTCGGCCGGGTCCTCACCGCGCTCGCGGGCGGCACGGGCGGTCAGCCGGTCCGCCTCCTCGCGCAGCTCGGTGGCGCGGCGCTGCAGACGCTCCAGCTCGCGGGTGAGCTCGCTCACCTCGCGCTCGGCCTGCTTGGCGCTGTTGTTGGCGGACTCGGCCTGGACCTCGGTGAGCGAGCGGGCGCCGGTGATCCGGGCCACGTCCTCGTCGAAGGCACCGGAGCCGCCGACGATGTGACGCGAGGCGTCCACGCCCGCGTCCTCCATCAGACGGAAGATCTGCCGGCGCTGGTGCGGCAGCGACAGCGAGACGACGGTGCCGGACCGGCCGGCGCGGGCGGTACGGCCCGAGCGGTGCAGGTAGTCCTTGTGGTCACCGGCCGGGTCGACGTTCAGGACCAGGTCGATGCCGTCGACGTGGATACCGCGGGCGGCGACGTCGGTGGCGACCAGCGCGTTGACGTAGCCGTCCTTGAAGTCCGCGAGCACCCGGGTACGGGCGCCCTGCGTCATACCGCCGTGCAGCGCATCCGCCTTCACGCCCGAGTCGACGAGCTGCTCGGCGATACGGTCGGCGCCCAGCTGCGTACGGACGAAGATGATGGTGCGGCCCTTGCGGGCGGCGATGGCGGCGGTGACCGGCGCCTTGTCCTTCGGCTTCACGACGAGGACGTGGTGGGTCATGGTGGTGACATTGCCCTGGGCGCTGTCGACCTCGTGGCTGACCGGGTTGCTCAGGTAGCGCTTGACCAGCGTGCCGATCTCGTTCTCCATCGTGGCGGAGAAGAGCATCCGCTGACCGCCGGCCGGCACCTGGTCGAGCAGCTCGGTGACCTCGGGCAGGAAGCCCAGGTCGGACATCTGGTCGGCCTCGTCGAGGACGGCGACCTGGACGTTCTCCAGGGAGCAGGCGCCACGGTTGATGATGTCGCGCAGCCGGCCCGGGGTGGCGACGAGGACGTCGACGCCGCGCTCCAGGGCGTAGATCTGGTTGCCCATGGACGTACCGCCGCAGACGACCTTCATCTTCAGGCCGAGGACGTCGCCGTAGGGCTGGAGGGCGTCGGCGACCTGCATCGCCAGCTCGCGGGTCGGGGTCAGGATGACCGCGCGGGGCTTCTTCTTGTCGGTGTGGCCGCCGGCGAGCTGCGCCAGGGTCGGCAGACCGAAGGAGAGGGTCTTGCCGGAGCCGGTGCGGCCACGGCCGAGGATGTCCTTGCCGGCCAGCGCGTCCGGGATGGTCGCGGCCTGGATCGGGAAGGGGGTGGTGACGCCGTTCTGCGCGAGCTTGCGGACGACGCCCTCGGGCAGTCCGAGGTCGGCGAAGGTGACGGTGTCGGTGTCGGCTTCGGTGTCGGCGTCGGTGTCGCCGTCGGTGTCGGACTCCGCCGCGGCGGAGATCTCGGGCGCCGCGTCGACCGCGGTCACCTCGGGGGCCGTCTGCTCGTCCTGCTCATCGAACGCGGGCATGACGGACTGCTCAGTGGAAATGGACATGCGAAATGCGAAACCTTCCGGAGTCTCGGCACGCGCCCAAACTCCGTGTGTTTCACACGACCGCCTCTATGCGGTCAGCCACGGCAAGGGAGAGAACGCGCCACGCGGCGCGCTTCTTTTCTGGCGCCGGGCAAATGGGATCAAACGATCTACCACCATACGCACTCCGCCCCCCGGATGGCAAATGACCCTCTGGCCATGGCCTTCCGGCCGGTGCCTTCACGGCCGCCCGACCAGCCTACGCGCCCTCCGCCCGCCCCGTATGAAACCCGTCACGCCCCTTCGTCCTCGCTCGCCTCCGCCGCCGATTCCGCCTCCGACGACATCGGTGAGACGGGGGACGGTCCGGACGCCTGAGAGCTCGGCGGCGGCGGCGCGGAGCCGGTCGCCGGCGGGCTCGGCTGGGCGGGGGGCGTACTGGGCGCGGGCGAGGCGGGCGGGGCGGTCGGCC
>NZ_QUAC01000222.1 GCF_003389455.1 Streptomyces inhibens | reverse complement strand
CCCCCGACCCCGACCCCACCCTCAGCCCCACCCCGCCTCCTTCCCCACCCCTGATCACCGGCCAATCCCCGTCACCCGCTCCGGACCAGTCCGGATGCTGGGATGCTGGGGGCTGGCAGGGTGGGTCTGAAGAGGCCTGAGGGAATCTGAGTCGTGGAGGACAAGGTGCGGGTGGTCATCGCCGAGGATTCGGTGCTGCTTCGGGAGGGCCTGACCCGGCTGCTCACGGACCGGGGACACGAGGTCGTGGCAGGTGTGGGGGACGCCGAAGCGCTGATCAAGGCGATCGGGGAGCTGGCGGACGAGGGCGCGCTGCCGGATGTGGTGGTGGCGGACGTACGGATGCCGCCGACGCACACCGACGAGGGGGTGCGGGCCGCGATCCGGCTGCGCCGGGACCACCCCGACCTGGGGGTGCTGGTGCTCTCGCAGTACGTCGAGGAGCAGTACGCCACGGAGCTGCTGGCCGGTTCGAGCCGGGGCATCGGCTATCTGCTCAAGGACCGGGTGGCCGAGGTGCGGGAGTTCGTCGACGCGGTGGTCCGGGTCGCCGAGGGCGGGACCGCGCTGGACCCGGAGGTGGTGGCGCAGCTGCTGGGCCGCAGCCGTAAGCAGGATGTGCTGGCCAATCTGACGCCCCGGGAGCGGGAGGTGCTGGGACTGATGGCCGAGGGCCGGACGAACTCCGCGGTCGCCCGGCAGCTCGTGGTCAGCGACGGTGCGGTCGAGAAGCACGTCAGCAATATCTTCCTGAAGCTGGGCCTGTCGCAGAGTGACGGGGATCACCGCCGGGTGCTTGCCGTGCTCACCTATCTCAACTCCTGAGAATCTGACACCCTGTCAGATGAGCAGGTTGAGGGGATATCGACCAGGGTCCAGGACTTTGGGCGTAGAACCAATGGAGGAGTCCGGAGCGTCATGAACAAGCGGTCACGGGGGTGGTGATTTCATGACAAAACACACCAGATTGGTGTCGCATCCAGACGTCCACCATCCGATCGACCCAGGGAAGGCCACCCTTACCCACGTACGATGGTTATGGGACAACCGGTCGGTACGACACGTCCCGAGCCCTGCCTCCGGCGGGGAAGCCGCACCCCTCGAGGGAGGTCCGAAGCAGTGACCAGCCAGGTCAGTAGCCCAGCCGAGCAGACCGACGCAGCGCTTGTCGCGGAACAGCGCGCTTCTGGTAACGGCGGCGAAGGCAAAGAAGTCCGACGCCTGGACCGCGTGATCATCCGGTTCGCCGGTGACTCCGGTGACGGAATGCAGCTCACCGGAGACCGGTTCACGTCCGAGACGGCTTCGTTCGGTAACGACCTGTCGACGCTGCCGAACTTCCCTGCCGAGATCCGGGCCCCCGCCGGGACCCTGCCGGGTGTCTCCAGCTTCCAGCTGCACTTCGCCGACCACGACATCCTCACGCCCGGTGACGCACCGAATGTGCTGGTCGCGATGAACCCGGCCGCCCTGAAGGCGAATCTCGCGGATGTGCCGCGCGGCGCGGAGATCATCGTCAACACCGATGAGTTCACCAAGCGGCCGATGGCGAAGGTCGGCTATGCGACCAGTCCGCTGGAGGACGGCTCGCTGGCGGCCTACAACGTCCATCCGGTGCCGCTGACCACGCTGACGATCGAGGCGCTCAAGGACTTCGGGCTCTCCCGCAAGGAGGCCGAGCGCAGCAAGAACATGTTCGCGCTGGGGCTGCTGTCGTGGATGTACCACCGGCCGACCGAGGGCACCGAGAAGTTCCTGCGCGCGAAGTTCGCCAAGAAGCCGGACATCGCGGAGGCGAACGTCACGGCGTTCCGGGCCGGCTGGAACTTCGGTGAGACGACCGAGGACTTCGCGGTCTCGTACGAGGTCGCGCCGGCGACGAAGGCCTTCCCGACCGGCACGTACCGC
This sequence comes from Streptomyces inhibens, assembly GCF_003389455.1. Lineage (GTDB taxonomy): Bacteria > Actinomycetota > Actinomycetes > Streptomycetales > Streptomycetaceae > Streptomyces > Streptomyces inhibens. The sequence continues at coordinate 14,541 of NZ_QUAC01000222.1, read as the reverse complement.
AATATCTCCGGGAACCTCGCGCTGTCCTACGGGCTGATCGCCGCATCGAAGCAGGCCGATCTGCCGCTGTACCTGGGCTCGTACCCCATCACCCCGGCCTCCGACATCCTGCACGAGCTGTCCAAGCACAAGAACTTCGGTGTGCGGACGTTCCAGGCGGAGGACGAAATCGCCGGTATCGGCGCGGCGCTGGGCGCGGCGTTCGGCGGCGCGCTTGCGGTGACGACGACGTCCGGCCCGGGCGTGGCGCTGAAGTCGGAGACCATCGGTCTCGCGGTCAGCCTCGAACTGCCGCTGCTGGTCGTGGACATCCAGCGCGGCGGGCCCTCGACGGGCCTGCCGACGAAGACCGAACAGGCCGATCTGCTCCAGGCGATGTTCGGGCGCAACGGCGAGGCGCCGGTGCCGATCGTGGCGCCCAAGACTCCCGCCGACTGCTTCGACGCGGCGCTGGACGCGGCCCGTATCGCGCTCACGTACCGCACCCCCGTCTTCCTGCTCTCCGACGGCTATCTGGCCAACGGCTCCGAGCCGTGGCGGATCCCCGACATCGATGAACTCCCCGATCTGCGCGTGCAGTTCGCCTCCGGCCCCAACCACCAGCTGGCGGACGGCACCGAGGTCTTCTGGCCCTACAAGCGCGATGAGCAGACGCTGGCCCGCCCCTGGGCGGTGCCGGGCACGCCGGGCCTGGAGCACCGCATCGGCGGCATCGAGAAGCAGGACGGCACCGGCAACATCTCCTACGACCCCGCCAACCACGACTTCATGGTGCGCACCCGCCAGGCGAAGATCGACGGCATCGAGGTCCCCGACATCGAGGTCGACGACCCCGCCGACGAAGACGGCCAGGGTGCGGGCACCCTTGTCCTGGGGTGGGGTTCGACGTACGGACCGATCACCGCGGCGGTACGGCGCGTCAGGGGCGCAGGGGAGCGCATCGCACAGGTCCATCTGCGCCACCTCAACCCCCTCCCGCGGAATCTCGGCGAGGTGCTGGCGCGTTACGACAAGGTGATCGTGCCGGAGATGAACCTCGGACAGCTCGCCACTCTGCTGCGTGCCAAGTACCTCGTGGACGCGCGCTCGCACACCCAGGTCAGCGGAATGCCGTTCAAGGCCGAGCAGCTCGCGGAGGTCTTTAAGGAGGCCATCAATGACTGAGACGATCTCGGAGAGCTCCTCACAGATCGAGGCGCTCTCCCTGGTGCCCAAGGCCGACGCCAAGCAGTCCATGAAGGACTTCAAGTCCGATCAGGAAGTGCGCTGGTGCCCCGGCTGCGGTGACTACGCCGTCCTCGCCGCCGTGCAGGGCTTCATGCCCGAGCTCGGCCTGGCGAAGGAGAACATCGTCTTCGTCTCCGGCATCGGCTGTTCCTCCCGCTTCCCGTACTACATGAACACCTACGGGATGCACTCCATCCACGGCCGCGCCCCGGCCATCGCCACCGGCCTGGCCTCCTCCCGGCGCGATCTGTCCGTATGGGTCGTCACGGGCGACGGCGATGCGCTGTCCATCGGCGGCAACCACCTCATCCACGCCCTGCGGCGCAACGTCAACCTCAAGATCCTGCTGTTCAACAACCGGATCTACGGTCTGACCAAGGGCCAGTACAGCCCCACCTCAGAGGTCGGCAAGATCACCAAGTCGACGCCGATGGGCTCGCTGGACGCGCCGTTCAACCCGGTCTCGCTGGCGCTCGGCGCCGAGGCGTCGTTCGTGGCCCGCACGGTGGACTCCGACCGCAAGCACCTCACTTCGGTGCTGCGCGAGGCCGCCGCCCACCCCGGCACGGCGCTGGTGGAGATCTACCAGAACTGCAACATCTTCAACGACGGCGCCTTCGAGGTCCTCAAGGACAAGGAGAAGGCCGAGGAGGCCGTCATCCGCCTGGAGCACGGGCAGCCGATCCGCTTCGGCGCCCCGGCCCCCGACGGCCTCGGCTCCAAGGGCGTGGTCCGCGACCCGGCCACCGGCGACCTCAAGGTCATCGACGTAGAGGAGGAGGGCACGGGCGGAGTGCTGGTGCATGACGCGCACAGCCCCTCGCCCACCACGGCCTTCGCGCTCTCCCGGCTCGCCGACCCCGACACCCTCCACCACACCCCCATCGGTGTGCTGCGCAGTGTCGACCGGCCGGTCTACGACACCCTGATGTCCGACCAGCTGGACGAGGCCATCGAGCAGAAGGGCAAGGGCGATCTCGCCACCCTGCTGACCGGCAATGACACCTGGACGGTCGTCGGCTGACGACCGGTCCGCCTGCCCCAAGGGTTTCCCCGCGGGTGTCCGTACGGAAGGAACGTCCCATGGCGTCCCCGTACGGGCACCCGCTTCGGCGTTCCGGGCACCCGCGGGCCGACCCGAGCCGGCCGGGCCGGCGTTCTTCGTCCTCGTACGCCGTCCTCGGTCGTCGTACGTCGTGTTCATCTGATGCACGGCGCGTCTCTTCTGCGCGTCAGGTGCGAGTGCCATGCTGGCGGCCAGCCAACCGCCAGGGGGCAGGACATGAGCATCGTCGTCACCGGCGCCACCGGGGCGCTCGGCCGGCTCGTCATCGAGGAACTGCTGAAGCGCACCGGTCCGGGTGACCTCGTCGCGGTCGCACGGGACCGGGCCAAGGCCGCCGACCTCGCCGCCCGCGGGGTCGAAATCAAGATCGCGGACTATGGCAGGCCCGAGACGCTGCAGGGGGTCTTCGCGGCCGGCGACCGGGTGCTGTTCATCTCCGGCAACGAGGCCGGGCAGCGCCTCACCCAGCACCGCGCCGTCATCGACGCCGCACGGGAGGCGGGCGTCGGGCTGCTGGCGTACACCAGCGTGCTGGGCGGGCCGACCGCCACCTTCTCCATCGCCGAGGAGCACATCGCCACCGAGCAGGCGCTGCTTGCGTCCGGGGTGCCGTACTGCCTGCTGCGCAACGGCTGGTACCACGAGAACTACACCGGGGCGCTCGCCACCACCCTCAAGATCGGCGCGGTGGTCGGCAGCGCGGGCGAGGGCCGGGTGGCCACCGCCGCGCGCCGGGACTATGCCGAGGCGGCCGCGATCGTTCTCACCGGCGGCGGCCATGAGAACGCGGTGTACGAGCTGAGCGGGGACACCGCCTGGACGATGGCCGAGTACGCCGCCGAGGTGTCCCGGCAGACCGGCCGGAAGATCCCGTACAACGATCTGCCGCCGGAGCGGTATGTGGCGCTGATGGTCAAGGCGGGCGTACCGGCGCTGGGGGCGCAGATGGTCGCCGATGCGGACGCGGGGATCGCCCGCGGCGAGCTGGCCGCGACGCCCGGCGATCTGTCCCGGCTCCTCGGCCGCCCGACCACACCGATCGCCGAGTCGATCGCGGACGCGCTGAAACAGCTGCCGGCCTGAGGCGGCTCCCGGCCTGAGGGGATCCCGGGCTGAAGCGGCTGCCGGCCTGAAGCGGCTGCCGGCCTGAAGCGATACCCGTCGCGCAGCCCCTGTCATGACCGTATTTCGGAACGGGCATGACACGGGGGTCGTACGGCGCTACCTTGCACAGGGTCGACGAAGCATCATCAGGAGGGTCCCTTGCAGCCTCGAAGCGATCAGCGCGCCGGACTCGCCTATGGCTTCGCCGCCTACACCATGTGGGGGCTGCTGCCGCTCTACTGGCATCTGCTGGGCGCCGCCACGCCGTCCGAGATCCTGGCCCACCGCATGGTGTGGTCACTGCCCGTCGCCGTCGCCATCCTGGCCGTGCTGCGCCGCTGGGCCTGGATAGGCCCGCTGCTGCGGCAGCCCAAGCGGCTCGGGCTGATCCTGGTCTGCGCCGTGGTCATCTCGACGAACTGGTTTCTCTACATCTGGGCGGTCAACGCCGGGCACGTCCTGGAGGCCTCGCTCGGCTACTTCATCAACCCGCTGGTCAGCATCGCCTTCGGCGTACTCGTGCTGCGCGAGCGGCTCCGGCCGCTGCAGTGGACGGCGGTGGCGGTCGGCACGCTTGCCGTCCTCGTGATGACCGTCGCCTACGGCAAGGTGCCCTGGATCGCCCTCGGGCTGGCCTTCTCGTTCGCGACGTACGGGCTGATCAAGAAGGGCATCAAGCTCGACGGCATCGAGGGCTTCAGCGCCGAGACGGCCATGCAGGTGCTGCCCGCACTGGGCTTCCTGATCTATCTCGGGGTGCACGGCGAGTCCAGCTTCACCACCGGCGGGGTGGGCCAGGCGCTGCTGCTCTCGGCCTGCGGTATCGCGACGGCGATACCGCTGATCTGCTTCGGCGCCTCGGCGGTACGGCTGCCGCTGACCACGATCGGGATGATGCAGTATCTGGCGCCGACCTTTCAGTTCGTGCTGGGGCTCACGGTCTTCCACGAGGCGATGCCGCCGGAGCGCTGGGCCGGGTTCGCGCTGGTGTGGGTGGCTCTGGCCGTGCTGACCTGGGACGCGCTGCGGACCGCACGGCGGGCGCGGACCGAGCTGGCCGCCGCCGGTGCCCGCGCGGCCGAGGTGGCCGCGGCAGAGGCGGCGCAGCTCGCGGCGCCGGAGGCTCCCGGCCTCAAGCCGTGATGTCGCGGGTGGTGAACCGCGCCCAGGCCGCCGAGCCGAACACCACCGCGTACAGCGCCTGCAGGCCGAAGTTCTTCTGCAACTGGTCCCAGTAGACGGGGTCGCGGAGCAGGTCCGCGAAGGACAGCCAGTAGTGCGGGAAGAGATACGGCTGGATGGCGTCCAGCTGCGGGATGGTGTCCAGGATCTGCACGGTGATCAGCAGCCCGACCGTGGTCGCCATGGCGGCGATACCGCTGCTGGTGAGCGTCGAGATGAACAGGCCGACGGCGGCCACCCCGACGAGGGACAGCGCCACCGCACAGGCGATGGCCAGCGCCCGCAGCAGCCCCTCGCCGAAGGATATGGACGTGCCCGAGAGCAGGGTGACATCGCCCAGGGGGAAGAGCAGCGCGCCGGTCGCCAAGGCGGAGAGCGCCACGACCAGGGTGCCCACCAGGCAGAACGTCAGGGTGGTGGCGTATTTGACCAGCAGCAGACGGGTGCGGCCCGCGGGGGCGACGAGGAGATAGCGCAGCGTCCCGCCGTGCGCCTCGCCGGCGATGGAGTCGCCGGCGATCACGCCGATGGACATCGGCAGGAAGAACGGCAGCGTCACCGCGAGCGAGGTGAAGACCAGGAAGAGGCCGTTGTTGGTGACCTGGGAGATGAACGCCGGGCCGACCTCGCCGCCACCGCCACCGCCCGGCCTGCCGCCGGTCTCGATCTTGACGGCGATACCGACCAGGATCGGTACGCCCGCGAGCACCGCCAGCAGCGCGAGGGTGCGCCAGCGCCGGAAGGTCGTACCGATCTCGCTGCGCAGCAGACCCAGCGACCACAGCGGTCGGGGCCGGCGCGGCACCGCCTCAGCCTGCGACATCGAAGCCCTCCCCGGTCAGTTGCACAAAGACGTCCTCCAGTGAGGCGCGTGCGGTGCCGAAGGCGCGGACCCGGACGCCGGCGTGCACCAGCGCGGCGTTGAGATCCGCCAGCTCCAGCGGCGCCTGATCGTCCGGCCCAGCCGGAGGCGCGGCGCAGGCCGGCAGCTCGCCCGTCACCCGGTCGTCGGCGACCTGAAGGTCGGTCACACCGTGCTCCTTCAGGACGCGGACGGCATCCGCCGCGTCGGGGGTGGTCACCGTCAGCCTGCCGTGGCCGCGCGAGTCGAGGACCGTGGCGGAGAGGTCGGCGACCGTGCCCTGGGTGATCAGCCGGCCGCGGGCCATCACCGCGGCATGGGTGCAGACCTGCTCGATCTCGTCGAGGAGGTGGGAGGAGAGGAAGACGGTGGTGCCGTCCGCCGCCAGCTCGCGGACCAGGGCGCGGATCTCCCGCATGCCCTGCGGGTCCAGGCCGTTGGTCGGCTCGTCGAGCACCAGCAGCTCGCGGGGCTGGAGCAGCGCGGCGGCCAGCCCGAGGCGCTGTTTCATGCCGAGGGAGTAGGCGCGCGCCTTCTTGCCGGCCGCGGCGCCCAGGCCCACCCGCTCCAGTGCGCGGCCGACCCGCTCACCGCGCGTACGGGGATCGGCGACGGGGTCGGCGGCGTCGAAGCGCCAAAGATTGTCGCGGCCGCTGAGGTAGCCGTAGAGCGCCGGGCCCTCGATGAGCGCGCCGACCTTGGGGAGCACCCGGCGGCTCGCGGCGGGCATCGGCTGCCCGAGCACCCGGGCGCTGCCGGCGGTCGCGTCGATCAGACCCATCAGCATGCGGATGGTGGTGGTCTTGCCGGAGCCGTTGGGGCCGAGGAAGCCGAAGACGCTGCCGCGCGGTACGACCAGGTCCAGGCCGTCGACGGCGAGCTGGCCGCCGCGGTACGCCTTGGTCAGCCCGCGCGTCTCGATCGCCCGCTCCCCGGACGGTGGGTGCTCGGGCGCCGTGGCGGGCGGCTGTGGCATCGGCTCCCCCAACGTCGTACGAATGGCCTGCGGGCCGCGCCGCGCCACCCGCGGATCGGGTGGCGCGGCGGTCCCTCGCTTACTGCGGTGGCCCGTTACTTGGCGGCGTCGGCCGCGTCGATCAGGGCCTGCTTGTCGACGGCGCCGACGTAGATCGTGCCGTTGTCCGTGATCAGGGCGTTGACCAGGCGGGTGCTGAAGACCCGGCCGGAGCCGAAGGAGCCGTTCACCTTGTCGCCGAGGCTGTCCAGGAACTTGCCGGCGTCGCCGCCGGGGCCCTGGTCCTTGCCGGAGGGCAGGCCGGAGCCGGCGCCCTTGATCGTGGCGATGGACGTCCAGCCCTTGCCGAGGACGTTCAGCCCGCCCATGTCCTTCTTGAAGTCCTTCATGTCCTTGCGGGACGTGAAGTCCTTGCCGTGTTCGCGCTGTGCCTTCGCCCGCTCCTTGTCGCCGTCGACGACCTTGGCGCCCTTGGGCGGGGTGAAGGAGAAGGTGTTCGCGGCGGGCTTGGCGAAGTCGACCTCGGTGAAGCCGGCGTCGATGGCGGCCGCGCCACCGCTCTTGGGGGTCAGCGTGAACTTCAGCGGGACGCCGTTGGCGGCGTCCACCGCGATCCGGATCGAGCCGACCGTCGAGGCGGCCTGCTTGGGCTTGATCAGCAGCTGGTAGGCGTCCCGTCCGGCGACCCTGGCGGTGCCGTCGACGGTGACCGAGGTCGTGTCACCGGCCGCCTTCAGGGCCTGCTTCGCGAGGTCCTGCGGGGTGGCGTTCTTCAGGTCCTCGGGCAGGTCCTTGGGGGCCCGGTGCTGCTTGCCGTGCCGGCCCTCGGGCGCGGTGTTGTGGACGGCGGTGTTGCTGCCGCTGTCGTACGCCCAGACCTCGTTGCCGTTGTGGATGAGGCTGTACTCGGCGGTCTTGTCGACGATCGACACCCGCTGCTTTTCGGGGCCGTCGGCGGCGACGCGCAGCGTGTGCGCACCGGACGCCAGCTCCATCAGCTTGCTCTGGGGCTCCGCGGAGGCGCCGTCCTTGCTCTTCTCGCCGCCGCCCGGGGCGCCGCCGAAGCCGCCGGCTCCGCCGCCGATGCCCGGCAGCGAGGGCAGACCGAGGTCGGTGCTGACCCGGACCGTGCCGGAGAGCTGCTGGACATCCGACTTGGCGATCTTGGCTATCAGGTCCTGTGCCGAGATCTTCGGCAGGTCCGGAGAACCGGATCCGGCGAACGCCGGGACCAGCCCGATCGTCGCCGCCGCCACCCCTGCCACCGCGACCGGCACGGCGTACCGCACCGCTTTACGGCGCCCCGGGGAGCGCCCCCCGTCCCATTCGCCGGTGCCCTCTGTCGGTTCGTTCCGTGGCATCTGCCCTACCTCCGTCGTATGCGGCGGCTGCTGCGCTGTCCACTTGCCCACCCCTGGGGTTCATGGTGACCTGTCCGCCGCGCTCTGATGCCTTCCATCTCACCAAATCGCCCGGCACATCGCGTCAGCCCGCGGGAGCAACTCGTCCTACTGCTGAGGGATGACGCCCGGTCACCTCAGGACGATCCCCGTACGACGGGAGTCTGATCACTCCCTAGGGGACAAGGGGGCACGCCCTAGGGGACAAGGGGACAGACCCTGGGCGCCGGCCTGCCGCGGAACGGCCCGCCCGGCTCTCTCGCCCGGCTCAGCCCGCCCGGTGCACCACGGCGTCGCAGAGCCCCTCAAGGGCCTCCTTGGCCATGCACGACGGCAGCGGCGCCAGCGTCGTGCGCGCCTCCTCCGCGTATCGCACGGTGTCCCGGCGGGCCTCTTCGAGCGCGGGGTGGGCGCGCAGCCCGGCCAGCGCCTCGGCGTGCCGGCCGTCGTCGGTGAGGTCACCGGCCAGCAGCTCGCACAGCGCACGGTCCTCGGGCGTGCCGGCGCTGCTCTCGGCCCGCGCCCGCAGACGCAGCACCGGCAGCGTCGGGATGCCCTCGCGCAGGTCCGTACCGGGCGTCTTGCCCGATTCGTGCGAGTCGCTGGCGATGTCCAGGACGTCGTCGGCCAGCTGGAAGGCGGTGCCCAGCCGCTCGCCGTACTGGGTGAGGATGTTGACCATCGACTCCTCGGCGCCCGACATCATCGCGCCGAAGCGGCACGCGACGGCGACCAGCGAGCCGGTCTTGCCGGCGAGGACGTCCAGGTAGTGGTCGACCGGGTCACGGCCGTCGCGCGGGCCCGCGGTCTCCAGGATCTGGCCGGTCACCAGGCGCTCGAACGCCTCGGCCTGGATCCGGACCGCCTCGGGCCCGAGGTCGGCGAGGATGTGCGAGGCACGGGCGAACAGGAAGTCGCCGGTCAGCACCGCGACGGAGTTGCCCCAGCGGGCGTTGGCGCTGGCCACGCCGCGGCGCACATCGGCCTCGTCCATCACGTCGTCGTGGTAGAGCGTCGCCAGATGCGTCAGCTCCACCACGACGGCGGAGGGCACCACGCCCGGGCTGTAGGGGTCACCGAATTGGGCGGCCAGCATGGCCAGCAGCGGGCGGAACCGCTTGCCGCCCGCGCGCACGAGGTGCTGCGCGGCTTCGGTGATGAACGGCACGTCGCTCTTGGTGGCCTCCAGCAGGCCCTCCTCGACAGCCGCCAACCCGGCCTGGACATCGGCCTCAAGAGCCTGGTCCCGCACGCTCAGCCCAAAGGGCCCGACGACGGTCACGAGGGGTACTCCTGTCTGCTGACGATCAAACGGAATGTCGATCTGTCGCTGTCTCCACCACTGGCCAGCGTATCCGGTCGCAGTTCGATCAACATGAGCGCCCGCCCCCCGAACCACCCGGGAAGCACTGCGGCCCCCGGCCGATATGTTGTGGGTCACCTGTTGATCCGGGTTGACGTGGGAGAGCGGGCACAGCAGAGGCAAGCTAATCCCCGGACGCTCCCGGATCCACAGTTGTGACCGGAGAGCTGAATATCCGCGCGGACCACTCGCCCTTCGGCCATCCCTGCGGGCCGCTCAGGCCATTCTGGCCTTCTGCGCCGACAAGGTGGCCCACGGCAGCCCGGGGCTGACGACTTGCGGCTGATTCATCGCCGGTACGGGCCTGCTCAGGCCGGATGTGTCCACGTCGGCCGGTGGGTCGGCAGGCTCCACGCCGCCGACGACGAGAGCCGCGACACCGGTTGCGCCCTCCCCTACATGGGCACCATCGTCGGCGCCCTCCCCGCCCCACTGGTCATCGGCCGGCTCGGCCGGAAAGTGGGCCGGCACCTGAGGTTTTCGGCCGCAGCGGTCGGTACGGCGCCCGGTCGGGTCCGGCGGTCGGCTTGACGCCCGGCCTGGTCCGGCCCGATCCGGTCCGGTACGTACAGAGCCGCCTCCGCCGAAATCACCGCGGAGCAGGGCAACTTCCACGTGCCGGGCACCGGACCACGGGCGGGGGCGCCCTTCGCGGGCGCCCCCGGCCTCACCCGTACGCCCGCGCCACCGCCCGCGCCAGCCGCGGCGAGGCGAACTCCGTGCCGCACACAAAGCGCATCACCGGGCCGAACGAGGCGGCCGCCGGCAGCCCCGTGAAGTAGAGCCCCGGTACGGACGAGCCGAAGCCGGCGTCCAGCAGGGGCCCGCCGGCCCGCGCCACGAGCTCGGTGCGCAGCCCCTGGCCCAGGAAGTCCAGCGCCGCCAGATCCATCCGGTAGCCGGTCGCGGCCAGCACATGGTCGGCAGCGATTTCACCGCCCTGCCCGTCGGCGCCGCGCAGCGCCAGTACGGGACGGCCGTCGCGGACCTTCGCCCGTACGATCCGCCGGCCCTGCGTGACCTGCACCCGGCCGGCGAAACGGTCCCGCAGCCACCACGCGCCCAGCGGGCCGAGCACCCGCCGCACCAGATACCGCCGCGCGGGCACCGGCAGATGGCGGAACGCCCCGGCGTGGTAGCTCAGCGCATACAGCGACCAGGCGTTGCCGAACGGCGACGGCGGCCGCAGGCGGGGCTGGCGGTCCGGCGGCGCCCCGAAGCCGACCGCCGCGGGCCCGCGCGCCACCACCCGTACGGATGCCGCGCCCGCCTCGGCGAGCAGCACCGCGCTCTCCAGCGCCGACTGCCCGGCGCCGATCACGACCACGTCCCGGCCGGCCAGCGCCGACAGATCGTGGTGCTGCGAACTGTGCGAGACGGGACCGGTGGCGGACGGGCCGTCCGGGACCGCCGCGGCAAGTTCGGGCGGCAGATGGGCCAGCCCGCTCAGGCCCGTGGCGACGACCACGGCCCGCGCGCCGAACTGCTCACCGCTGTCCAGCTTCAGCTCGAAGCCGTCGGCCCGCCGGTCGACCGAGACGACCCGGACCTGCTCCAGGTCGGGGACCAGTCGCTGCTGCACCCACTGCCCGTACCGCACAAAGGTCTCGACGGGGATGATGTCCCAGTCCGACTCGTAGCGCCGCTCCCCCGTGGCCGCGCAGAAGTCGCCCAGGGTGTGCCCGGCCCGCGGGGTGTCGATGGTGGAGGCCGCGGGCGTCGATTTGAGCAGCATGCCCGCGGGCATCTGCGTCTGCCAGCTCACCATCGGCCGGCCGAAGACCCGCACCGGAAGGCCGCGCGCCCGTAGATGCGCGGCCGTGGACAGGCCGTACGGGCCGGCCCCGATGACCGCTACCGGAGTGCTCACTTCGGTTCCTCCCCCTGCTTTTGTGGTGCCTCGGTGCCTGCACGGCGACCCGTACGGCGTAGCTGCATCAGGTGTCTGGCGCCCGGCCCGACGGACCGCGCGAGCATCGTGAAGAACGGCAGCGGGTCGTCGCCGGCGAACCACGCCAGTTCGGTGCCGGAGGCCCGCGCCGGAGCGTGCGGTGTGCGGAAGCCGCTGTGCCGGTAGGCGAGGAGTGCGGGCAGATCGACGTTCTCGACGACGAAGCGGTGGCCGGCCCGCTGGGCACCCTCGGGGACGGCGCGCCCGGTGAGATCCAGATGCTGGGCACGGACGACATCCACCCCGGCGGCGTTCTCGAAGAGCCGGAACTGCGCGCCCATCCGCGGATTGAAGTCCAGCAGCTTGTAGCGGCCGTCGCGGCGGTCGAACCGCCAGTCCAGGTCGGCGGTCCCGGTGAACCCGATGTGCTTGATGAACTGCGCGGTCATGGCCGCGAGTTCGGGGTTGTCGACGACATACGCGCAGGCCGTCATGCCGGCATGCGGCGGCCAGGAGCGCACCTTGACGCCGGTGAACAGCGCCAGCGGCGCACTGTCCGCACCGAAACAGGCGTGCACGATCCAGTCCTCGGCCTGCTCCCGCGGCAGATATTCCTGCAGTATCACGCCCGGCCGCGGGCCCCAGTCGCGCGCCAGATCCAGCAGCTGGTCCGGTCCCTCTATCCGGGTCGTGCCGGCGACCGCGGGCCGTCTGCGCCGTACGAACGCCTCGCGGTTCTTGGCCACCACCGGGAAGCGCGCCTTGCGGGCGTACGCCTCGATATCCGCGTACGAGGTGGGGAACGCGGCGGCCGGCGAGGGCACGCCGTGCTCGGCGCAGAGTTCGTGCAGCCCCTGTTTGCTGGCCAGCCTGCGGGGCAGACCGGCCGCCACCCGAGGGAAGAGAAACGCTCCGGCGAGCGCCTCGGCGTGCTCGGCTATCAGCACGGCGGCCTCCTCGTCGGTGGGGATCAGCACCGTTGGCCGGCCGATCCGCCGGCCGATCCGCAGCAGCCCCGTCACCAGCAGGCCCGGCTCCTCGCGCCCGGTCGTCGGCCAGACGAAGCGGCCGCGGAGATAGCGGGAGGCCGCCGCGGGCGTGAATCGGTCCTCCGTGACGGCGTACATGGGCACGCCGAGCCGCCCCAGACTGCGGATCGCCCCCACGCCGCCGTGATGCAGGGGGTAGGCCCCGATCTTCACGATCAGCCCCGGAACGCTCCGGTCGACAGCAAGACGTGTGCCACTGCGAGCCACGTGTCCCCCCAATGGACAGTCCCACCCCGGCCCGTGCCAGGAAAGGAAGCTAGGCCCGAATTGCGCAGTGCGGCAAGACTTTTCCGGACATTGCCGAGACTTGGGGCGTACTGCCGGAGCGGCGTCCACCGTCTTCGTACGCCTCCGCCCTGTTCGCGCTCCGGGGCCGCCGACTGCTCGTCAGACCGGCATGCACTCGTCCGGCCGACCGCGTCGACAGAGTTATCCACAGGCCACTTCACCGCGACGTGCCCGGCCGTACTCTGATCGACAGAGCCACCGGCCCGGGAACCAGCAGGCCCCGGCCGGCCCGGCCGCCCACCGGCGACGACGAACGCGAGGAGCTGTCCATGCCCGAGCAGAGCCCGTTCGACCTGGCGGAAGGCGATCCCTTCGGCCCGCACAACCTCCCCTACGGCGTCTTCAGCACGGCCGAAGCGCCCGAACAGCGCCGGATCGGCGTCCGCTACGGCGCGCACGTCCTCGATCTGAGCGCTCTGCCCAGCGCCCTGCCCGCCGCCATCCACCCGCACGCCGAGCTGCTCGCCGCGCCGAACCTCAACCCGCTGCTGGCCGCCGGCCGCACCGTCTGGCAGCAGATCCGCGCGGCCGTCCACACCGCCGTGACCGACCCGACACACCGCGACGAAGTGGCGCCGCTGCTCCACCCGTTGGCCGGAATCACACTGCACCTCCCCTTCGAGGTCGCCGACTATGTCGACTTCTACGCCAGCGAGCACCACGCCACCAACGTCGGCCGGATCTTCCGCCCCAACGACGCGGCACTGCCCCCGAACTGGAAGCATCTGCCGATCGGTTACCACGGCCGGGCGGGCACCGTCGTCGTCACCGGCACCCCGGTGGTCCGGCCCAACGGCCAGCGCAAGGCCCCCGCGGACGAGACGCCCACCTTCGGCCCGTCCACCCGCCTCGACATCGAGGCCGAGGTCGGCTTTGTCGTCGGCGCGCCCTCCACGCTCCATGAACCCGTCGCGCTGGGCGCCTTCCGCGACCATGTCTTCGGCGTCTGCCTCGTCAACGACTGGTCCGCACGCGACATTCAGGCCTGGGAGTATGTGCCGCTCGGCCCGTTCCTCGGCAAGTCCTTCGCCACCTCCGTCTCCGCCTGGATCACCCCGCTCGACGCCCTCGACGTGGCCCGTACGACGCCGCCCGCGCGGGACTTCCCGCTGCTGCCCTACCTCGACGATGCGGCCGCGGAGCCCGGCGCCATCGACATCCGGATCGAGGTGCGCATCAACGGTGAGGTGGTCTCCCGGCCGCCGTTCTCCGCCATGTACTGGACGGCGGCCCAGCAGCTGGCCCATATGACCGTCAACGGCGCCTCGCTGCGCACCGGCGATCTGTTCGCCTCCGGCACAGTCTCCGGGCCCGACCCCGACCAGCTCGGCTGCCTGCTCGAACTCACCCAGGGCAAGGGCCCCTACCTCAAGGACGGCGACGAGGTCACCCTCACCGCCTGGGCGCCGGGTCCCGAGGGCGCCCGGATCGGCCTGGGTGAGGTCACCGGCCGCGTCCTGCCCGCGACATGACCGGCCCGCCGCTCACCCTCCCGGAGGAGCTGCTGCTGCTCGCCCTCGACCCGGTCCGCGGCCGGCCCCTGAACAACCCCAAGTACCTGCGGTACGGGCTGGCCGGCGCCGCGCTGGCCGATCTGGAGGAGGCCGGGCGGATCGCCGTCGAGCGCGGCGACCGGTTCCGGGTGGCCAATCCGCTGCCGCTCGGCGACCCGATACTCGACGGCGCACTGGCGACGCTGCCCGGGCCGGCCAAGGGCGCCAGCAGCACCAGGGCCCACCGCTGGGTGCGCGGCGCCGGCCGTGCCGTTCAGGAGCTGTGCCTGCGACGGCTGGAGGAGCGCGGCGCGCTGCGCAGGGAGGCCCATCGCGCCCTGGGCCTCTTCCCGTACGAGCGCTTTCCTGCGGGGCCGGTGGACCTGGTGGGCCCGGCCAGGGCCCGCTTCAAGGCGGCCGTGGACGCCCGGCTGCCCGACCGGCGCGCCCGCCTGCTGGCGGCGTACGTCGCGGCGACCGACCTGGACACCAAGCTCCTGCCGGGCGGCGCCTACCGCCCGCTGCGCCGCGACCTCAAACGCCTCACCAAGGAGGAGTGGACCGCGCAGGCCGCACACCGCGCCGTAGAGCACGACAAGAGCGCGGCGGGGGGTGGGGTGTAGGTCGCGGGGCGGGGAGG
>NZ_QUAC01000228.1 GCF_003389455.1 Streptomyces inhibens | reverse complement strand
CCGCCCCGCCGCGCGTCCACCCGCCGCGCCGGGCGCAGTCCGCCGGGCAGGCAGGCGCCGTCGGCAGTGCGCACCACGTGCCCGTCGACCAGCCAGCCCGGGCGGCGCGGTGCGGCGGCGGGCAGTATCTCCGTACGCCCGCGGAACAGAGGCTCCGGGTCGACCGGCACGCCGACCGCCGCGAGTCGGGCCAGTACGTGCGGCAGCCGGGCCAGTCCGGGCTCGCCCGGCACGTCCAACGCCACGGCGGTGTGCGGGCGGTCGCCCAGGATGTGTCCGACGAGGCCGGTGAGCACCCGCCCCGGCCCGGCCTCCACGAAGGTGCGCACCCCGGCGGCGTACATGTCCTCGATCTGGTCCACGAAGCGCACCGGTTCGGCGACCTGGCCTGCCAGCGTGGCCCGGATCGCGGACGCTTCGCGGGTGTACGGGCGCGCGGTGGCGCCGGACCAGACCGGGAAGGCGGGCGCGGACACCTGTGTCGTGGACAGTTCGGCGGCGAGCGTGTCACGGGCGGCGGTGAGAGCAGGGCTGTGGAAGGCGCAGGCGACCGGCAGCCGTCGCGCCTCGACGCCGGCCGCGCACAGCGCCGCCACGGCCGATTCCACGGCGTCCGTGGGCCCCGAGATCACGCTCTGCTCAGGCGCGTTGTGATTGGCGACGACGACCCCGGTGTCGCGGATCAGGTCCCGTACGCGGGCCGGTGCGGCCACCACGGCGGCCATCGCCCCGGGGTCGTCCCCGGCGGCCGCGAGGATCGCCTCGGCGCGGCGGGCACTGAGCCTGAGCAGCGCCTCGATGTCGTAGACGCCCGCCGCCCACAGAGCGGTCAGCTCGCCGTAGGAGTGCCCCGCCGCGCAGTCGGGGCGTACGCCGAGCTCGGTGAGCAGCCGGTGCGCGGCGGCCGAGGCGAGGCCGAGCGCCGGCTGGGCGACGCGGGTGTCGGTGAGGGCGGCCTGCTGGGCGGCCCGCCGCTCGGCGGTGAAGGCGGTGGGCGGGAACATGGCCGCAACACAGTCCGGGTCGGCGTCGTCCAGGAGGCCGCGCAGCGCGGGGAAGGCGAGGAACAACTCGCCCAGCATTCCGGTCCGTTGACTGCCCTGGCCGGGGAAGAGGAAAGCGACCGGACCAGGGGCGGCGTCCTCGCCGCGTACGTATACGCCCTCGGCGGCGGTGAACCGCCGGGCCGCGTCCAGCTTGGCGGCGAGATCGTCGAGGTCCTCGGCCACGACACAGACCTGGACCGGCCCCTCGGCCGACGCGGTCTCGGCGGCCAGGTCGCGCAGCGGCCACGGCCGCCCGGCCGTGTCGTTCTCGGTGAGGCGCGCGGCGAGGCGCTCCATGGCCCGTACGGCCGCGGGGCGGTCTTCCCCCCGGAAGCAGAAGAGCTCGGCGGGCCAGTCCGTCAGGGCGTGGGCGGGCTCAGGGGCGCCCCCGTAACCGGCCAGCACCGCATGGTAGTTGGTGCCGCCGAAGCCGAAGGCGCTCACCCCGGCGATACGCCGCTGGACAGGGAGGGGCCAGGGCCGGGCGGTCCCGGTCTCGAAGCGGAACGGCCCGTCCGGTGCCCGGTCCGCCGCCGGCGCCGTCAGATGCAGGGTCGGCGGCCGCACCCCCGTGTGCACGGCGCGCGCGGCCTTGATGAGCCCGGCCAGGCCGGCCGCGCATTTGGTGTGCCCGATCTGCGACTTGACCGAGCCCAGCGTGCAGCTGCCCGGTTCGGCTCCGGCGGCCTCGAACAGCTCGGTGAGGACGGCGAGTTCGGTGCTGTCGCCGACGACCGTTCCGGTGCCATGGGCTTCGAGGAGCCCCACTTGCGCGGGGCTGATCCCGGCGCGCCGGTAGGCGCGCTCCAGTGCGCGCCGCTGCCCTTCGGGTCGCGGTGCGGTCAGGCCGAGGGACCGGCCGTCGCTGGAGCTGCCGACCGCCTTGACGACCGCGTAGATCCGGTCGCCGTCCCGCTCGGCGTCCTCGACGCGCTTGAGGACCAGGCAGCCGACACCCTCGCCGAGCGCGATGCCGTCGGCCGCCGCGTCGAAGGGGCGGCAGCGGCCGGTGGGCGACAGGGCGCGTACGGACGCGAACATCAGGTAGTCGTTGATGCCGTTGTGTACGTCGGCGCCGCCGCACAGCGCCATATCGGCGTCATGGTCGCGCAGTTGGCGGCAGGCCAGGTCGAGGGCGGCGAGCGAGGAGGCGCAGGCGGCGTCCACGGTGCAGTTGGCGCCGCCCAGGTCGAGGCGGCCGGCGATCCGTCCGGCGATGACATTGGCGAGCACGCCGGGGAAGGAGTCCTCGGTCAGGCGGGGCAGTTCGGCGTCGAGGGCCGGCGGGAGGTCGCCCAGGTAGGCCGGGTGCAGGGCGCGCAGGCCGTAGGCGCCGGCCAGTTCGGTGCCCGCCTCGGCGCCGAAGACGACGCTGGTGCGGGCGCGGTCGAAGTCGCGGTCGGCGTATCCGGCGTCCGCCAGCGCTCTGGCGGCCATTTCGAGGGCGAGCAGCTGCACGGGTTCGATACCGGTGAGGGAGGCCGGGGGGATGCCGTGGGCGAGGGCGTCGAAGGGGATGGCGGGCAGGAATCCGCCCCAGCGCGACGGGGTGCGCTCGCCCGCTCTCGCGGGGTCGGGGTCGTGGTACGTGGCGGCGTCCCAGCGTTCGGCGGGCACCTCGGTGACGGAGTCGACGCCGGCGACGATCTGGGACCAGTAGCGGGCGGTGTCGGGCGCGCCCGGGTAGCAGCAGGCCATGCCGACGATGGCGATGTCCACCGGCGCCGCGCCCTGATCCTCTTCCTGGTGCCGGGCCGGTGGCGTGAACTGCTGTGCCCGTGCTGCGAGCAGCGCGGTCGCCTCGTCGGTCACGGCGGTGTGCAGCGCGGCGATGGTGGTGGTGGCGCTGCGGGCGGTGGCGGCCTGGCCCAGCATGTACAGGCCTTCGCGGCGCTGTTCGCGCTCCCCCACCGGCGCCGGCCGCCCGTCGTCCGTATGCCGCAGGCCCTTGCTCGCGAGGCGCAGCCGTCCGAGGTTGCGCCGCTCCAGCTCCTCCCACCGGGCACGCGGGTCCTCGCCGCGCGCGGCGAGGCGCCGTTCGGCCGCTGCGAACTCCTCGGCGTAGGCGGTCTCGGCGCACCGGGTGGCATGCCCCGGCGCGGTCCGCAGCAGTACGGTCCGGTCGCATGCCAGCGCCGTGTGCTGGAAGCCGGGGAGGACGGCGCCGGTGGCGACGGCCTCCTGTGTGAAGAGGTAGGCGGTGCCCATCAGGACGCCGAGCGCGGCGCCGCGTTCGGCGAGCGGGGCCGCGGCGGCCGCGGCCATGGCGGCGGAGCGGGCGTCATGGATGCCGCCCGCGAAGAGCACGTCCAGCTCCTCGGCCGTACCGCGGTGCTCGCGGTCATGGGCGATCAGCCGCTCGATCTGCTCCTCCCACAGCGGGAAGCTGGCCCGGGGGCCGATATGCCCACCGCACTCCTGCCCTTCGAAGACGAACCTGCGGGCGCCTTCGGCGAGGAACCGCTCCAGCAGGCCGGGCGAGGGGACATGCAGATAGGTGCGGGTCCCGGCCGCTTCGAGAGCCGCGGCCTGGGCGGGCCGGCCGCCGGCGATGATCGCGTACTCGGGGGCGAACTCCGCCACTGCGGCGAGCTGTTCGCGCCGCAGCTCGGGCGGCGCGAAGCCGAGCAGACCGACGCCCCACGGCCGCCCGCCCAGCCGCTCGGCGGTCTCGGCCAGCAGCCCGCGCACCTGCTCGCCCGTCATCACGGCGAGGGCCAGAAAGGGCAGTCCGCCCTCGGCGGCCACCGCGGCGGCGAACCCGGCCTCGTCACTGACCCGGGTCATCGGCCCCTGGGCCACGGGGAGATGGCGGGCGCCCGGGCGGGGTGCGAGCGGGCGGGTGCGCGCCGCCGCTTCGAGGTGACCGGTGAGGGCGGCCCGTACGGCCTGCACGATGCCGCCGGTGGTGCGGTACCGCGCGGCGAGCCGGGCGGCGAACGCACCGTCCTGTCCTACGGGGAGCTGACGGGTACGCAGGTCCGGGCGGGTGAGGACCCGGTTGCCCGCGACGACGGTGGTCTCGCTGCCGTCCATGCGTCGGATCGCCGCGGCGACCGCCCGGGGCAGCTGGGCCTCGCCCTCGGTGGTGAGCGCGAGCTGCGAGTCGAGCAGCACCCCGGCCGCTCCGCCGGCGACGGCCGCGGCGGCGGTGTGCGGGCCGATGCCCCCGGCGGCGAGGACGGGGACGGTCACGGACGGGTCGGCCAGTACGCGCTGCAGCAGGACGAAGGTGGTGAGTTCACCCACCCGTCCGCCCGACTCATGGCCGCGGGCGACCAGCGCCAAGGCTCCGGCGGCACACGCCGCCGCGGCCTCCTCGGGGGTGGTGATCTCGGCCCATACCCGGCGCCGCCCGCCGTCGGCCCAGTCCGCCGGTCCTGGGGCCGCGCTCCGGGCAGGGTCGGCGAGCAGCACCGTGTCGACCTCGTCGGGCAGATCGGCGGGCGTGAGCGGGCAGCCCACCGGTATGCGCACTCCGTGGCGGGGCCGTCCGAGGCGGGCGAGCCGGGCAAGCGCCTCGCGCGCCGGGCCGGCGTCCCGGCCGAGGTCCAACAGTCCGAGCGCGCCCGCGTGTTCGGCCGCCGCGACGATCCGCTCACCCGGCTCCTCGAACGGCGAGAGCACCACGACGAGGTCGCGGCCGGAAGGTGCGCCGGCGGGCGGAGAACCAGGGTGCGGAGATCTGGGGTGGGGGGTGCCGGAGAGAGGGGGCCGAGGGGCCACGGGCGCTCCTTCTGATGACTGGGGGGCGGACACGCTTACCACTGCCACCTGCGGTAACCAGCGGTAGCCCGCTGATGCCGCGTTGCATCGTGGAGCCACCCCCCTGCACTGTCAACGCAGGTGCGGAAGGGGGTAGGTGATTGCGCCAAGGTCACGAAGAGGGCCGCCGCGCCCGCCCGTTCGCCCCTCCCCCTCCCCTGACCTGCGCTTCTCTCCCCCGCGCCGGCCATCTCCCCCCACCGGCGGTCTCCGACGGTTCATCCGGCCGCCGTCCTAACTGACCACCCTCACCGTCAACTCGCCCGGAAAACCTCGGGGTTGGCGCAGTGCACCAGCGGCTCGCCGCGCAGATGGCGGCCGACCTCCGCGGCGACGATCCGCGCGGCCTTGTGCGCGACCTGCTGGCTGCCGCCCGCGATGTGCGGGGTGAGCACGACGCCGGGGGCGGTCAGCAGCCGGGAGCCGGCGGGCAGCGGCTCTTCGGGGAAGACGTCGAAGCCGGCGCCGGCGAGCTGTCCGGAGTCCAGCGCATCGCAGACCGCGTCGTAGTCGAGCAGCGCGCCGCGGGCACAGTTGACCAGGATCGCGCCGCGGGGCATCGCGGCGATCTGCTTCCCGCCGATCATGCCCCTGGTCTCCTCGGTGACCCGGGCGTGCAGGGAGACGATCCGGGAGCGGGTCAGCAGCTCGTCGAGGGAGACCTGTTCGGCGATGCCGGCCAGCGCCTCGGGACGTACATACGGGTCGTGGACCAGGACGTGGGCGCCCATGGCGGCAAGGACCTTGGCGACCCGGCTGCCGATCGCGCCGAAGCCGATCAGGCCGACGGTGGCGCCGTCGATCTCGATGCCGCAGTTGTCGTAGTCGTAGTAGTCGCCGCGCCAGACGCCCCGGCGCAGGTCGGTGTGGGTGTCGCCGACGCCGCGGGCGGCGGCCAGCATCAGGGTGAGGGTGTGCTCCGCGGTGGCGGTGGCGTTACGGCCGGGCGCGTAGCAGACCGCGACGCCGTGCCGGGTGGCGGCTTCGACATTGGCGTTGACGGGGCCGCCGCGGCTGGTGCAGAACAGCTTCAGATCGGGACAGTTGGCGAGGATCCGCTCGGTGAGCGGGCCGTGCTCGGTGACACAGATCTCGACGCCCCGGAGGGCCTCGATCATCTGGTCCTCGCTGCCGGAGGCCTCGATGACCTCGGCCACCGGTCCGAAGGGGGTGTGCGGCCAGTCGAACCGGATCTCGCGTACGTCCAGCGGAGCGTCCCCGGCGGCCGCG
This sequence comes from Streptomyces inhibens, assembly GCF_003389455.1. Lineage (GTDB taxonomy): Bacteria > Actinomycetota > Actinomycetes > Streptomycetales > Streptomycetaceae > Streptomyces > Streptomyces inhibens. The sequence continues at coordinate 13,275 of NZ_QUAC01000228.1, read as the reverse complement.
CGCACGGCCTCGGTGAACAGGCTGGGGCGGATGAAGTGGTTGCCGGCGGCGAGGACGGTGGTGCTCATGGGGGCTTCTTCTCCTGAAGGGCGGTGCGGGCGGGTGGCCGGAGGGTCAGTGGAGGGCAGGCGCCTGGGTGAGGGCCGGGGCGTTGAAGCTGAGCAGTGCGGTCTGCCCGTGCTCGATACGGATCTCGGTGAGGGCGCCGTTGTGCATCTGGGGGAGGACCCGGCGGTAGTCGCCGAGTGGGATGCCCAGCAGATGGCAGAGCAGGACCCGGACGAGGGTGGAGTGGGCGACGAGCAGGACCCGGCCGTGCGGCTGTTCGCGGGCGATGTCGGCGAGGCAGTCGGCGGCGCGCTCGGCGGCATGGCGCGGGTCTTCGCCGCCGGGCAGATGGTGCGCGACCGGGTCGGCGAGGAAGGCGGCCAGCTGCTCCGGGAAGCGCCGGCGCATCTCGTCCCTGGTCAGGCCCTCGCCCTGGCCGAAGTCGAGCTCGTAGAGCCGCTCGTCGATGCGCGGGGTCAGACCGCAGGCGTCGGCGGCGGGGGCGGCGGTGAGCCGGGCGCGGGAGAGCGGGGAGCTCCAGACGGCGGTGAGACCGGCGGTGGTGGCCCAGGTGGCGAGGGTGGCGGCCTGTTCGCGGCCGTGGTCGGTGAGGGGCACATCGGTGCGGCCGGCGTAGCGGTTCTCCGCATGCCAGACGGTCTCGGCATGGCGTACGAGGATGAAGTCGGTCACTGCGCTGCCCTCCTGCGGGCGTGGTCGGCCACGGCCTGGCCGAGCCAGCCGCGGCGGGTGAGTTCGTCGATGAAGCGGAGGTAGACGGGGGTGTAGCGGGTGGTGCGGGCCGGTGTCGGCGGGATCTCGCGGTCGATGCGGACCATGGCGGCGGCCGCCTCCTCAAGGCTCGTGCCGGAGGAGGTGGCGGCGAGAACGGCCATGCCGAGGGCGCCCTCGGCCTGTTGCGGCAGCCGTACGGGACGGCCGAGGACATCGGCGCGCAGCCGGCACCAGTAGGCGTTGCGGGCGCCGCCGCCGGTGAGGGTGAGCGGCCCGTCGACGGGCGCGCCGAGGTGGTCGAGGTAGTCGAAGCAGAGCCGTTCGAGACAGGCCACGCCGAGCAGATAGGCGTGGAACTCGGCGGCGCGGGTGGGCACTTGACCCAGTACGAAGGGTTCGGCCTCAGGGGCGCGGAAGGGGAAGCGTTCGCCGCCGGTGGAGACCAGGGGGTAGGCGACCGCGTCCGGGTCCAGGGCCGCGGCCTGTTCGGTGAGCGCGTCCAGATTCTCGCCGTGGAAGTGCTGGGAGATGACGCCGGCGCCGCTGCTGGAGGCGCCGCCCGGCAGCCAGTTGTCGCCCGGTCCGCGGTGGCAGTAGACGACGCCCGCCGGGTCGCGGACCAGGTGCGGGCTGCTGCCCTTGAGGACGAGGGTGGTGCCGAGCACCGAGTTCCAGGCGCCCGGCGCCAGCGCTCCGGCGCCGATCTGGGCCGCGCAGCCGTCGGTCATTCCGGCGACGATGGCGGTCCCCTCGGGGATGCCGGTGGCGTCGGCGGCGGCCGCGCATACGGTGCCGAGCACACTGCCGGGGCGTACGACGTCGGGCAGGATGCCCTCGGGGACGCCGAGTTCGGCCATGACCTTGTGCGGCCAGCTCGCCTCGACGAGGTGGTAGCCGGTCTTGAGGGCGTGGCTGGCGTCACTGGCGACCTGATGGCCCGCCAACCGCCAGGTGATCAGGTCGACTTGGTGCAGCAGCCGGGTCCCGGCGCGGTGTCCGGCGCCGTTCTCCAGCAGCCGGCGGAGCTTGGGCAGCGCCCAGGACGGCTGCATGCTGCGGTAGCCCAGCTCTTCCCACACCGCTCCCCCGGCGGCGTTGACGGCCGCGGCCTGCTCTGCGGCGCGTCCGTCGTCGTACATCAGCCCCGGGGTGAGCGGGGTGCCGTGGGCATCGGCGAGCAGGATCGTCCCGGAGGTGCCGTCGATCGCCAGCCCGCGGATCCGCCGGGCATCGAGGCCGCCCAGGGCTTCCCGGCAGGCGGCGGCGAGCGCGCTCCACCACTGCTCGGGGTCCTGCTCATGCTTCTTGCCCGCGCGCCGGCTGGTCAGCGGGCGGGCGGCGGTGGCGAGGACCTGCCCGGTGCCGTCGACGGCGACACAGCGTGCGCTCTGGGTGCCGAGGTCCAGGCCGAGCCAGATGCCGTCGAGGGTGGGGGTGGCGCCGGGGCGGCGCGGGTCAGACACGGGTGCCTCCAGGGGCGATGCCGGTGGTGCCGGTGTCGGCGGAGTGGCCGGTGGCCTCGGTCGGGCGGCCGGTGGCCTCGGCGGGACGGCCGGCGCTCCCCCGCCAGACGGCGCCGCCCCGCCAGCCCGCCTCACGGGCGAGCGTCCGCCAGCCGAGGAAGTCCTCGTACAGCCCGGCATAGAACTCCGCACGCTCCGGCTCGGGCTCCCAACTCCGCTGCATCCGGACGTACTTGGCGGCGGCGCTGTGCATGCTGGTCTCGGCGCCGGTGCGGACCAGCCCGGTGAGGAAGGCGCCCTTGGCGCCGAGTTCGGTGTCGCCGGAGCGGGCGGTGGGCACACCCGTCGCATCGGCGATCAGCGCACACCAGGCGTCGCTGTTGGCGCCGCCGCCGCACAGCCGCAGCTCACTGACGTCCGTACGGGCGGCGGCCAGCGAATCGCGCAGGACCAGGGAGAGCCCGTCGAAGACGGCGCGCGCCAGATCAGCGGGGGTGTGCTCCAGGGAGAGGCCCCAGAAGGAGCCACGGGCGCCCGGGTCGAGGAACGGCGCGCGCTCGCCCGCCGGGGAGAGGTACGGCAGGAACATCAGCCCCCGGGCGCCGGGCTCCGACTCGAAGGCCAGCTGTGCCAGCTCCGGCGGCCCGGGCAGGTGGAGCAGGCGCGCCGCCCAGCCGAGCACCTCGGCGCCGTTGAGGGTGGGGAAGGCGCGCAGCACCCGCTCGCGGCCGCGGTAGGCGATGTTGATGCCGGACGGTTCACCGCTGGTATCGATCTCCGTACGGACGATCTCGGTACACAGGGTGGTCCCGAGGATGCTGCAGGCCTGGCCGGGGTTGACGACGCCGACGCCGCGGGCGGTGGAGGCGATGTCGTACGGGGCCATGACGACCGGGAGGCCGGCCGGCAGGCCCAGTTCGCCCGCGGCCCCGGTGGTGATTTCGGCGATCCGCTGCGACTCCCCGAGCACGGTGGGCAGCAGTCGCTCGTATCCGCCGAGGCCGAACAGGTCGAGGATGTACGGGTCGTAGTCGCCGGTGGCGTGGTCCAGGAACGGGGCCGAGGCGTCGGATTCATCGCTCGCGCGGATGCCGGTGAAGCGCAGGAAGAGCCAGCCGGCGGCGGTGAGCGAGGTGCTGGAGCGGGCCAGCCGGTCCGGGTCGTGCGCGGCCAGCCAGCTGAACAGGGCGTTGGGCATACCGGTGCAGGTCAGCGAGCCATTGCGGCGGAAGGCGGCTTCGAGGACGCCGTCGCGCTGCCAGCTGGTGAGCAGCTCCCCGGCGCGGCCGTCGGACCACAGGATGGCGGGTCCGGTGGGGCGGCCGCGGTCGTCGACGAGCCAGGCGCCGTCGCCCTGGGCGGTGAAGGACACCAGCCGGACCGGGTCGGTCAGCCCGTCCAGGACCGTGCGGACGGTGCGGACGACGGCGTTCCAGACGGCGTCCATGTCCTGTTCCGCCCAGCCGGGGTGCGGGCGCAGGACCTCGGTGGCCCGGCGGGCGACGGCGATCTCGGTGCCCTGGTCGTCGAAGACGACGGACTTGATCACCGTGGTGCCGACGTCGATGGTCAGTACGGACATCAGTGAGGTCCTTTCACGCCGGTGCCGAGGCGGCCGAGGGCGCGGTGCCCGGCGCGTCGGCGGCGCTCTCCGCGGCCGCGCCCGCCGTACCCGACTCGTCCGGCAACTTCAGGAAGTGCGCGAGCACACAGCTCACCGCGTACATCCCCGCGAAGATCCAGACAATCCCTTCGACACCGAGCGGTCCGACGAACACCGCGACGACGGCGGGGCCGACGAAGGTGCTGGCTCCCGCGCCCAGGTTGAGGGCGGCCAGGGCCTGCCCCTGATGCTTCGGCTCCAGAGTGGGCACCAGTGCCGATAGCGGTACATAACCTGCCAGCGTAGCCCCGTAGAACGCCGCGACCAGGAGGGCCAGCGGGAAGTTTGCGCCCGCGGCATCCGGGACGTAGAAGAGCAGCAGAGTGCTGAGGGTGCAGCCGGCGCCACCGAACCAGGCGATGGTGCGGCGCCAGCCGAAGCGGTCGCCCACCACGCCGAACAGCAGGTTGGCGAAGATATTGGTCGCGAACATCGCGCTGAGCAGATGCAGCCACTCGGTGAGGCTGAAGCCGACCGTCCTGGTGAAGTGGATCGGCATGATCACGAAGAAGCCGAACTGCGAGGCCGTGTTGATGACCCGGACGACCGAGCCGACCCCGACTCTGGGGTTGCGCCACAGGACCGTGACACTGCCGGCCAGCGTCGCCGCGGCCCCCTCCCCCGCACCGCGCGGCCGCTTGCCGCCACGGTCGTCGCGTACCAGCAGCAGGGCGATCAGCCCGCCGGCGGCCACCAGCACCAGCGCGGCCCACAGCGTGGCGTACGCACCGATCTGCGGGATCAGTCCGCTGGCGACCAGCGAGCCGAGCGTGGGCAGCCCGCCGGTGAAGGCGAACCAGAACCACCCCATGGCCGTACCGAGCCGGGCGCGCGGTGCCACACCGGCGATCCAGACGAGGAAGCCATAGGCGAACAGCGGATAGCCCAGACCCCGCAGCCCGTAGCTGAGCATCATCAGCGGATAGCTGGACAGCGGGATGGCGGCGGTGAGGAAGAACAGCTGGAAGACGGCCCAGATGCCCAGGCCGGTCCACATGACGCGGCGCGGGCCCCACAGGTCGGACAGCACTCCGGACAGCCAGGCGGCGATGCCGGCCGCTATCCCGTAGACGGTGAACAGCAGCGCGACCCGGGACTCCGAGATGTCCCGGTCGATGAGGTAGGGCGAGAGATAACCGGACTCGACCCCGTCTCCGATCATGAAGAGAAGGAGCCCGAGATATCCCCAGGCGAGGGTCGGCGGCACGCCCAGGCGTGTGATCAGCGAACGCGGAGGAGAGTTCTTCATCGAATCTCCCTTTCTGCGGCGGCGGGGCAGGAGGGGTGAACGCAGCGATGGAACCGCCGGGCAGAAAGGGCCGTCAATGNGGGGCAGGAGGGGTGAACGCAGCGATGGAACCGCCGGGCAGAAAGGGCCGTCAATGGCCGCCGGAATCTTCGCATCGAGGCCGCGACCAGCCATGTTGCGTCGTACCGGAACCGCACGTGGACGCCGCACCCGCCGCGCGCGCCATGTGAAATCCGTGCGAACATAACGCGGCGAATTCACGCGGCGGAGACGCGGCGGAGACGCGGCGGAGACGGAGGGAGCACAGCGATGGACCGGCTGGAGGCCCAGGAGGAGCGGCGGCGCCGCGTGCGCGACACCGTCATCGCCCGAGGCTTCGTCCGCACCGCGGACCTCGCCGAGGAATTCGGCATCAGCCTGATGACCGCGCATCGCGATCTGGACGCCCTTCAGGCGCAGGGCTGGCTGCGCAAGGTGCGCGGCGGCGCGACGGGGCTGCCCTCGGCGCAGTTCCACGGCAGCGTCGCAGAGCGCATGGCCACCATGGCGCAGACCAAGCAGCAGCTGGCACGGGCCGCCGCGACGCTGCTGGTCCCCGGGCAGACGGTGCTGCTCGACGACAGCACGACCTGTCTGCTGCTGGCGCACCAGGCCGCCGAGCACACCCCGCTGACCGTGATCACCAACTCCCTGCCGGCCATCACCACGCTCGCGAAGGAGCCCGGCATCACGCTGATCACGCTGGGCGGCGCGTACTTCCCGGCGTATGACGCCTTCATGGGCCCGCACACCGCGGACGCCGTACGCGCCTTCCGCGCCGATGTGCTCTTCATGTCCACCACGGCCGTCACCAACGGCCGCTGCTACCACACCTCACCGGAGACCGTGCAGGTCAAGCGGGCCATGATGGAGAGCGCCGGGCGCCGTGTACTGGTCGCCGACCACACCAAGTTCACCAAGGGCGGCCTGTACGCGCTCGCCCCGCTGACCGACTTCGATCTGCTGATCGTCGACGACGGACTGCCGGCCGAACAGGTACGGGCGGTGCGCACGGCCGGCACCGAGGTGATGGTGGTGCCGGGCCGGGGATAGCTCCGGCCCGGCACGCGATCCTTCGGCGGCCTGCGCCCTCGGGGTCGGAGGAAGGCGCTCTCGCCGGTGATGGCCTTGCCCACGATGCGGGTGTTCGTCGCAGAAGATGCCGGCGCCCTGGAGGCGGGCCATCTGGACGAGCATGCCCCAGGAGGCCGCCCGGCCGTCGGCGTCACCGCCGAGTTCGCTGTTCTCATCGAGCGCTGCCAGGGCGGCAACGGCAACGGGAACCATTCCCTGACGATACTCGGATCCGAGTAGTAGGATCCGAGTAACCTTTCGATCCCAAGCCTGACTGTGGAGTGAGATGACCACAAAACGACCCGCCAACCCCTTGGCCCTCGCGGTATTGGGCTTGCTGCTGGAGCAGCCCATGCACCCCCACGCCATGGCGACCGCACTTCGGGAGCGGCAGATGGACCAGGCCTTCAAACTGACCACCGGGTCGTTGTACGACACGGTGCGAGCCCTGGCCCGCGACGGCTGGATCGAGGCGACCGACACCGAGCAGGTGGGCGGCCGCCCGACGCGCACCGTCTACCGGCACACCCGCGAGGGGCAGCGGTGCTTCATCGAGTGGCTGGACGAACTTGTCCGCGAGCCGTCCCGGGAGTACCCGAAGTTCCTGTCCGCCGTCAGCTACCTGGGCGTACTGGGACAGCAGCGGGCGGCGCAGGCCCTGCGCGAACGGGCAGCGGCCTTGAAGACCCGGATCGCAGAGGACGAGCAGGCGTATCGGGCCGCCAGGCAAGAGCACAAGGCGCCTCGGCTGTTTGTGATCGAGGCGGAGTACGCCCAGGCGATGTTGCAAGCGGAATTGCTGTGGGTACTGCGCACCGCCGATGAGATCGAGCAGGGCATCCTGGAATGGCCGGAGGCCCCTGATGCCTGACACACCCGCGCCTGCGACAGCACGGCTTGAGCAGCCCTCACCCAACGCGCCGGTATCCAGCGGTCCGCCGACCGCCTTACGGTCCCCGATACCGGCGCCGCCGGCAGACACATCGGACGGCGACGCAGACGTCCTGGTGGTGGGAGCCGGGCCCGCCGGGTTGATGCTGGCCTGCGAGCTGGCCCTCGGCAAGGTGCGCACCGTGCTGCTCGAGCGGCACCCCGCCCCGCCGGGCTTCTGCCGTGGCTTCAACCTCAACGCCCGCAGCCTGGAGCTGCTGGACCGCCGCGGCCTCGCCGATCGCTTCCTCGCCGAGGGCCCCACCGTGCCGACCACCGCCTTCGCCGGAGCGGCCCGGCTCAACCTGGCCGCCATGCGCACCGAACACCCCTACGTGCTGGGGATCGCACAGACCAGAGTGGAGGAGCTCCTCGCCGAGCGCGCCGTGGAACTGGGCGTGCGCATTCTGCGCGGTCACCGCCTGACCGGACTGCGCCAGGACGACAGTGGGGTGCGCGCCGAGGTCGACTCCCCGGACGGGCGGATGCTGCTGCGCTCAGGCTGGCTGGCCGGCTGCGACGGCGGCCGCAGCACGGTGCGCAAGCTGGCCCGGATCGGTTTCCCCGGCACGCCCGCACGACGCTTCACCCTGCTCGGGGATGTGGTCCTGGCGGACCCGCAGACGATCCCGTTCGGGGTGACGGCCGGCGCGAACGGCACGGTGTTCGCCATCCCACGGCCCGGCCATGTGCGGCTGATCACCGATGACCCTCAGCCGCCGGAGAACCGGGACGAGCCGGTGACGCTGCCCGGCTTCCAAAACGTGCTGGACCGGGCGTTGGGGCGGCATGTGGAGATAGCCGAAGCCCACTGGCTGACCCGGTTCGGGGACGCGGCCCGGCTGGCCGAACAGCTGCGACACGGCCGGGTGCTGCTGGCGGGCGACGCCGCGCACATCCATCCCCCGGCCGGCGCCATCGGCGTCAACGCGGCCATCGACGACGCGATGAACCTCGGCTGGAAGCTCGCCCTGGTGGCGCGCGGACAGGCCCCCGAGAGCCTCCTGGACACCTACCACGCCGAGCGGCATGCGGCCGGTGCCAGGCTGCTGCGCAACACCCAGGCGCAGATGCTGGTTGCCGCGGAGGATGAGCGGCTGGCACCGGTGCGCGAACTGCTCGCCGAGCTGGCCCAGGCCGAGGAGACGGCCGGTTACCTGGCCGAGGAGATCACCGGCGTCGGCACCCGCTATCCGGTTCACCACAGTTCCGGCCATCCGTGGGAGGGGAGGATGGTGCCGGACGTCCCGCTGGAACGAGACAGCCTGCTGCCGCTGCTGGCCCGCACGGGTGGCGGAGCGCTGCTGGTGGACGAGAGCACAGGGACGGACTCGCTGCGCGAGGCGGCCAAGCCGTGGGCGGACCGGGTGACAGTGGTGTCGGCGCGGCCTGACGGCCTGCCAGGTGCATGCGCGGTGCTCGTCCGGCCGGACGGCCACGCCGCCTGGGCAGGAACACCCTCGGCACCCCACCCCACCACCGCCCAGCAGTTGCGCGGAGCCCTGCACGACTGGTTCGGGCCCCGACAGGAGTGACGGGGCAGGAAACGTCTGTTCTTCTTCGGCGCCGGCCCAACCGAGCCGGGGTATCACCCCGTGGGCCGGCTGGAAGGCGAACAGGTGGGCGGGGACGGTGCCTCGGCGTGACTTCCCGGGCAGGCCGGCGGCGCGAAAGGAGCCGTGGCCTGTCGATGACACCGCGGCCGGACATGGCCGGCACGTCGGTATCGCCTGGCCTCGAACCGGGCGACGATGAGCGGATCGGTCAGCGCAGCGCACACCGCGGTGCTCCGAGCCCCCTCCGCGGTCCGTCCGGCAGACGCCCGAGGGCGCTTGCCGGGCGTGCCCGTCAGTCTTCGGTAAGGCCCAGCAGCGACGGGTCGTCGGCCAGGTCGCGGAAGGCCGCCCGCGGGTCCTTCAGCAGCTTGCGCTCGGTGAGGTCCAGCAGCCCGCAGACGGCGCTTACTTCGGCGGCCACCGTCCCGTCCGCCTTGCGAACGGTCTGCTCGATACGGAAGGTCTTGCCCTCGCCCCAGACGAATGCGCAGCTCACCTCGACCTCGTCGCCGGCCCGCAGCTCCCGCAGATAGCGGATGGTCGTCTCGATGGTCACCGGGCCGACCCGCCTGTCCACCATGGTGCTCTGCCGGATGCCGCCGGCCTGGAGCAGTGACCAGCGGGCATGCTCGGCGTACTGGAGATAGACGCTCTGGTTGAGATGGCCCTGGGTGTCCGTCTCGTAGCCCCGTACGGTGACCTTGACGGCGAACGGCTCCGCCGTGTCCGTTCCGGCTGCCGGGTCCGCCACTGCCGCCGCTTCTGCCACGATCTCTCCCACTCCCCGTAGGCGCCGGCCCGCCCTCGGGCACACCGGGCCTCATGGACCACTGGCTTCACATCGTAGGCGCCGACGATCAGATGCCGAAGGCCTTTTCCCGGCGGCCTGGAGGCGGGTGGGGAGCCCTCAGGGGCTGCCGATCTTCAGCCTCAGGTTCCACTTGGCCAGCGCCTCACCGATCGGCTGAAAAATGGTGATGGTGTCGCCGCCGAAGTTGTCGCAGTGGGCGGCGCCACCTCCGGAGTGCATCCCGACAGCCATCGGAGCGTTGGGCTGGGTGACATAGGAGCCGCCCGAATCACCGGCCGCGGAACAGGCGTTGGTGTACGAGAGGCCCTCGATGACCGCGGTGCCGTAGTCCACGGTCTGGTCGACCCGGGTGATCTCGCCGCAGTGCCAGCCGCTGCTCTGCCCGGAGCGGCAGATCGTCATCCCGGCCAGGCCCTCCTGCGCGCCGGTGACGGTGACCGGCGTACCGCCCTGGCCCGCCACGGTCGCGCTGACGGTCCAGCCCGGCTGGTCGACCCCGACCAGCCCGAAGTCGCCCTCGCGCCCGTTGACGCTGTGCTTGCCGCCCGGGTTGGAGGTGCCCATACGGGTGCCGTCCTGGCCGTACGCGGCCTGATCCGGGGTGAGGGTGCAGTGACCGGCCGTCAGAAAGCCCTGGAAGTCCTTCGGTCCGGTCACCGTGAAGCCGATGGAGCAGATGCCCTCGCTGCCGGGCATCCAGCGCTGACCCCCGACGACCGTGCCCTGCTGCTGACGCGGCGTCTGGTCGCTGCGCTCGACGGTGACGGGGATCTTGACGCGCGTCGCCAGATCGCGGACGGCCTTCTCGAAGACGTCGGTCCCGGTGGTGTGTCTGGTGCGGTCGACGCGTACCACGACGCCGTTGGCGCGCTCGTCCACGCCCCAGCCGGTGACGCCCGGCACGCCGTTGCCGGCCCGGCCGGCGATCTGCCGCACGAGTGCGGTGAGCGCGGCGCGGCTGTGCGGCACCGTCTTGGGCACCGCGCCGGCGGACCGTACGCGCTGTGCGTCGACGGCGCCGGTGACCGCGACGACGAGCTTGCCGGTCGCCTTGTCGAACCACATCCCGGCCGGCGGTGTGCTCAGCGCCCGGCGCACGGCGGCCGCGGCACGGTGTGCGTCGGTCTCCTGCGCGAGCCGGGTGCGCACCTGTTCCGCCGTCAGCCCGAGGTCCCGGCGCATCGCGTCGAGCATGCCGCGGGGCGAGGGGTGGGGCATCGGGCCGGGCTGCGGCACGGCGCGCGCCGGGCTGAGCGGGCCGCCGGCCGCCATGACGGCGGCGACGGTCGCGCCCCAGAGAGCTGCCTTGCGAAAGCGGCGTTCCATCGGGGATCTCCTCGCGGTGTCGAGTGCACGTCGGATCCGATTCGTCGAGCGTGCTCGACACCGCGACGGGCGGCATGAGGGAGATCCCTTGCATCATGGCCGGATGACCCGCGACCCCGGCCCCCAAGTCCCCGGCGCCTACGGCCCGGTAGCGTTCCCGCGACTGCCCTGGGCGCTGCGCAATGTGACCTACTCGGGCGCCCGCCATCCGGGAGCGGGGACACCTGAATGCCCGTCATACACGGCGGGCGGAGCGGCCGATGCCTCCGGACCCGCCGCTTCAGAGCCCTTCGCCGGGCTGGCCGGGGGCGCGAACGGCCAGCGCTACGCCTATGCCGTGCTCGGCCACTTCGGCCTGCGGATCCCCCCGTTGCGCTCGGCGGAGCTCTGGGCGGACGAGCGCGCGACCCGGCGGGCGGAGTGTCCGCGACCGCTGGACCTGGTGCTGTTCGACGGCGGACCGGTCGAAGGACGGCCACCGGGGTACGGCGCCCATGTGGGCGTCCATGTGGGGCCCGACCAGGTCCTGCATCTGTGCCGGGAGGTCGGCCGGCCCGTCGTGTGGCGCTATGCGGACTTCGCGGCGCGGCCGCGCTATGCCCGCTTCCTCGGCGCGAAGCGGGCGGTGGGCGTGGTGGACGCCGTGGACGCCGTGGACGCTCAGAAGCCTCCGCCGTCGCCACCGCCGCCGAAGCCACCGCCGTCACCGAACCCGCCACCGTCTCCGAATCCGCCGCCGAAGTCGTCAGAGCTGAAGTCGGATCCGGAGAAGTCGCCGCCGTCGGCACCGGCGGAGCCGCCGTAGTCGGCGCCGTAGGCGTTGGACGACATCATCATGTTGCCGAGCAGCGTGCCGACCAGGAGGCCGGGGAGCAGGCCGCCGCCGAAGTAGCCGCCGGCCCAGGGGCCGTATGCCGGACCCGCCTCCCAGTAGGGGCGGTCGCCGCTCGCGGTCCTGACCGTACGGGCCATCGGCTCCCGGCCGTCGTCCAGACGGCTCTTGTCCGCGGCGCAGACCGGTACGGTGCGCTCCGCGCCGCCGGCCGGTGCCCACTGGACATCGACGGCGGACGGGCCGTGCCGCGGGTCGAAGAAGCAGGGCAGCCGGCGCTCGGGCAACGGCTCGCCCTCGCGTCGCGCGGCGAGCGTGGCCAGCGCGAACCGGCCGTCCTCAAGGGCCTCGGTCACCGCCCGCACATCGCCGGGGTGCACGGCCGCCGCCATCGCCGACTTGGCCTTCTCGTACGAGTCCAGCGCATGGCTGTAGTCCGCGCGCATCGCGTCGTCGGCGCCCGGCTCACCGGGGTTGAAGTCGAGCCGGTCCAGCTCCTCGCCGAAGGCGGTGATGTCCTCGTCGACGACGACCCGCAGGTCCTCCAGTGCGGCCCGCTCCTCCTCGGCCCGCCTTCTGCGGTTGCGGCGGGCGATGGCGTACGCGCCGCCGCCACCGACGACCACCAGCACACCGAGGCCGATCGCCGTGCCGATGTCGACCCCGCTGCCGCCGGTGTCGCCCCAGGAGGAGGGGGCGTGCCCGTTGGCGGACCGGGCGGCGGTGTCGACGAAGCTGTTCAGGCGCTCGGCGACCGTCGGGTAGTCGGAGCGTTTGACCGATCCGACGAGGTTCTGCACCGAGCTGCGCGACATCACCCGCGGATCGGCGCCGGCGTTGAAGCCGTTGCCGAGTTCGACGGCGTAGACGCCGCTGATGCCGACCTTGGTGCGCAGGTCCCGCAGCAGGGTGCCGGGCTGGTACTCCGCGGCGCGCGGCAGTACGGCGACAAAGATCGGCTTGTTCGCGTCCTTGATCTTCTTGGCCAGGGCGTCCGCCTGCGCGGCGGAGAACTGGGCCGAGGCGCGGGGATCGACATAGACCGGGCCCTTTTTCAGGGCTGTGGCGGCCTCGTCGAGCCCGCCGACGGCATGGGCACCGGGTGCCACCGCGGTGACCACCGCCAGCAGCACGGCCACCAGGAGGAGAACTGGTCCGATCAGCGCACGACGGGTTGCGGTGTTCATGGGTTCGACGCTACCCGAACCGCACTTTCCAGACATCACCGGTGCAGTGACCGATCCGGTCCGGCACGGGGGGATTCTCCCTCTCTCCCGGGGGTCTGTCGCGCCGGAAATGCCCATCCAGGTGATCGCTCAGCGCGTCGTTTTTGACGCGCAGAGTGCCGGGGATGTTCCGGCTCGTCCCTCCCCCGACGAAACGAGGAGACGATGTGCAGGGCCACCTCGATGGCCACCAATCTGGCCGTCGCCGTCGCCGCCACCGCCGTCGGATGCATGCTGGTGATCAACCTGGCGCCCGCGCGCCCCGATGCCGGGAAGGGCCGGCCGCCGGCCGGCGGCGCGCTGGCCGCCGCGTCCGGCCATGC
>NZ_QUAC01000229.1 GCF_003389455.1 Streptomyces inhibens | reverse complement strand
ACAGCGCGCCGGCCAGCCCGCCCGCCCAGGCGGTACGCAGCGCGCGCGGCAGCCGGGGCCGCGGGCGCTCCTCGACACTCCCGTCGACCAGCACGGCCCCGGCGCAGCGGTCCGGGTGCAGCCGGGCGAACGCCTCGGCGTGGAAGCCGGCGAGCGAGTGGCCGACGACGGTGGCGGGGCCGAAGTGGCCGAGCGCGTCCAGGAGATGGGCGATCCGGTCCGCCTCTGCGGCGAGGGTGGGCGGCGCGGGCGCCGGGGCGCTGAGGCCGAGACCGGGGCGGTCGAAGCGGACGACGGTGCGGTGCGGGGCGAGCAGCGCGGCGACCGCGTCCCAGTCGAACCACGCCATGCCAAGGCCGCCGCTGAGGACACAGACGGGGCCGCTGCCCTCGGTCAGCACATGCAGCGGTACTCCGTCGACGCGCAGAAAGCGGCCGGGGGTGGGCAGCGGGCGCGGGGTTCGGCTCATCGGTCTCCTTCTCGTGGCTTCGGGTGCGAGGACGGCTTCGGGGACAGTTTCGGGTGCGGGGACGCCGGCGGGGCGGGCGGCACCGGCCGTACGGCGGGCTCCGCAGCGTCCGTCCGTCCCGACCGCGCCACACAGCCCGCGAGCAGCACGACATAGAGAGCCACCAGCAGGACCTGCAGACGCTGTCCGGCGCCGAGGGCCCAGGTGCCCTGACCTGCGGTGAAGGCCGCGACGGAGGCCAGCGTCCAGATCGTTGCGGCGAGTTCGGCCAGTACCAGCGGCGGTCCGAGGCGGCCGAGCGCCGGCCATCGGTCGTAGCGCCGGGCGGCGAAGGTCAGCAGGACCAGCGCGGCGAGCGCGCCGATCATGGCGCAGGAGCTGCTGAGGGCGTGCGCGGTGTGGGTGGCCGGCACCAGGCCCGCGGTCTCCCGGGCCGCGCACGCCGGGTCGCTGGTCGGCGCGCAGCTCAGCGGCAGCCGGGAGTCGACGGCGGTGGCGGCGCCGAAGAGCGCCAGCGCGGCCCAGCCGGCCGTCGTCCACGGTCTGCGTTCCAGGGTCAGCAGTGCGGACACCGCACCGGCGAGTACGAGCAGCCCGGCGATCAGATCGGTGGCGCGGAAGAGCCCGCCGAGCGGCTGGTCGGCGGCGGCCAGTTCGCTGACGTACGCCTGCACCGGGTCGAGGCCGGTGGCGACCACCAGCTCCAGCACCCACGCGGTGTACGCGAGGGCGCCGAGCAGCAGCAGGACGGCGGCCGCCCGGTGGCGGGCGGCGGCGGGAGGGCGGGTACGGGTCACGGACATCCAGGTGTTCGGGTGGACCCGGCCCGCCGCGCGGCAATCCCCGGCTGTCGCCGGGGGTGCCCCCGCGCAGGCCGTTGGCGCGGGTAGGCCAAGGATAGGCGGGTGGTCGGGGGCGGGCCGGGCCGGCGGCACCCCGTTCGGCGGCCACCGCTGGAGGCCCATACCCCTCGGGGGTAGGGTGCGTGGGGCGGCCGTCATGACGTCCGCCGGTTCGTCGTTCCGTCGAGAGGTTCGCGATGCGGGAACAGGGCAAGGCCGCCGCGTGGTGCGGCCGGCTGCTGCTGTTCACCGCGCTGATCGCCGGCATCGTCACCCTGCATACGTCCGGGCACCCGATGGCCGGACACGGCGGGCACGACACCCGCGCCGTTCTCTGTGTCTGGGCGCTCGCCCTCCTGGCCCTCCTCGGCGCCGGCACGCTGACCGGGCGCCCGGAGACCGGCCTGCTCGCGGCGGTGCGCGCACATCTGCCGCACGGCCGGTGGCAGATATCCGCGCCGCCGCGCCTCATACTCCTCGCCCGACTGTCGGTGCTGCGCGTGTAGGAGCGCGCCCCGCCGCCGACGCCCACCGGAGTCCGCGGCAGCGCCGCCCTCACACCGACCCTCGCTCACCACCGACATCGTCACGAGGTGCTTCTCCCATGCGTACGCACTCCCGCCGCGCCCTGCTCGGCGCGGGTATCGCCGTCGCCGGCAGCGGTCTGCTGACCGCCTGTGCCACCGGCGCATCCGGCTCCGGCCGGCAGGCCGGCCCGGACGGCAAGAACGTCATGGACCACTCCCACGACTCCGGCGACGTGCCGCCCGGCTATGTCTCCCCCGACGGCCCGGAGGTCGCCGAGACCGAGCGCAAGCGGGGCGCGGGCCCTGTGCGCCACTACTCGCTGACCGCCGCCGAGACCCGGCTCGACCTGGGCGGCCGTACCGTTCGGACCTGGGCGTACGGCGACGAACTGCCCGGCAAGGAGCTGCGGATCACGGCGGGCGACAGAATGGCGCTGACCCTCGCCAACCACCTTCCGCAGTCCACGACCCTGCACTGGCACGGGCTGGCCGTGCGCAACGACATGGACGGCGTACCGGGCCTGACCCAGCGGTCCGTCAAGCCCGGCGCCACCTTCGACTACCACTTCGCGGTCACCGACCCCGGTACGCACTGGGTGCACCCGCACTACGGCGTGCAGCTGGACCGCGGGCTCTACACGGCGCTCATCGTCGAGGACCCCAGGGAGCCGCTCTCGTACGACCAGGAGTGGGTCGTCATGATCGACGACTGGCTCGACGGGATCGACGACAGCACACCCGACGCGGTGCTGACCGAGCTGCACCACGGCAGGAACCACCATGGCATGGGCCACGAGGACATGGACGACGGTCCGCGAACGAGGGGCGGCGGCGGAACGACCCATGGCGCGCACGGCAAGGGCGGACAAGCCGCGGCGCCCTCCGACGGCCCGTCGCGGGTGCTGAAGGACGCCAGGAGCAGGCTGCTGCGCGGCATCGCGGGCGATGTGGACCACCCGTACCACCTGATCAACGGCCGTACCGCCGAGGACCCGCAGACCTTCCGCGCCAGGCCCGGAGACCGCATCCGGATCCGGTTCATCAACGCGGGCAGCGACACCTGCTACCGCGTCGCGCTCGGCGGCCACCGGATGACCGTGACACACACCGACGGCCGCCCCGTCGAGCACGCCACGACCGATGCGCTGCTGATCGGCATGAGCGAACGCTATGACGTCATGGTCACGGTCAAGGACGGCGTCTTTCCGCTCACCGCGCTCGCCGAGGGCAAGAATCGCACCGCGCTGGCCCTGCTGCGCACCGGAAGCGGCGAGGCGCCCGGCCCGTCGGTGCGCCCCAAGCGGCTGTTCGGCAAGTTGGTGACCGCGGACCGGCTCAGGGCCGCCGAGTCGGTACGGGCCGTGTCCCGCCGGCCCGACCGCACCATCGACATGACGCTCACCGGCTCCATGAAGAGGTTCGACTGGTCGATCAACCGGGATCCGTACTCGTCGTCGCAGCGGTACCCGGTCGAGGCCGGTGAGCGGGTCCGGATCATCTTCCGCAACCACTCCAGGATGTGGCACCCGATGCATGTGCACGGGCATACCTTCGCGCTGCCGGACGGCGGCCCCCGCAAGGACACCATGATGGTGCTGCCCGGCCGCAGGATCGCGGTCGACTTCGACGCCAACAACCCCGGGCTGTGGATGGTCCACTGCCACAACCTCTACCACTCGGAGTCGGGGATGATGACGGTCATGGGCTACCGGAAGACGTGACCCGGCACGGGGCGTGACGGGCGGCCCGCAAGGGGATTCGGGCCGCCCGTCACGCCGCCGTTCACGTCCGTCCGTAACGCCTCCGAAGCACCGTCGACACCTCTTCGACCCCCCATTGCGTCAGAAAGACGATTACACTGGCGGGGTGCCTCAACTTCGTCTCGCCCTCAATCAGATCGATTCCTGTGTCGGCGATCTCGCCCAGAACGCCGAGACGATCGTGCACTGGACCCGGCACGCCGCCGACCAGGGCGCACACCTCGTCGCGTTCCCCGAGATGGCGCTGACCGGCTATCCCGTCGAGGACCTCGCACTGCGCCCGTCCTTCGTCGAGGCGAGCCGCACCGCGCTGCGGGCGCTGGCCGGCCGGCTGGACGAGCAGGGCCTGGGCGACCTCCCGGTGATCGTCGGCTATCTCGACCGCGGTGAGCAGGCCACACCCCGCTACGGACGGCCCGCGGGCGCCCCCCAGAACGCCGCCGCCGTGCTGCACCGCGGCGATGTCGCCCTGTCCTTCGCCAAGCACCACCTTCCCAACTACGGCGTCTTCGACGAGTTCCGCTACTTCGTCCCCGGCGACACCCTGCCCGTCGTACGGGTGCACGGCGTGGATGTCGCGCTCGCCATCTGCGAGGACCTGTGGCAGGACGGCGGCCGGGTGCCGGCGACCCGCAGTGCGGGCGCCGGGCTGCTGCTGTCCATCAACGCCTCGCCGTACGAGCGGGACAAGGACGACACCCGGCTGGAGCTGGTCCGCAAGCGGGCGCAGGAGGCCGGCTGCACCACCGCGTATCTGGCGATGATCGGTGGCCAGGACGATCTGGTCTTCGACGGTGACTCGATCGTCGTCGACAAGGACGGCGGGGTGATCGCGCGGGCCCCGCAGTTCGCGGAGGGCTGCGTACTGGTCGATCTGGAACTGCCCGCCGCCCCGCCCGTGCCGCCCGCCGGCGTGCTCGACGACGGACTGCGCGCCGCCCACCTCACCCTCACCTCCGAGCCGCTGCCGCCCTACGTCCCCGAGACGCTCGGCGGCGAGGCCGAACGCCTCACGGACATCGAGGAGATCTACACCGCGCTGGTCGTCGGCCTGCGCGCGTATGTAGCCAAGAACGGCTTCCGCAGCGTAGTGCTCGGCCTCTCCGGCGGGATCGACTCCGCGCTGGTCGCCGCCCTCGCCTGCGACGCCCTGGGCGCGGGCCAGGTGCACGCGGTGGCGATGCCCTCGCGCTATTCGTCCGAGCACTCACTCACCGACGCCGCCGAACTCGCCCGCCGTACGGGCCTGTCCTTCCGCACGGTGCCGATCGGCCCGATGTTCGACGCCTATATGCAGGCGCTGCCCCTCACCGGCCTCGCCGAGGAGAACCTCCAGTCGCGGCTGCGCGGAACGACCTTGATGGCGATCTCCAACCAGGAGGGCCACCTGGTCCTCGCCCCCGGCAACAAGTCCGAGCTGGCCTGCGGCTATTCGACCCTCTACGGCGACTCGGTGGGCGGCTACGGCCCCATCAAGGACGTCTACAAATCGGTCGTCTACGAGCTGGCCCGCTGGCGCAACCAGGCCGCCGCCGACCGCGGCCGGACCCCGCCGATCCCGGAGAACACCCTCACCAAACCGCCGAGCGCCGAACTCCGCCCCGGCCAGGTCGACACCGACTCGCTCCCCGACTACGACATCCTGGACCGCATCCTGGAGCTGTACGTCGACCGCGACCGCGGCCTGGCGGACATCGTCGACCAGGGCTTCGACGAGGAACTGGTCGCGCGGGTGGTGCGGATGGTCGACACGGCCGAGTACAAGAGGCGCCAGTACCCGCCGGGCACCAAGATCTCCGCCAAGGGCTTCGGCAAGGACCGGCGGCTCCCGATCACCAATCGCTGGCGGGAGACGCCGGGCCGCGCCTAGCACGCAGGGGCGGTCCCGACCCGTCGGGCCGCGCGGGGGTCAGCCCAGGTGTTCCCCGGCGGGCACCCCCGCTTCGACGGGCGCGGCGGTCCGCGGCTCCGGGTCCGCCTCCCCGCCGCGGGCCACGATCCGGGACGTGTCGTGGGTGGTGCGGTCCAGGAGTCCGGCGACGACGGCGACGGCCAGGCCGAGGGCTGCCAGGACGGCGCCGACCAGGGTCGGGGAGGTCCAGCCCCAGCCGGCCGCCAGGGCCAGGCCGCCGACCCAGGCGCCGCCGGCGTTGGCGAGGTTGAAGGCGGACTGGTTGGAGGCGGCGGCCAGCGTCGGGGCCTGCTGGGCCTTGTTCATGACCAGCATCTGGAGGGGCGTGGTGGTCAGGAAGCCGACCGCGCCGATCACGACGACGGTGACCAGGGCCGCCCATTTCACCTGGGCGGTGAAGTGGAAGGCGGTCAGGACGAGGGCCAGGGCGGCCAGCGAGCCGTACAGGGTCGGGCGCAGCGCCCGGTCGGTGAGCGGGCCCGCGGCGAGCGCGCCGAGGGTCATACCGATGCCGAAGAGGGCGAGGACCAGCGGGACCGAGCCCGCCGCGAAGCCGGTGACCTCAGCCATCATCGACGCGAGGTAGCTGTAGACGGCGAAGATCCCGGCGAAGCCGAAGACGGTGGTCAGGAGGCCGAGGAGCACCTGACGGTTGCCCAGCGCCCGCAGCTCGCGCCCCAGGCCACTGCGTTCCTCGGCCGGCAGCGGGGGGATCAGCCGGGCGAGGGAGGCCATCGCCACCAGGCCGATGGCGGCCACGATGAGGAACGTGGAACGCCAGCCGAGCTGCTGGCCGAGGAGCGTCGCGGCGGGGACGCCGATGATGTTGGCGATGGTCAGGCCGAGGAACATCGTGGCGACCGCGCGGGCCTGCCGGCCCTCGCGCACCAGCCGGGCGGCGACCACCGCGCCGACGCCGAAGAACGCGCCGTGCGGGAGACCGGCCAGCAGCCGGCCGGCGATCAGCAGGCCGAAGGTGGGGGCCAGGGCGGAGGCGAGGTTGCCGACCGTGAAGACGCCCATCAGCAGGACCAGCATCCGCTTGCGCGGGATCCGGGAGCCGAGGGCGGTCAGGAGCGGGGCGCCGATGACGACGCCGAGAGCGTAGGCGGAGACGAGGTAGCCGGCGGTGGGCACGGAGGTGCCCAGATCGTCCGCGACATTGGGCAGCAGGCCCATCATCACGAATTCCGTGGTGCCGATACCGAAGGCCGAGATCGCGAGCGCGAGCAGAGCCAAGGGCATGAAAGACCTTTCGAGGGTTGTGCGTGCGGGCGGGCAGGCACGCAGTCAGCGGACCGTAAGCCTTTTAAGTTCGCTTACGGAACAAAGTCTCTCAGGTCCAGTATTCCGGCGCGGGAACGGGGCGTTACAAGCCCGCGTCAGATCTTCACCGACGCGGCGACCGGAAGATGGTCACTGCCGGTCGACGGCATCACCCAGGCCTTGACCGGGTCCATCCCCTTCATCATGATCTGGTCGATCCGGGCCATCGGGAACGCCGCCGGCCAGCTGAAGCCGAAGCCGTCGCCCGCCGCGCCCTGGGCGGAGCGCATCTGGGAGGTGACCGGGGCCAGCGAGCGGTCGTTCATGGTGCCGTTGAGGTCGCCGAGCAGCATGACCTTCTTCACCGGGTCGGCGGCGATCGCCTCGCCCAGCGCCTCGGCGCTGCCGTCACGCTGATTGGCGGTGAAGCCCGCCTCGACCTTGACCCGTACCGACGGCAGATGCGCGACATAGACGGCGAACTTCTGGCCGTCGGCGGCGGTGACGGTGGCGCGCAGCGCGCGGGTCCAGCCCATCTTGATGTCGACCGGTGCCGCGCCGGACAGCGGGCGCTTGCTCCACAGACCGACGGTGCCCTGCACCGTGTGGTACGGGTACGCCTTCGCCAGCCCCTGCCGGTAGGTCGGCAACGCGTCGCCGGTCAGCTCCTCCAGGGCCACCACATCGGCGCCGGACGCCACGATGTCCCGGGCGGTGGCCGCCGGGTCGGGGTTGTCGGCGTTGACATTGTGTGTGGCGACGGTGAGATTGCCGCCGGTGCCGGCCTTGTCGGTGATCTGACCGGCGAAGAGATTGAGCCAGGCGAAGGCCGGCAGCACCAGCGCGATGAGCGCGGTCGCCGAGCGGCGCAGCACCGCGATGACGAGCAGCAGCGGGACGGCCAGCCCCAGCCACGGCAGGAAGGTCTCCAGCAGACTGCCCAGATTTCCCACGGCGTTGGGGATCTGGGCGTGCAGCAGCATCAGCAGCCCGAGGAGTACGGCGAGCACCGCGAGCACGATGCCGCGCCGCCACATCCCCTCCGGACACCACCAGTTCCGCAGGCGTTCGGCCCGGGAACCGGCCCGCGTGGGGTCCTGCCCCTGTCCCGGCTCCGTCATGTATGCCTGCGCCATTCCGCTGTCCTCACTGCCATGCTCCGGTGCGCCTCACCTGTGGTCCTCGACCCTAGGCGATGGTCCGTAATGCGCTTTCTTAGAAGTGAGGACGGCGCGGTGGCGGGTCGGGGTTCCGGTCCTGGGGTTCGTGACAACGGCTGTGACAGAACGGGCATGATCCGGTCATACGGCGTCCGGCCGGGCGGCGAGTGCCGCACGCCCCAACACGCCGGAGCAGCAGCGGTGTTCAGCCCGCCGCGCTTCCCGCCCGGGGCCGTACGCCTTCCAGGACCATGTCGACGATGTCCTCGGCGAGCCCCTCGGGGAGTTCTTTCCACTCGTGGAGGAGGGCGCGGGCCAGCATCGGGCCGATGAAGAGGTCGGCGAGGGTTTCCAGATCGTGGTCGGCGCGGATCTCGCCGTTCGCCACACCCCGCCGCAGCACGGCGAGCAGCGCCTCGTGACGGGCCCGTACGACGGCGTTGTGGTACTCCGCCCACAGCTCGGGCTGCGCCTGGACATGGCTGACGACGGTGCGCAGCAGCGCGGAGCTGCGCTTGGCCAGTCCGCGCCGGCGCAGGAATTCCAGCAGTGCGACCAGGTCGTCGCGTACCGAGTCGCCGGCCGGCGGCGGGCCCTGGACGTCGAGCGAGCGCATGACGTCGAGCATCAGCGCGCTCTTGCCGGACCAGCGGCGGTAGATGGTGGCCTTGCCGACGCCGGCCTCGCGGGCGATGCGCTCCATGGACAACTCGCCTATGGAGACACCGTTCTCGATCAGCCGCAGCACGGCCTCGATGATGGCGGAGTCGGCCGCGGCGCTGCGCGGCCGGCCGCGGCGCTCGGCGGTCACCGGACCCGGCCCCGCCTCGGCCGCCGCCACCTCGGAGTCCTCCGCCGCCCGGCTCATCGCTCCACGCCCGCCCTTCGCTCCTCCCGCGGCTCCGCAGACCGCGGCGTCGGCCCCATTTTGCCGGGCAGGAATGCCAGGACCACCACGGCACCGATCAACGAGACGGCGGCCGAGCCGATGGCGGTGACGTGTATGGCGTGGAGGAAGGCGCCGTCGGCGGCGGCGACCAGCGGCCGGCCGGCCGGGCCCATCCGGTCCGCGAGGCCGAGGGTCGCCTCGATGGACTCGCCGGCCGCGTGCCGGGCGGCGGCCGGCACACCGGGCAGGCGCTCCAGTGTGTCCTGGATGCCGTCGCGGTAGGTGGTGGACAGCAGCGAGCCGAGGACGGCGACGCCGAGGGTGCCGCCGACCTGCCGGAAGACGTTGTTGAGCGCCGAGCCGGAGCCGGCCTTCTCAAGCGGCAGCGACTGCATGATCGCGACGGTGACCGGCGGCATGATGTGCGCCATGGCGGCGCCCTCCAGGAAGAACAGCACCTCCATGACCCAGATCGGGGTTTCGGTGTCCAGCAGCAGCAGTCCCACCATGGTGGCGGCCACCATCACCATGCTGAAGGTGCACACCGCGCGGGCGCCGTAGCGGTCCACGGCGAGCCGGGCCCTCGGCGCGAAGATCATCTGCGCCACGGCCAGCGGCAGGATCAGCAGACCGGCCTCCAGCGGGCTGTAGCCGCGCACGCTCTGGACGTAGAAGACGATGAAGAACGTGACGCCCATGAGGGCGAAGAAGGCCAGGGCGATGGCGGCGATCGCGGCGGAGAAGGCGGGCTTGCGGAAGTAGCCGATGTCGATCGACGGATGGTCGCTGCGCTTTTGGTGCACCACGAACCCGGCGAGCACCACCAGGCCGCCCGCGATCGCGCCGGCCACCTGCGGGTCGGTGAAGTCGGCGAGCTGGCCGCCCTTGATGATCCCGTAGACCAGCAGGACCAGGCCGACGACCGACAGCAGCACCCCGCCCGGGTCCATCCGGCCGGGGCTGGGGTCCTTGGAGTCGGGCACCAGGATCAGCATCGCGACCAGGGCGAGCAGCACGATCGGGACGTTGATGAGGAAGACCGAGCCCCACCAGAAGCGGTCGAGCAGCAGCCCGCCGGCGATCGGGCCGATCGCGATGGCCAGGCCCACGCCGCCGGCCCAGATGCCGATCGCCCTGGGCTGCTCCTCGCGTTCGAAGACGTTCATCAAGATGGCGAGGGTGGCCGGCATGACGAAGGCGCCGCCCAGGCCCATGACGGCGCGGAAGGCGATCAGCTGGGCGGGCGACGCGGAGACCGCCGCGAGCACCGATCCGGCGCCGAACACCGCCAGGCCGAAGAGCAGCACCTTCTTGCGGCCCAGCCGGTCGCCGAGCAGGCCGGAGGTGAACAGCAGCCCGGCGAAGACCAGGGTGTAGGAGTTGATCGCCCACTCCAGCTCACTCTGGGTGGCACCGAGGCCGTCGGGGACCGGCGTGGCGATCGTCTTCATGGCGACGTTCAGGATGGAGTTGTCCAGCACCACGATCAGCAGGCTGAGCATGAGGGTGTACAGGATCGCCCAGCGGCGGCGGTGGATGCGCTCGGGTACGTGCCGGGCGGCTGGTTCGCCCGCAGCGGTGGACGAGGGGGGTGAGGTGGCCATGGCGGCACCATAGACGCTTTAACGATACGGACCCGTTCCGTATCGATAAAGACTCGGCCGAGTCCCCCGCCGCACCGGCAAACGGGTGAACCGCGCCCCCCTCCCCCACCGCTCTGCCCGCGGGCACCCCGCCCATGAATGCGCGCGCCATGGCCACTTACCCCCTCCTCCCCTTTTCCTTTGTGCAGGGGCCGTGCCAGCATGGAGGGGAGTCCGGGGACGCCGTCAGGGTGCCTCGAGATGATGAACAGGAGCCGTCACCATGACGCAGCTTTCGCCTGCCCAGAAGTCTGTGCCGAAGACCCTGTACGGGGGCACGAGTTCGCGCCGGATCACCGTCCGCGACATCGCCGCCGCCAAGGAGCGCGGCGAGAAGTGGCCGATGCTCACCGCCTACGACGCGATGACCGCCTCCGTCTTCGACGAGGCCGGGATCCCCGTACTGCTCGTCGGCGACTCGATGGGCAACTGCCACCTCGGCTACGAAACGACCGTACCGGTCACCATGGACGAGATCGCCATCCTGGCCGCGGCGGTCGTCCGGGGCACCAAGCGCACCCTGGTCGTCGGCGATCTGCCCTTCGGCGCGTACCAGGAAGGGCCGGTCCAGGCGCTCCGCAACGCCACCCGGCTGGTCAAGGAAGCGGGAGTGGGCGCCGTCAAGCTGGAGGGCGGTGAGCGCTCGGCCGACCAGGTGGAGCTGCTGGTCTCGTCCGGTATTCCGGTGATGGCGCATGTCGGGCTGACCCCGCAGTCGGTCAACGCCTTCGGCGGCTACCCCGTCCAGGGCCGCGGCGAGGAGGCCGCCCAGCAGCTGCTGCGGGACGCGAAGGCCGTGCAGGACGCGGGCGCGTTCGCGGTCGTCCTGGAGGCCGTGCCGGCCGAGCTCGCCGCCGAGGTCACCCGTTCACTGCACATCCCGACCGTCGGCATCGGCGCGGGCCTGGACTGCGACGCCCAGGTGCTGGTGTGGACCGACATGGCCGGCATGACCGCCGGCCGGGTGCCGAAGTTCGTCAAGCAGTACCTCCAGCTGCGTGAGCTGCTCGGCGGCGCGGCCAAGGCCTTCGCCGAGGACGTCATCGGCGGCACGTTCCCGGCCGAGGAGCACACCTTCCACTAGGCGGCACCTTGCGGCGGGCCCGCCGGTGGTGCGGGCCCGCCTGCGAAGCGGCTCGTCAGCGGCGGCCGGAACACAGCGTTCCGGCCGCCGTTGCACAGGCGGACCGACGGGCCTGCCGGTCGGCCTGCCGGTCGTATCGGTGGCGCTGTCGGTGGCCTGTCGGTGCGTTGTCGGTGGCGGCTGGCACCTTTGGGGGCATGACGCGAAAGACGATAACCACCAGGGGCGGAAACGCCGTGGAGGTGCGCGGTCTGGTCAAGCACTTCGGCGACGTCAGGGCCGTCGACGGGGTGGACCTGGACGTGAAGGAAGGCACCGTACTCGGCGTGCTCGGCCCCAATGGCGCGGGCAAGACGACGCTCGTACGCTGCCTGTCCACCCTCCTGGTGCCGGACGCCGGCAGCGCCGTCGTGGCCGGCTTCGATGTGGTGCGCCAGCCCCGCGCACTGCGCCGCACGATCGGCCTGACCGGGCAGTACGCCTCGGTCGACGAAAAGCTCTCCGGCTGGGAGAACCTCTACATGATCGGGCGGCTGCTCGATCTGTCCCGCAAGGACGCCCGCGGCCGCGCGGACGAGATGCTGGAGCGGTTCTCGCTGACCGAGGCCGCCAAGCGGCCCGCGGCCAAGTACTCCGGCGGTATGCGCCGCCGGCTCGACCTCGCCGCCTCGATGATCGGCCGGCCGGCGGTCCTCTATCTGGACGAGCCGACCACCGGCCTGGACCCCCGCACTCGTAACGAGGTGTGGGAGGAGGTCCAGCGGATGGTGCGCGAGGGCGCCACGGTCCTGCTGACCACGCAGTACATGGAAGAGGCCGAGCAACTGGCGAATGAACTGACGGTGATCGACCGCGGCCGGGTGATCGCCGAGGGCCGGGTCGACGAGCTGAAGGCCAAGGTCGGCGGGCGGACGCTGCAGATCCGGCCGTCGGAGCCCGGCGAGCTGGACCGGATGGTGGGCGCCATCGCGCAGGCCGGTCTGGACGGCATCGCCGGTGCCACCGCTGACCACGACGGGGGTGTGGTCAACGTACCGATCATCAGCGATGAGCAGCTGACCGCGGTGGTCAGCGTGCTCGGCCAGCGGGGCTTCTCGCTCGCCGGGATATCCACCCATCTGCCCAGCCTCGACGAGGTGTTCCTGGCCATCACGGGCCAGAAGACCTCCGAGGCAGCGGCTTCGGAAGACGCTTCGGACCAGCAGTACGCGGAGGTATCGGCATGAGTGCCGCAACGTTGACGGCGCCCCGCGTAAAGCCCGGCGCCGACGAGGGCCGGATCGGCATCCGCGCCAATCTGCGGCACATCGGCGCCCTGGTGCGGCGCAACGCCATGCAGATCAAGCACGACCCGGAGTCGATGTTCGACGCCCTGCTGATGCCCATCATCTTCATCCTGCTGTTCGTGTACGTCTTCGGCGGCGCGATGTTCGGCCCGGGCAACCAGCAGAAGTATGTCCAGTATCTGGTGCCCGGCATGATGGCGATGATGGGCATGAACATCGCCATGGCGGTGGGCACGGGCGTCAACGAGGACTTCCGCAAGGGCGTCATGGACCGCTTCCGGACCATGCCGATAGCCCGGTCCTCGGTCCTGATAGCCAAGATCGTCGTCGAGGTCGGCCGGATGCTGATCGCCACCGCGATCCTGCTCGGTATGGGCTTTCTGCTGGGCCTGAAGATCGAGGGCGGTATCCCCGCGTTCCTCGGCGCGATCGTGCTGTCCACGGTCTTCGGCGCCGCCCTGATGTGGATCTTCATCCTGCTGGGGCTCACGCTGAAGACTCCGCAGGCGGTGCAGGGCATGGCGATGCTGGTGCTGATGCCGCTCCAGTTCGGCTCGTCGATCTTCGCGCCGACGAAGACGATGCCCGGCTGGCTGGAGGGGTTCACCAGCATCAACCCGCTCTCCAACCTCGCGGACGCGGCCCGCGCCCTGATCAAGGGCCAGGGCGCGGTGGCACACCCGACGCTGATCACCCTGGCCTGGGCGGTCGCCATCACGGCCATCACCATGCCGCTCGCGGTCCGCAAGTTCCGCAACAAGACCTGACGCGCGTCCCGCGGGGGACTTCCCCGCGGGACAACCTTCGCCCGGCTCGCGTCAGATGAGGGCGGTGGCCTCTTCGAGGGAGAGACCACCGCCTTCGGCGTACCCGGCTTCGTACACGGCATCGCCGACCAGCGCCCGCGCGGCCGCCTCGGTACGGGTCCGGTCGTCGCGGATGATCAGCGCCGGGACATGGCTGGTCGCCCGCAGCGCGTCGTACGCACCCACCAGACGCGCCGCGTCCCGGCCCCCCGACTCGCCTCGTACGGCCATCAACACCCGTGCGCCGGTGAGGAGTTGGACCACCGGCAGATCCGGGGCGACCATCTGGGCCAGGGAGTCCTGCATCAGCTCCAAGGCCGCCCGGAACCTCGGCAGCAGGCCCTCGCTGTGCCCCTCTTCCAGATCCAGTGAGATCAGCGACGACTCCAGGAGCCCGGCGAACAGATCCGGGGCGCGCGGGGTGAACAGCTCCTGCACCGTGTGCAGTTCCGCGCGCGCCTCCTGAAGCCGCCCCGTCATCGTCAGCTGCATTGCCAGTATCATCCGCGCGAACGGCTCGGTGTCCCGGCCGCTGTTGCCCTTCGCGGCATCGGCCAGCACCTCGCGCAGCATCCGCTCGCCGGTCTCCGGCCGGCCGTCCTCGATCAGCACCGAGCCCAGCCGGCAGCGCAGCAGCAGGGTCTGGCCGTGGGCGCCCAGCTCCTCGGCGTGCACCATCGCGGCCTGGTAGTCGCGCGCCGCGAGCGCGTACTCACCGCGCTTCTCATGGGTTTCGCCGCGCCCCGACAGCGCCTCGGCGGCCCCCCAGGCGTCGCCGAGCCGCAGGAAGATCCGCAGCGCCTCGTCGGCGTCGCGGCCCGCCTGAGCCAGCCCGTCGCGGAGATCGTTGTAGATCTTGGAGCGCAGTTGCAGGATGTAGGCCAGCTCCCATTCGTAGCCGAAGTCGCGGCAGGCGCGCACCGCGCTGTCGACGAGCTCCGCCAGTTCCTCGAACCGCCCGGTGAGCAGCACCGCGTAGTACCACAGCACCCCGGGCACCTTGCAGGTCTGGGGCATACCGATGCGGTAGACGGCGAGCATCCCGGCCAGCTCCTCCTGCATCTGGGGATGGCGCAGCGCCTCGATATCGCTGTCCATGCTGGAGAGCGCGACCAGCCGGACCTCGCGGCGGGCCTCCGCCAGCTGCTCGGGGTCCATCGGCGGCGGCCTGTCGATGGGCCGCTCGGGCAGATCGGGGGCCGGTTCGAGGGGCGGCAGGAAGGGGTTGGGGCCGAGCGTCCCGGCCGCCGTCGCCCAGTGGCGGGCCTCGCTGCGGTGATCGCGCAGCGACCAGAACCACTGCAGGGACAGCACCAGACACAGCACCTCGTGCTCGTCGCGGGCGGCGAGGGCGCGGCGCAGCGCGGTGCGCAGATTGTCGTGCTCCAGCTCCAGCCGGTCCATACAGGGGCGCTGGCCGGGGCCGCGCAGCAACGGGTCGGAGGTACGGGCCAGTTCGCGGTAGGCGACGAGATGGCGGCGCTCGGCAGCGGCCCGCTCGCCCGCCTCGTCCAGCCGCTCGGCGGCGTACTCCCCCACGGTCTCCAGCAGCCGGTAGCGCATCTGCCGCCCGGTGCAAGCACCGGCTCCACCGGAGCGGCTGTCGCCGCGCCCCTCGCTGGCCGGCGCCGCCACCACCAGCGACTTGTCGATCAGCGAGCCGAGCAGCCCGGCCACCTCGCGCCCGTCGACGCCGTCGCCCGCGCACACCTCTTCGGCCGCGGCCAGATCGCAGCCGCCGGCGAAGACGGACAGCCGGCGCAGCACGGCCCGTTCGGGCTCGTCGGTCAGGTCCCAGGACCAGTCCACCACCGCGCGCAGCGTCTGCTGCCGGGGCAGCAGGGTCCGGCTGCCGCTGGTCAGCAGCCGGAAACGGTCGTCGAGCCGGTCGGCGAGCTGCCGCGGCGAGAGCAACCGCAGCCGGGCGGCGGCGAGTTCGACGGCGAGCGGCAGCCCGTCCAGCCGGCGGCAGATCTCGGTGCAGGCCGCTGCGGTTTCCTCGTCGGCGTCGATCCGGAAGCCGGGGCGGGCGGCGGCCCCGCGGTCGGCGAGCAGCCGCAGCGCGACCGGGTCGGGCAGCGGCCCGACCGGCCGCAGCACCTCGCCCGGTACGGCCAGCGGCTCGCGGCTGGTGGCCAGCACCGTTACGCCCGGGCAGTCGGTCAGCAGCCGCTCGGCGAGCTCGGCGGCGGCGCCGATCACATGCTCGCAGTTGTCGAGGACGAGCAGCATCCGGCGTCCCGCGCAGTGCTCGGCGAGCCGGGCGAGCGGGTCCAGGGCGGTCGGGTCGGCGGCGGCGCGCAGCCCCTCGGCGGTGCTGCCGCGGACGACGGTCTCGCGGGCGCCGAGCGCGGTCAGCACCGCCTCGGGCACGGTCTGCGGATCGTCCACCGGCGCCAGCTCAGCCAGCCATACGCCGTGCGGCCAGGCGTCCGGCAGCGCGGCCGCCGCGGCCTCGGCGCCCTCCTGCGACAGCCGCGTCTTGCCGGCGCCGCCGGGGCCCAGCAGCGTCACCAGCCGGTGCTCGGCCAGATCGGCGCGGAGCGCCGCCAGATCGGCGTCCCGCCCGACGAAGGAGGTGAGCCGGGCGCGGAGGTTTCCGGGGCGGGCGGGGGCGACGGGGGCCGCGGGGGCGGAGCCGTGCAGTGCCTGCGCGGCGTGGGGGTCGTACGAGGCGTGCGGGTCGTACGGGACGTGCTGGTCGTACGGGACGTGCGGGGCGTACGCGTTCGCGGTGTGGTGCGCGGCGGGGACGGCGGCCGTGGCGCCGGCCGAGGTCGGCGGACGAGGCGGCGAGGGCTCCGGCACCGGCCGCAGCAGCTCCGCGTGCAGGGCGCGCAGCTCGGGGCCCGGGTCGGCGCCTAGGCGGTCGGCGAGGCCGGTGCGTATCTCCTCGTAGGCCGCCAGCGCCTCCGCCGTACGGCCCGCGGCGCGCAGCGCACGCAGCCGCAGGGCCTGGAAGGACTCGTCGAGGGGGTGGGCCTGGCACAGCGCGAGCAGGGTGGGCAGCGCCTGGGCGGCCCGGCCGAGCACGAGGTCGGCGGCGAGACGGGTGCGCTGGGCGTCCAGCCGGCGGCTTTCGGCACGGGCCGCCTCGGCGCCCGCGTCCGGGAGGTCGGCGAGGGCCGGGCCGCGCCAGAGCGCCAGCGCATCGTCGAGCAGGGCGGCGGCGCGGGCCGGATCCGCGTCGGCGAGCGCCCGGCCGCCCTCCGCCACGAGCCGTTCGAAGCGGTGCAGATCGACCGCGTCGGGCTCGGCGCACAGCCGGTAGCCGCCGTCGGCCGAGGCGACCGCGGTACGGCCCAGGGCACGGCGCAGCCGGCCGACCAGCGCCTGTAGCGCACCGGCCGCGTCGGCGGGCGGGTCCATGCCCCAGATGTCCGCGATCAGCACGTCCGGGGACAGCGCCCGGCCGGGGCGCAGCGCAAGGGCGGCGAGCAGCGCGCGCAGGCGTGCGCCGCCGAGGGCGACGGGGGTGCCGTCGGCCCGGTCGGCCTGGGTGGTGCCGAGAATTCCGTAGCGCACCGGGTCATTGTCGTCGAAGGCCGGAACTCCGGGGCCACCGCGCTTCGTTTCGCGAAGGACGGGCCGGGGAGGGGTCCGTGGACGAGCCCGTTCAGGGGGACCCGTGCGCCGGCAGCCGTACCGCGGTTACGGTCATGGCTGCCCTTCACGCGACCCTCGGGAGCCCGCACCATGACCACAGCAATCCGGCGCGCCGACCGACGCGTCAGTCCGGTCTTTCTCGCGCTCGTCGCCGTCCTGGCCGTGTCGGGGTGGGCCGTGTGGAGCGGGACGCTCGCGGCGAACACCGGTTTCGCGGTGTTCTTGTTCGTGGTGTCCGGCTGGGTGGTGTCGCTGTGTCTGCACGAGTACGCCCACGCCCGCACCGCACTCCACAGCGGCGACATCTCGGTGGAGGCCAAGGGCTATCTGACGCTGAACCCGGTGAAGTACACCCATGCGCTGCTGAGCATCGTGCTGCCGGTGATCTTCGTGATCATGGGCGGGATCGGGCTGCCGGGCGGCGCGGTGTTCATCGAGCGCGGCCGGATCCAGGGGCGCTGGCGGCACAGTCTGATCTCGGCGGCGGGGCCGCTGACCAACATCCTGTTCGCGGCGGTGTGCACGGCCCCGTTCTGGCTGCACGGCCTGGACGGTGTACCGGCACCGTTCCGCTTCGCGCTGGCGTTCCTCGCACTGCTCCAGGTGACCGCCGCGCTCTTGAACTTCGTGCCGGTGCCGGGGCTGGACGGCTACGGCGTGATCGAGCCGTGGCTGTCGCTGAAGCTGCGGCGGCAGGTGGAGCCGTTCGCGCCGTTCGGGCTGCTGGCGGTCTTCGGGCTGCTGTGGGTGCCGGAGATCAACTACGTGTTCTTCGAGCTGGTATATGCCATCCTGCGCGGCCTCGGCGTCTCGCCGCTCGACAGCTCCTTCGGCCAGGAGTTCTTCCGCTTCTGGCAGGGCGAACCGCAGATTTCGCAGGTCAGCGGCGTGATCTAGGGCGTGCCTCGGAGGTTCAGCCGGCCGCGTTCGCCTGCTGCGTCCGCTCCAGCTTCGCCTTGCGCAGATAGAACCACGCCATGTTGCTGGAGACACCGGCCAGCAGGATCCAGACGATGCCGATGAAGCTGCCCTCCACGAACGAGACAACGGCTGCGGCTACCGCGAGGACGCACACCAGAAGTGCAAGGACGGCAAGGCGGGGCATGGGATCGGCTCCTGTGTCAGGGTCGGGCAATCCCTCCCAGTGTCCCCCATGCCCCGCCCGCTCCGGGCAGCGGTCCGTCCGGTCGGCGGTACCCGGCGCCCGGATCGCCGGCCCCGCCGCCCGTCTCAGACGTCGGTGACCCGCAGGCCCGCGTGCGCCTTGTAGCGCCGGTTGACCGAGATCAGATTGGCGACCAGCGACTCGACCTGGTGGGCGTTGCGCAGCCGGCCGGCGAAGACACCGCGCATACCGGGGATACGGGCGGCCAGCGCCTGGACCAGGTCGGTGTCGGCGCGGGACTCGCCGAGCACCATCACATCGGTGTCGATCTGCTCGACCTGAGGGTCCTGGAGCAGCACCGCGGACAGGTGGTGGAAGGCGGCGGTGACCCGGGACTCGGGCAGCAGGACGGCGGCCTGCTCGGCGGCGCTGCCCTCCTCGGGCTTGAGCGCGTAGGCGCCCTTCTTGTCGAAGCCGAGCGGGTTGACGCAGTCGATGACGAGCTTGCCGGCCAGCTCCTCGCGGAGCGCCTGGAGGGTCTTGGCGTGGCCTTCCCACGGCACGGCGATGATCACGACATCGCTGCGCCGGGCGCATTCGGCGTTCTCCGCGCCCTCGATGCCCAGGCCGAGTTCGTCGGCGGCGGTCTGCGCCCGCTCGGCGGCCCGGGAGCCGATGATCACCTTCTGGCCGGCCCTGGCGAGCCGGTAGGCCAGGCCGCGGCCCTGGTCGCCGGTGCCGCCGAGGACGCCGACCACCAGGCCGGAGACGTCCGGGAGGTCCCAGGGGTCACGCTTGAGGGCGGCCTTCACACGGGTCGCGACGTTTTCGGACTGGGCAGGGTCAGGAGTAGTCATGACAGCGATCCTGTCACGCCATTACCGCTTCACCACGGCGCGGTCATGACTTCACGTACCGCTTCACCACGGCGCGGTCACGACTGCACGCACCGCTTCACCGCGGGGCGGTCACGACTTCACACTGCCTTCGGTCAGGCCCGTACGCCAGTACCGCTGGAGCACCGTCATCAGCACCATCAGCGGCACCACGGACAAGAACGCACCGCCCACCGTGTACTGATAGAGCACCGGTTGACGGTCCGCGTAACCGGTCCAGGACGTCAGGCCCAGCTGGATCGGGTAGAGGTCGGAGTCCGAGAGCATGACCAGCGGCAGGAAGTAGTTGTTCCAGATGTGGACGAACTGGAACAGGAAGACGGTGACCAGCGCCGGCGTCATCAGCCGCAGCCCGAGCCCGCCAAAGATCCGTGCCTCGCCCGCGCCGTCGATCCGGGCCGCCTCCAGCAGCGAGTCGGGGACCGCCGCGGCCGCGTAGATCCGGCACAGATAGACCCCGAACGGGCTGACCACGCTGGGGATCAGCACCGCCCAGTAGGTGTTGGACAGGCCCATCGAGCTGAAGAGGAAGTAGAGCGGCAGGGCGAGCGCGGTGCCGGGGATCAGCACGCCGGCGAGCACCGCGTTGAAGATCGCCTCCCGGCCGCGGAACGGGAATTTGGCCAGCGCATAGCCGGCCGCGCCGGACAGCAGGGTGGCGCAGACCGCGCCGATCCCGGCGTAGAGCACGGAGTTGGCGAACCAGCGGGCGTAGATGCCGTGGTCGTAGGTGAGGACATCGACGAGGTGGTCGATGGGGTGCGGATGTTCGGAGAACCAGAAGCCGAAGGTGCCGAAGAGATCGGCGCTGTTCTTGGTGGCGGAGACGATCAGCCAGTAGACGGGCACCAGGAAGTAGATCGCGGCGACGGTCAGCAGCGAGGCGGTGATGATCCGGTAGCGGACCGGCGGCCGGGTCATCCGCGCTCCTTCGCGCGCCCGCCGACCAGCCGCAGAAAGCCGAAGGACAGCACGCACGCCACCAGCGCGAGCAGCACCGCCTCGGCCGCCGCCACATGCTGGTTGTTGCCGACGAACGCCTCGCTGTAGGCGTGCAGGTTGGGGGTGAAGCCGGAGTCGATGGAGGAGGCCAGTGGGCGGAGCACCATCGGCTCGGCGAACAGCTGGAGGGTGCCGATGATGCTGAAGACGCAGGTCAGCACGAGCGCCGGCCGGATCAGCGGGAGCTTGATGTGCCGGGCGACCTGCCAGGCGGTGGCGCCGTCGATCCGGGCCGCCTCGTACAGCTCGCCCGGTACAGCCTTGAGCTGGGCGATCAGCACCAGCATGTTGTAGCCGGTGAACTGCCAGGTGACGATGTTGGCGATGGACCACAGGACGGTGCCGCGGGAGAGGAAGTCCACGTCCCAGCCGATCGAGTCGGCGATCTTCACCAGGGGGCTGATGCCCGGGACGTACAGAAAGCCCCACAGGATCGAGGCGATCACACCGGGCACGCCGTACGGGAGGAAGAAGGCGCTGCGAAAGAAGGTGATGCCGCGGGCGCCGGCGCTCTCCAGCAGCAGCGCGAGGGTGGTGGCGAGCACGATCATCAGCGGGATCTGGACGGCGCCGAAGAGCAGCACCCGGCCGAAGCCGGTCAGGAACCGGTCGTCGGACAGGGCGTGGGCGTAGTTGGCGAGGCCGGCGAACGCCTCGTGTTCCCGGCCGCCGAGGCCGAGCGGGCCGGTGCGTTCGGTCTTGTACAGGCTCTGGTGGACGGCGTAGACGATCGGGGCGATGAAGCAGAGGCCGAAGAGGGCGAGGAAGGGCAGCACGAAGCCGGCCGCGGCGCGGCGGTTGCGGGCCTCGGTACGGGAGGCGCGGCGCTGGCGGCGCTGCGGGGCCCGCTGCTTCGGGGTGACCGGCTCCGCCCGGCTCAGCGTGTCCCGGCTCACCCGCCGCTCTCCACCTTCAGGCCCTTGCCCTTGAGATCGGCGAGGGTCTGGCCCTGCACCTTCTTCAGGACGGAGCGGAAGGAGCTGCCGTCGGCGAGCGCGTCGGTGAAGGCGTCGCCGAGCCGCTGGTAGAGGGTGTCCACGCCCGGCCCCCACTGCCAGCTGGTGTCGACATGCGCCCCGGCGTCCGCGAAGATCTTGCTGTACGCCTGGCCGCCGAAGAAGTCCTTGTCGACGTCGAGGTCGGTGGTGGCATAGCCCTTCTTGGCGCTGGGGAAGCCGTAGCCGCCGTCGATCAGCAGCGCGATCGACCGGGGGTCGGTGTTGAGCCAGACGGCGAAGTCCAGGGCGTCCTTGGGGTAGCTCGCCTTGGCGAACACGGCGGTCGTCGAGCCGCCCCAGTTGGCGAAGACCTTGCCGCCCGCCTTCCACTGCGGCAGCGGCGCGGCCCGCCACTTCCCCTTGGTGCCGGGAGCGTTGCCGACCAGCAGGGCGTCGCCCCAACTGGCGCCCACCCAGGCCGGGATGGCGCCGGTCTGCAGGTCCTTGTACCAGGCGTTCTGCCGGTCCGGGATGGTCTTGACGAGCTTCTGCTTGACGAGGGACTCCCAGTAGTCGGCGACCTTGCGGGTGGGCTCGTCGTCGATGTTCACGATCCAGGTGTCGCCGTGGGTCCCGTACCACTTGGCGCCCGCCTGCCAGGCGAGGCCCGAGAAGCGGTTGCCGTTGGTGGGGGCGAAGGTCTCGATCCAGGCGCCCTTCTTACGGATGGCCCTGGCGGCCGCCTCGTAGTCGTCCCATGTCCCGGGGACCTGGACGCCCCACTTGTCGAAGAGGTCCTGGCGGATGAACAGGCCCATCGGCCCGGACGCCTGCGGGACGGCGTAGATGCCCTTGCCGAAGACGGACTGCTGCCACTGCCAGCCGAAGAACTTGTCCTTGTGGCGGGCGGCGCCGAGCGGGGCGAGGTCCAGCAGCCCGTTGTCGAGCAGAAAACTGGGGATGACCGGGAATTCGATCTGGCCCAGGTCGGGCGGGTTGCCGGCCTTGATGGCGGCGTGCATCTTCGCGTACTGCTCGCCGTTGACGGCCGACACCTTCTCGACCTTGACCTGCACCTCGGGGTTCTGGCGGTTCCACAGGTCGACGGGTTTGTCGATGCCCGGCACCCAGGACCAGAAGGTCAGATTGATCTTCTGTCCCTTCTTGCGTTCGCGGGGCGCGTCGCCGTCGCTGTCACCGCTGTCGCCGCAGCCGGCGAGCGCGAAGCCGGCGGCGAGGGCGGCGGCCCCGCCCAGGACCGTTCTGCGATGCATGGGGTTGCTGGTCATGCGGGCTCCTCCACGGGGATGCGGCGGAAGGTGATCGTCGAGTAGGCGCTGAAGTCGCCCGTCTCGTAGAGCAGTCCGACGCTCCCGCGGTCGAGGCGTACGAGGTCGGAGTAGGCGGCCGGGAGCCCGGCGACGGTGTGCGCGTGGTGCCAGGTCAGGCCGGCGTCGCGGCTGGTGCGCAGGGTCATCAGGGCGCGGGCGGCCGGGTGGGCGGGTCCGGAGAAGAGCAGGGCGTCGCGGTCGCCGAGGTGCAGCGCACTGCCCTGGCAGGCCGGGCCGGCGAGGCCCGCCTGCGGCCGGAAGGGCCGCAGCAGGTGCTCACCGCCGTCCGTCGAGACGGCGTCGACGCGCCGCCAGGCGGCGGCTGCTTCGTTGCGGGCGTTGAGATAGACGCTGCCGTCGGGGAGTTCGGCGGCGGTGGTCTCGTTGGGGGCGACGGCGGGGTCGGTGCCGCTGTCGCGGTAGCCGATCCGCCAGCTGGCGCCGTCGTCGTCGCTGAGCAGGGCGTGCCCGCCGTTGTAGCGGGGCTCGGCACCGGTGTCCTCGGGGGCGGTGGGCGGGGTGGAGTGGTTGGCGGGGACGATCAGCCGCCCGGCGTACGGGCCGTGGCGCAGCCGCAGCGCATGGCCGGGCCCGGTGGCGTACCACCGCCACTGCAGCAGTTTGGCCTGGTCGGTGATCTCGCGGGGCGGGCTCCAGCTCGCGCCGTCGTCATCGCTGTGCTGGAGCCGGACGCGCCGGCCGTCGGCGGGCGGTACCCGGCCGCGGCGGATGCGGTCCTCGGTGGCGTCGGCGGCGTTGTGGACCTGTAGGAGCAGTACCCGGCCGCCGGCGAGCACGACCGGGGCGGGGTTGCCCGCGGTGCCGGTGCCGTTGCGGGCGACGATCTGGAGCGGGCCCCAGGTGCGGCCGCCGTCCATGGACCGTTTGAGCACGAGGTCGATATCGCCGGAGTCGGCGGCCGAGGACACCCGGCCCTCGGCGAAGGCAAGGACGGCCCCGGAGCGCGCCCGGACCACGGCGGGGATCCGGAAGCTTGTGTACCCCTCGGTCCCGGCCCGGTACGGCACTGAGCTCTCGTACGCCATGGGTCACCCCCAACGGGCAAGGACGTAGGATGTCCCCTGTCCTGAGGCGACCATAGGAAGTGCCCAACTGACCGTCAAGGCAGCACACATGGCGCATTTCCGTGTCGGCAAAGGCACCGTCGACAGAGGGTGAAATCCCGGTGAACGGGATCAACGGCGCCCTCGACGATGCCTTCACCGCACTGCCGGGCAGGTTTACGGTCCCGCTACTCGGCCAGTCGGCGCCGGATACCGTCGAAGTGCCGGTGTATCGCCTCCACGGCGCGGTCGCCGTCACCCGCCTCCAACGCGTCGACGATCTCCTGATGCTGACGGTGGGTCACCTCCGGGTCGGGGCGGTCGTCGGAGAGGTCCTCGCGCACCCGGCGCAGCGCCGCCCAGAACGCGTCCAGCACCTCGCTCAGCAGGTGGTTGCCCATCGAGCGGTACAGCGCGAGGTGGAAGGCCCGGTCGGTGGCGCTCTGCACCTGACCGCCGCGCGCCTCCTCCGCCATCCGCTGCACCAGCCCCTTGAGGACGGCGAGGTCCTCGGCCGGGAGATGGCGCGCGACGGTACCGATCAGGCCCGCCTCCAGCGCCTCGCGGACCTCCATCAGCT
Source organism: Streptomyces inhibens (assembly GCF_003389455.1). Lineage (GTDB taxonomy): Bacteria > Actinomycetota > Actinomycetes > Streptomycetales > Streptomycetaceae > Streptomyces > Streptomyces inhibens. The sequence goes on along the minus strand of NZ_QUAC01000229.1, from coordinate 9,383 downwards.
CGTACAGGCTCGGTTCGCCCTGGTGGTGGCGGACCGCCGCACGGAAGGCGACGCCCTCGACGAACGGTTCGAGGGTGAGCGGGCCGACATAGGTGCCGAAGCCGTGCCGGATCTCGACGATGCGCATGGCCTGCAGCGCCTTGAGCGCCTCACGGACCGAGTTGCGGCTGACGTCGAGCAGACCGACCAGCTCGGCCTCGGTGGGCAGCGGATCGCCCGGCGTCAGTCTGCGCTGCAGGATCAACTGCTTGATCTGCGCCTGTACGTCCTCGGCCATCGTCCCTCGCGCCATGGAATGTCCCTCTCCCTCTCCCGCACCTGCCGTGCCGCCGACCGGTCCGCCACCGCCGGAACCGCGAATCCTTGACCGACCGCCTGTGAACAGGTCTATTGTGCTCCGAGATAGGACATCCCACGTCCCACGTCCCATATCTCCCCCGGCCACCACCGCCTCCACCCAGACCCCTTGCCGCCACCCCTGCCACCGCCTCCGCCACCACCTCTGCACCTCTGACATCTGACATCGGAGCCCCCGGAGACCCCCATGGCACTGCCCGCGCCCCTGCACGGCGTCATCCCGCCGGTCTGCACCCCGCTCGACCCCCGCGGCGAGGTCGACACCGCCTCCCTCACCCGCCTGGTGAACCACCTCATCGACGGCGGGGTGCACGGACTGTTCGCGCTCGGCTCCACCGGCGAGGTCGCCTACCTCACCGACACCCAGCGCGCCACCACCCTGGAAGCCGTCATCAAGGCCGCGGACCGCCGGGTCCCGGTGCTCGCCGGCGCCATCGACACCACCACCGCCCGGGTCCTCGACCACGCCCGAACCGCCGCCGACCTGGGCGCCGACGCCCTGGTCGCCACCGCGCCCTTCTACACCCGCACCCACCCCCGGGAGATCGCCGGACACTTCCGCCACCTCCGCGCGGCCGTGCCCCTCCCCCTGTTCGCCTACGACATCCCGATGGCCGTGCACAGCAAGCTGCCGACCTCCCTGGTGCGCGAACTGGCCGAGGACGGCACCCTCGCCGGCCTCAAGGACAGCAGCGGCGACGAGGCCGCACTGCGCCGGCTGCTCGTCCTGCTCGGCGGCCGCACCGCCCGCCGCACCGGCCCCGCCCCCGACTTCTCGATCCTCACCGGCTCCGAACTCACCGTGGACACCGCCCTGTTGGCCGGTGCCGACGGCGTCGTCCCGGGCCTCGGCAACGTCGACCCGGCAGGCTATGTACGCCTCTACACGGCCGCCCGGGCCGGCAACTGGGAGCAGGCCGCCGCCGAACAGGAACGCCTGGTCACCCTGTTCTCCATGGTCGACGTCGCACCCGAGCCCGACATGGGCCGCAGCTCCTCCGCCCTGGGCNCCGAGCCCGACATGGGCCGCAGCTCCTCCGCCCTGGGCTCCTTCAAGGCCGCCCTCCACCTGCTCGGCATCATCGATCGCGGCACCACCGCCCTCCCCCAACTCCCGCTCGGCAAGCAGTCGGTGACGGAGGTCGGCCGCCTGCTCACCGAGGCCGGCCTCCTGCCGACACAAGGCGGTTAGTACTCCAGCCGTAGATGTGGTCTTCATGGCTGAAGGACGGCTTGACGGCGGTAATGGCTGCGGCGTGCGCGGGCTTGGTCCCGCGATCCGACCCATCAAGCCCTCGAACATCGCCTGCCAGCGGGCAGGCACTACGCTGTGCCCCGCGGCCACCACTTCATCGTCAGTCCACACACCTCACGATGATCACGGTGGCCGCAACTGTCTGGCTACCGGGTACCACGAGCAGGACCACCTCTACGGCTGGAGTACTGGCTACGCTGTACTTCGAGGATCAAGGAGAAGGCATGGAACCCTGCGCGGAGTGCGGTGCGCCGATGGACCAGCGATCCTGTGACGAGCTGTTCGACGCCTTGCTCGCGTTGGACCATTCACGGCAGGCACCGTGGGGGCCGCTGCACGGCGTCTCAGTCTCTTGCTTCCTACTCCAACACCCCAGTCGCCTTCCCGACGACGACGGCGCGATGGCTTGGGCGCTCCTGCGCGCCTACCTCGAAGGCGGCCTCGATGAAGCGAACCAGCTCGTCGGTCAGGCTCGTCGTGGCAACTCCCATCGTGTAAAGGGCAGGCCGTCGCGAGTCGTCCGCGACGCGGCGCTGCCGCACCGGGACGCGCCGCGATCCCGTTTCTCCGTCACGATCGAAGACGTCGCCGTCGACGGGACTTTCCCCTCCACGGAGTTCGCGGAACGCGTCAAGGCTTGGGCCGCCGCGACGGTCGACGCGTGGAGCCGCGGCACGTGACCGAAAGACCGTGGGCCCGCCGAAGGGCGGGCCCACTGCATTCCTAGCTCGCTCGGCCTGTCCACGACCTCACGCACAGATGGCACTGGTCCATCTGGCGCCGACGTCACCAAGCCCGCGCACGCCGCAGCCATTACCGCCGTCAAGCCGCCCTTCAGCCATGAACATCACATCTACGGCTGGAGTACTGACAGGCCCCGGCGCGGCTCCGCGGAGGGGTGTGGATCAAGTCCCGTACGGGTGACAGCTGTTGAAACGGCAATCAGGCGTCGGTGTACTGCGGCAGTATGCCGGGCCATGGATGCCGTACGGGTCGCGCTGTTGCGTGAGGTGCTCGCCGGGACCGAGTGGGTGCAGGACAGCCGGCGGTTCGCCGGGGCGCTGCGGGCGGCCGTCGCGCCGCACGGTGGTGGGCTGTTGCTGGTCGGCAGTGCCGCGTACGAGCCGTGGCATCTGGCGGCCCATCTGGACGACGAGGCCGCCTGGTCGGGGCTGCCGGAGCTGTCGCCGACGCTGGTGCGCCATCGTGTCCCCGGCGGGGCGCCGGCCCATCTGGCGGTGGGGCTCGGCCGGCTGGAGGCGGCCGGGCGTGGCGAGACGCTGCTGGTCGTCGCGCCGGGGCAGCCGGGCGCCGGGCTGCTGGAGCGGGTGCACGACGCCCGCCGCAACGGCGCGACGGTGCTCGCGCTGGACGGCGGCGACCGCGATCTGCACGCGCTGGCCCATGACGCACTCGCCGCGCCCCCGGCCCCGGCCGACGGCAAGACCCCCGCGTCCCAGGACCTCGACCTCGATACGGTCCAGCATCTGGTGAGCGCGGCCGCCGGCGAGAACAGCCTGCCCGCGCCCCGCGGACACCGCCGCTTCCGCGACCGGCTGGCCCGGCTCGCCGATGAGCTGACCGCACCGCCGCCCCCGCGCTGGTAGCCCGTCAGATCTGCCCCGCCGGGTCTGCCCCGTCGGGTCTGCCCCGTCGGCCGGTTAAATCCTTTGCGCCGCCCCGCGCCCGCGCGCACGATGGTGCGTCGTGACTCCGGACGGCGCCCCACCTTCGCCCCCCGCCCGCCGACGCCTGTCCGCACTCCTGCCGGATCTGGCGCCCTGGCGCTCCTCGCGCGACTTCCGGCTGATGTGGTGCGCGGGCGCGATCACGGTCTTCGGCAGCTTTCTGACGTTCGTGGCGCTGCCGCTGCAGTTGAAGGAGCTCACCGGCTCCACGCTCGCGGTCGGCGCGCTGGGCGCGGTGGAGCTGGTCCCGCTGATCGTCTTCGGTCTCTACGGTGGCGCGCTCGCGGACTCCGTGGACCGCCGCCGGCTGATCGTCTGGAGCGAGGTCGCGCTCGGCCTGATCTCCGCAGTGCTGCTGCTCAACAGCATGCTGCCGGACCCGCTGGTGTGGCCGCTGTACGCGACCGCCGCGGCGTCCAGCGCGCTGACCGGTCTGCAGCGGCCCGCCCTGGACGCGATCGTGCCGCGGATCGTCCCGCACGACCAGCTCGCCGCGGCCGCCGCCCTCAACTCGCTGCGCTGGCAGATCGGCGCCATCGCGGGACCGGCGCTGGCCGGCGGGCTGCTGGCCTATGCCGGGCTGCGCTGGGCGTATGCGATCGACACGGTCACCTATGTGGCATCGGTGCTGCTCGCCCTGAAGCTGGCACCGTCGCCCGCCTCGTACGATGCCCAAAAGCCGTCGCTGCGCGGGATCGCCGAGGGCGCGCGCTACGCCTGGAGCCGCAAGGAGCTGCTGGGCACGTACGCCATCGATCTCATCGCGATGCTGTTCGCCTTCCCGCTGGCGATCTTCCCGTTCCTCGCCGACGACCTGGACGCCCCCTGGGCCCTGGGCCTGATGTACGCGGCGCTGCCGGCCGGCTCCTGCCTGGTGAGCCTGACCAGCGGCTGGACGTCACGGATCCACCGGCAGGGCCGGGCGATCGCACTGGCGGCCGCCGGATGGGCGCTGGCGATCGCCGTCGCCGGGCAGCTGCACAACGTCTGGCTGGTGCTGCTGTTCCTGGCCCTGGCCGGTTCCTTCGACATGATCAGCGGCATCTTCCGCTCGGCGCTGTGGAACCAGACCATCCCCGACGAGCTGCGCGGCCGGCTGGCCGGCATCGAGCTGCTGTCGTATTCGGTGGGCCCGCAGCTGGGCCAGGTCCGGGTCGGCGGGATGGCGGCGCTGACGAGCGTACGGACGTCGGTGTCGGTGGGCGGGCTGCTGTGCTTCGCGGCGGTCGGGCTGATGGCGCTCGGGCTGCCGAAGCTGATGACGTACGACGCGAGGACGAATGAGCATGCGCGGCGGATGCGGGAGCGACGGGCCGCCGCGGCCGGCAACGGGAAGGCCGGCGTCGGCGAGGGCGGTGTCGGCACGGGCAGCATCGGGGGTGGCGGCGAGGCCCACGGTGGTGTCGACGCCCGCGCCGGAAACGGTTCGCAGGAGCCTGACGCGGATCCGGCCACGGCCTGAGCCGGCGGGCGGACCGACGGCGACGGCGCCCCGCCCCGGCTGCTCGCCCCCCGCTCCTCTTCCCCGCCTGCTCCCCTTCGCCTACTCCTCTTCCCCGCCGCCCTTACCCTGGCCCGCGCCCGTGTCGTGCCACTTCGGGTCGGTCTCCCACTCCACGTTCCGCTCGCGGGCGGTCTCCATGGCGTGTGCGGCCTCCTCGCGGGTGGCGTAGGGGCCGAGGCGGTCGGCGGCGCGGCACTCGGGCCCCTCCTCGACCTTCTGGTGCTTGAGGCAGTAGTACCACTCGCCCGGCCTACCGACCGTCCGCCTCTTGAACAGCGCCATTGCCGCCTCCTGTGGGTGCATCCGTGCCACCATCCTGCCCGACGGCCCGCGGATACACTCGCTGGCATGTCTGGCCAGTCGCTTCTTGCCCCGGGGAAGATCTCCCCCACCCGCCCCGTCCCTGCCTCGATCCCGCGCCCCGAGTACGTCGGAAAGGACGCACCGACCCCGTATACGGGGCCCGAGGTGCAGGACGCCGAAACGATCGAGCGGATGCGGATCGCCGGCCGGATCGCCGCGCAGGCGATGGCGGAGGCCGCCAAGCTCATCGAGCCCGGCGTGACGACCGATGAACTGGACCGGGTCGCCCATGAGTTCATGTGCGACCACGGGGCGTACCCGTCCACGCTCGGCTACCGGGGCTTCCCCAAGTCCCTGTGCTCCTCGCTCAACGAGGTCATCTGCCACGGCATCCCGGACTCGACCGTCCTCAAGGACGGCGACATCGTGAACCTGGACGTCACCGCGTACATCCACGGTGTGCACGGCGACAACAACGCCACCTACCTGTGCGGTGGCGTGGACGAGGAGTCCAAGCTGCTGGTGGAGCGCACCCGGGAGGCGCTCAACCGCGCGATCAAGGCGGTCAAGCCGGGCCGGCAGATCAACATCATCGGCCGGGTCATCGAGTCGTACGCCAAGCGCTTCGGCTACGGCGTGGTCCGTGACTTCACCGGTCACGGGATCAACTCGTCCTTCCACTCCGGCCTGATCGTTCCGCACTACGACAGCCCCCACCACACCACCGACATCAAGCCCGGCATGACCTTCACGATCGAGCCGATGCTGACGCTGGGGTCGTACGACTACGACATGTGGGACGACGGCTGGACGGTGGTGACCAAGGACCGCAAGCGGACCGCGCAGTTCGAGCACACCTTGGTGGTGACGGAGACCGGAGCGGAGGTCCTCACCCTTCCCTGACGGGAGCGCCAAGGGGAGTGCCGGCGGGAGTGCCGGCGGGAGCGCTGAGAAGCGGGCCCTTGTTGCCGACTGTGCGTCGGGAGCAAGGGCCCGTTTTGCCGACAAGGCGTCGGGAACGGGGGTAGGCTGGTTACCGACAGGACGTCGGGAACAGGTTGACTTAGGTAAGCCTAAGCAGTTAGGTGGGCCCGAGTGCCAGGGGCTCCGTGGAGTCCCTGTTCCCGCCCGCTCCCCTCGGTCCCGGAGGTCCGCCTTGGAAGCGTCCAGCCCGACCCCGTCCACACCGCCTGCTCCCTTCTCCACGGTCATCCGCACCGCGTCCCACGAGCAGCACACCGAGGCCGAGAACTCCTCCTTCATGAGCGACCTCCTCGGCGGCAGGCTCGGCGTCGCGGCCTACCGGCGCTACACCGAACAGCTGTGGTTCGTCTACCGCGCACTGGAGGACGCCTCCGAAGCGCTCGCCGACGACCCGGTCGCGGGCCCCTTCATCCGCCCCGAACTGGCCCGCACCGCCCAGCTGGAGCGCGACCTCGGCCACCTCGGCGGACCGTCCTGGCACACCGGCCTCCAGCCGCTGCCGGCCACCGCCGCGTACGCCGCCCGGGTAACGGCCTGCGCCCAGGACTGGCCGGCCGGCTATGTCGCCCACCACTACACCCGCTACCTGGGCGACCTCTCCGGCGGCCAGATCATCCGCGGCACCGCCGAAAAGACCTGGGGCTTCGCCCGCAAGGGCGACGGCGTCCGCTTCTACGTCTTCGAGGACATAGCCAACCCCGCCGCCTTCAAGCGCGAATACCGCGCACTGCTGGACGCGCTGCCGGTGGACGACCTGGAGAAGCAGCGGGTGGTCGACGAGTGCAAGCGCGCCTTCGGGCTGAACAGCGCGGTCTTCCGCGAGCTGGGCGAGCAGTTCCCGCTGAGCGCGTAACGGCCGGGCACGGGGCGCGGTCGCCGATCGCCCGTCCACGTACTACGGCGTATCGCGGCGGACCCGACCGCCGACCGCGATGGTGCCGTCCGGACAGATGCGGGTGAGGATCTGGGAGCCGGTGCCCTGGCGGATGTCCAGGGGGCGGCCCAGTTGGTGGGTCAGGAGCATGGCGGCGGCGCCGGTTGCCTCGTCCTCGACGATGGTGTCGCCGCGCCGCGGGAAGGCCCGGGCGCGGACCACGCCCGCGGGCTCGTCCTGCCAGGCCCAGGCGTAGAGCCAGCCCTCCCCCGGCGGCGGCGCCGGCAGGGCGTCGACCTCGGCCACCGAGGCGTGCCGCTCGGTGCGGCGCTCGGGCACCCACTCCGCGCGGCCGCGTACCCAGGTGAGGTCCTCCTCGAAGCCGACCGCGACCTCGCCGGCCGGTGGGCGCAGGGTGCGCGGCGGGCGGCCCAGGGCGCGGAGCAGCCAGGCGAGGCCGACGAGCGGATGTCCGGCGAAGGGGAGTTGGACGCTCGGGGTGTGGATGTCGACGGTGCCGCGTGCGGCGTCGTCGAGGAACACGGTCTCGCTGTAGCCGAGTTCGGCGGCCAAGGCGGCGCGGTCGGCGACATCGGGCAGTGCCGTCCCGTCGCGCACCACGCCCAGCACATTGCCCCCGGCCCCGTCCGGTCCACAGAACACCCGGAGGACATCGATATCGGCATCGAGTTCGGTCATGCGGATATTGAATCGGACGGCGAGGTGGAACAGAGGTGGAACAGGGGGGCCGGGCGGGAGCGCGGTCGCGGTCGCGGACCGGAAAGTTGCCGGTCATGCCCCGTCGCGAGGTGCGGCCCTTACCTTGACCGGCACGTGATGGTTCCGTGACCGGGTGCGGGTCAATCCGTAATCGGGTCGTTGTCCATGAGAGCGGGATCACTGGACAGGGTGGGCAGAAGTAGGTAAGCCTCAGATAAGTTAGGGCCGCCTTAGTGGCGACCCTAACCGCTGTCTATCGTTCCTGTACGTCGTTTCCGTACATCCGAGCCCGCCTGGAGCCCCCGTATGCGAGCCCTTCGCACCTCCGTCGTCGCCGCCATCGCCGCGGCCACGGCCGTCACCGCCGTCGCCGGCTGCGCCGCGAAGAACGACGGCAAAGGGGGTGGCGGCAAGGGAGTGATCGAGGTGACCGCGACCGACACCAGCTGCGAGCTCTCCGCCAAGGAGTTCCCCGCCGGACATGTCCAGTTCGCGGTGCACAACAAGGGCTCCAAGGTCACCGAGGTGTACGTCTACGCGCCCGGCGACCGGATCGTGACCGAGCGGGAGAACATCGGCCCCGGCACCAGCGCGGAGATCACCGCCGAGATCAAGGCCGGTACGTACGAGGTCGCCTGCAAGCCCGGCATGAAGGGCGACGGCATCCGCCAGAAGATCACTGCCAGCGGCAAGGGCGCGAGCACCAAGAAGCGCGACCCCAAGCTGGACGCCGCGGTCACCGCCTACCGCAAGTACGTCCAGCAGCAGGCCGACCAGACCCTCCCGGCGGCGCAGAAGTTCGCCGACGCGGTCAAGGACGGCGATATCGAGGCCGCGAAGAAGACCTACGCCGTCTCGCGGGTCGGCTGGGAGCGCACCGAGCCGGTCGCCGAGTCGTTCGGTGACATCGACCCCAAGGTCGATGTGCGCGCCGACGGCGTGGAGAAGGGCCAGAAGTGGACCGGCTGGCACAAGCTGGAGAAGTCCCTGTGGGAGGAGAAGAAGATCTCCGGGGACGACAAGAAGCTCGCCGACCAGCTCATCACCGACCTGAAGGACTGGCAGAAGCGGGTCGGGAAGGCCGAGATCACCCCGACCAGCATGGCCAACGGTGCCAAGGAGCTGCTCGACGAGGTCGCCACCGGCAAGGTCACCGGTGAGGAAGAGCGCTACAGCCACACCGACCTGGTCGACTTCCAGGGCAATGTCGAGGGCGCCGAGAAGGCGTACGAGCTGCTGAAGCCGGTCGTCGCCAAGAACGACGCGGCGCTGGCCAAGGAGCTTGACAAGCAGTTCAAGGCGATCCGCGACCAGCTCGACAAGCACCGCGACAGCGGGTCCGCCGACGGCTTCGCCTCGTACGACACGGTCGGCAAGAGCGAGCGCAAGGAGCTCTCCGACGGCGTCAACGCGCTGGCCGAGCCGCTCTCCAAGCTGGCCGCCGCCGTGGCCACCGCCAAGTAGTCCGCCGCCAGGCAAGGGGTCACCATGACGCACGACGACGGCAAGATCACCGCGGGCGAGACGGCCGCGCAGAACACCACCGCCGAGGACACCGCCAAGGAAACTTCGGCCAAGGACACCAACGGGCGCGCGCCCTCACGGCGTTCGCTGCTCGGCTGGGGCGGCGCGGGCCTGGCGCTCGGCGCGGTCGCGGCCGGCGGTACGGCGGCGGCGCTGCGCGTCGGCAGCGACGCC
>NZ_QUAC01000226.1 GCF_003389455.1 Streptomyces inhibens | reverse complement strand
GCCGCCGCGCCGTCCCCCGCCACCGTGCTCGACGCCGCCGGGAACCCCGCCGGCCGCGCCGCCGCCACGCTCGGCCCCGGCTGGCTGCCCGGCCGGATCATCGCGGCCCTCGCCCGCCAGTCGGCCGAGTTGCTGGCCGCCACCCTCCCGCTTCCGCCCGCCGCACGCGAGGACTGACGCCCGCCATGCCTTCCCCCCTCGCCCACGACGACCCGCCCGGCCTGGGCCCGTACCGCCTGATCGCCCGGCTGGGCAGCGGCGGCATGGGCACCGTCTACCTGGGCCGCTCCCCGGGCGGCCGGACCCTGGCGCTCAAGACGATGCACGCCCGGATCGCCACGGAAACCGCATTCCGTACCCGCTTCCGGCTGGAGTCGGACGCCGCCCGGGTCATCGGCGGACGCTACGGCGCCCAGGTCGTCGACGCCGATCCGCTCGCCGAAACCCCCTGGATGGCCACCGAGTACGTCCTCGGCCCGCCGCTCGACGAGGCGGTGGAGCTGGCCGGCCCGCTGCCCGAGGCATCCGTACGGGCCCTGGGGGCGGCGCTGTGCGGGGCGCTCGGTCAACTGCATCATTCCGATGTCGTGCACCGTGACCTCAAACCGTCGAACATCATGGTCACGGCCCATGGCCCGAAGGTCATCGACTTCGGTATCGCCCGCGCCCTCGGCGATGTCCGGCTGACCCACACCGGCGCCGCGGTCGGCACCCCCGCGTTCATGTCGCCGGAACAGGCCACCGGAGAGGAACACGCCCCGGCCGGTGACGTCTTCGCGCTCGCCGGCGTCCTGATCTTCGCCGCCACCGGCCACGGCCCGTTCGGCGACGGCCGGCCCGCGGACCTCCTCTACCGGGTCCGCTACGGCGAACCCGACCTCACCGGCACCCCCGCCGCCCTCGTCCCGATCCTGTCCCGCTGCCTGGCCAAGGACCCCGCGGAGCGCCCGACCACCGCCGAGCTGTCTTCCCAACTCCACGACGGCAGCGGGGAGTTCGCCGACCATCTGCCGGCCGCGGTGCTCGCGGAGATCGGCCGGCGGGCGAGCGAGGTCTGGCAGATCGTCCCGCACCGACTGCCGGCGCCGGCCGACCAGCCGCCGACGGTGCCGTCCGCCGACGTTCCCACCGCGAGCGGTCTCTCCCGCCGGGGGCTGCTGATGGCCGGGGCGGGATCCGTACTCGGCGTGGCCGGGGCCGGGGCGGGCGTATGGGCGTGGCTGGGACGGAGCGAGCCGGAGACGGGGCCGACGGGGCCGTACAAGAAGCCGACGCCGGGGCCGAGCGTCAGCGCGCTGAAGAGGGAAAAGCTGGACTCGGTGTGGCAGATCCAGTCCGGCGGCGTCTATGACGATGAGTCGCCCGATGCCCCCTTCGTGATCGGAGACCTGGCCGTTCTGGTGGGCAATACGCAGGTGTACCGGATGGACCCGACGTCGGGCGCGGTCAAGTGGACGTCCGACATCGACGGCACCTGGCACATCGCCTCGGACGGCAAGCACATCTATCAGAACGTGAAAGTCGCGCATTACGACGGCAACAGCGCCTATCCGAGCACGGTCTCGCGGTTCCTCTCGCGCGTCGACCTCACCACGGGCAAGGCCGGCAAGCACCTTGCCGAGGTGACGGACTCCTACCACGGAGGCATCGACAGCCAGTTGCTGGCTGTCGCCGGGGACACCGCCTACCTGGCGATCTCGCTGGGGAAGGTCAAGATGTACCAGCGCCAGATTCCCTGGGCCGTGACCGCCGTGGACCTCACCACGGGGAGCCGGCGGTGGACCGAGCAGTTGCCGTTCCGGTCGCAGAAGTCCGATCAGTGGCACTTCCTCGCCGCCAAGGCCGTCGGCAACCGGCTGTTGCTCCTCCAGGAGATGAACGACGGCAAGGTCCGGGTCGTCGCCCGTGACAGCCGTACCGGGAAGGTCGTCTGGGACAAGCCGTGGGACATCAAGCCGGCCGCCGCGCGCCAACCGCTGACGGCCGACGGCAAGCACCTCTACCTGGGCACCGGACGGTTGCGGGCGCTGCGGCTGAGCGACGGCGGGCAGGCGTGGGAATCGGCCGCAGGGAAGAGCTACGGGCCGCCGATCCTGAAGGACGGTGTGGTGTACGCGGTGGAGAAGGGCCTCGGCCTCGTGGGGGCCGATGCCGGCAGCGGGAAGCCGCGATGGACGGAGAAGGGCGACGACGGCGCGCAGGCGTCCCTCACGTCCCGCCCCGTCATCGGCTCCCGGTACGCGTACACGTACAGCGAGAGTGCGGGGGCGCTCCGGGCGATCGGTCTCGCCTCGCGCACCACCGACCGCCTCTACAAGGCCAACGGCAACCGCTTCACCGCGTATGAGCAGAGCAAGATGATCATCGCGTCGGGGGAGCACTTCCTCGCCGGATTTCCCCTCCAGTAGCCCCACGGACAGACCCATGCCCGGCCCTCCACCGACCTCCGCAGAAAGCCACCCTCACCCATGAACCCCCTCGGCACCGGCGACCCCCTGCGCCTCGGCCCCTACCGCCTGCTCGGTGTGCTCGGCGAAGGCGGTATGGGCAAGGTCTACGTCGGACAGGACGGCGCCGGGACCGTCGCCGCGGTCAAGGTGCTCCGGCCCGAGCTCACCCACGAGGCGAACCTCGTGCAGCGCTTCGTCCGTGAGGCGCAGGCGGCACAGGCCGTGACCAGCAAGGGCGTGGCGTGTGTCCTCGGCGCGCAGACCGAGGGCGGCCGCCCGTGGATCGCCACCGAGTTCCTGACCGGACCGACCCTCGACGAAGCCGTCGAGGCGTACGGCCCGTTCGACGAACCGGCCGTACGCGCCATCGCCGCGTCGATCGCCCGCACTCTGGCGGACATTCACGCCGCAGGCCTGATCCATCGCGACCTCAAGCCCCCGAACATCGTCCTGACGTCGGACGGCCCGCGCGTCATCGACTTCGGTATCGCCCGCCCGGAGCACGGTCACACCCTCACCACGACAGGACAGATCCCGGTCACCCCCGGCTACGGCGCCCCCGAACAGGTCCTGGGCCGCCGTGTCGCGGCCCCCGCCGACGTCTTCTCCCTCGGCGCGGTCCTGGTCTACGTGGCCAGCGGTCGGCGGGCCTTCGACGCCACCCATATCGCCGCCCTCCAGTACAAGGTCGTCCACGACGAGGCCGACCTGGACGGCGTCCCGGAACAGCTGCGGCCGCTCATCGCCCCCTGCCTCGCCAAGGACCCGGCCGCCCGGCCCACCCCGGCCCAGATCGCCGCGGCCTTCGCGCCGCCCAAGGGAGCCGAACGGGCCTGGCGGCGCGGCAAGGTGGCCGGCGCGATCAAGGAGCGGGAGAGCCGGATCCATGAGCTGACCACGCTGATCCTGCCCGAGGCGTCCGGCTCCCCGAACGCGGTGAGCCGGCGCCGGCTCCTCACCGGCCTGGCCGCGGGCGGGGTGGTCCTCGCGGCGGGCGGCGGCGCGGCCGTCGCGCTCTGGCCGCCCGGCCACACCACGCCGGCCAAGAAGAAGGTCGACCTCTTCGCCTTCCCGCCGGCCGTCAAGACCCCCGAGGCGCATGTGCTGTCCGCGGACGACGGTGACTACATCGTCGGCGGGTCGCCGAAGGCGCTGTGGGGCCCGGTCGAGGTGCTCGCCGACGACACCCCGGCGCCGCTGCCCGTACGCGACGTCATCGTCTTCGGCGCGGCCGGCGGCGGGATCGCGGCCCACAACGTCGTGGACGGCAAACGCCGTTGGGCCGTACGCGACGTCAGCGCGCCCAGCCGCTATCTCTCCCTCTCGGACCGGCTGATCGCCGCCGCCGACACCAAGGGCACGATCCGCACCTTCGTCGCCTCGACGGGCGAGCCCCGCTGGACCGCCGACGCCGATGCGAGCGTCCTCCTGGCCGCCGACGACGAGGCGGTCTACGTCCTGACGAAGGACCACCAACTCCGCGCCGTCCGCCGCTCCGACGCCAAGATCCGCTGGACGGCGAAGATCGCCGCCAACTACCGCACCAAGATCAAACCTCCGGGTGCCGTCGCTCACGGCCGTCTGATCCTCTCCACCAGCGACGGCAACGTGCTCGCCGTCGACACGGCCGACGGCCACCAGGTGTGGGAACTGCGGGGCCAAGGAACCGGCATGATCCGCCCGGCCGTCCACGGCACCACCGTCTACCTCAACGGCAAAACGCTCACCGCCCGCCGGATCAGCGACGGCAAGAAGCTGTGGTCGATCGAGGAGCAGGACGCGTGGGACAAGCACGAGGACTGGAGCCCGGCGACGGTCTTCGACGACGACACCGTCTGCGCCGCGCACGGCGAGTGGCCCAGCATCAGGAAGACCAGCGACGGCAGCCAAATCCAGGGCGGGAACGGGACGAGCGCCTACGGCCTCCCGGTGTTCATCCACGGGCGCGCCCTCTGGTCCATCGAGGGCGACCCCTGGTACCGGGTGTTCGCGGCGGATCTGACGACCGGCGTCACCGTCCTGACGTATCAGCTCCCCAAGTCCGAGCGTTCGTGGCTGGTGGCGGACGGCAACCGGGTGTTCATCCTCAACGACACATCGCTCTACGCGCTGCCGGTGCCCTGAGCGCCTGGTGTGCCGGGGCCCGGTGATCCGGGGCCGGGTGTGCCGAGGAGAGGGCCGACGGCCGCAGTCCGGCCGACGGGCCGGTGCCCGTGCGGCAGACTGCGGCGGGCCACCGGGGCCGCTCAGCCCTGGACGGGTGCCTCCTCCCGCAGCACACGCATGAAGGCGCGCATCCAGTCCGGGTGGTCGTTCCAGGCGCGGGCGGAGACGACCTTGCCGTCGACGACCGCCGAGCCGTCGACGAACGTGCCGCCGCCCATTTCCACGTCCGGTGCGCAGGCCGGGTAGGAGGCGGTGCGGCGGCCCTTGAGGACGCCGAGGGGGGCGAGGGTGATGGCCGCGTGGCAGATGTGGGCGACGGGCTTGTCGGCGTCGAAGAAGTGGGTGACCACGCGCCGGTAGTCGGCGTCGTTGCGGAGGTACTCGGGTGCCCGGCCGCCCGGGAGTACCAGCGCGGCGTACTCGGCCGGGTCGACCTCGGACAGGGCGAGGTCGGACGGCCAGGAGTGGCCCGCCCGTTCGATGTAGGTGTCGAAGTTGTCGACGAAGTCGTGCACGACGAACTGCAGCTTCTTGCGTGACGGAGCCGCGATCCGGACCTCGTAGCCCTCCTCCAGCAGCCGCTGGTAGGGGTAGAAGAACTCCAGATCTTCGGTGGCGTCGCCGGCGATGATCAGGATCTTGGGCATGTGTGCACTCCTCATGAGGCAGGGCTGATCGGTCTGATCCGGCTGATCGGGCCGTATCGGATCAATCGGTTCCCCACGCCGTGACGTTGAATGCGTCGCCCACCGCCACCTTTCCGGTCGCCAGCACGGAGAACTTCGAGCCGAACGCCACCCCGCCCTCGGGCACCCGCCGGTACGAGGCGAGGGTGCGCAGCGGCTCGGGCCCGGCCTTTGTGCCCGTCGGCTGGTCGACGAGGGTGACGGCGCAGCGGATGGCGAGCTTGGCGAACCCCAACTCACCGCCGCCGACCGTGATCCGCCGCGCCCGGTCCTCGGTCTGCGGCGCGTCCCACCCGTCCACGACGATATTGGGCCGGAAGCGGCTCATCGGGACGGGGGCGCGGCCTGCGGCGGCGATGCGCGCGTTGAGGTCGTCGAGGGAGGCCCGGGAGAGGACGTGTACGGGGCTGCTGTCGGCGAAGCCGGAGGTGCCGGGGGTGAGGCCGTCGGTCACCCGGTCGTGCTCCGGCGGTACGCGGACGAGCCGGCTGGGCGCGCCGAGCACCTCGGAGAGCCAGTCGGCCGCCGCATCCCCTTGATCGACCGCCCGGTACGGCATTCCGAACATCTCGATGTCCGACCTGGCTGCCCCCGCCGCGCCGCCGAGGTCGACGTCGATGCGCAGTGAATCGACTCCCGCTGCGGAGAGGGTGAGTTGGGATCCGTCGGCGCTCACCTCGGGGCGTACCGTCGCCAGCCGCGGGTCCTTCCGCTGGCTGCGGAAGACGCCTTCCGTCCCGACCACCATGAAGCTGCGGTCATGCGCCAGGCCGGCCGGCGTGAGCTCCGCCTCGGCGGTCGGGACGCCTGCGCACCCCTTGACGGGGTAGCTGATCAGTTCGATGACGGTTGCCATGCGGGCAGCCTATGAGGACCTCAGGTCCACAGATCGGTGATCGCCACATCCAGGTCGGCGAGCAGGCGGCGGAGCAGCGGCAGGGAGAGGCCGATGACATTGCCGGGGTCGCCGTCGATGCCGTCGATGAAGGGGGCGGAGCGGCCGTCGAGGGTGAAGGCGCCGGCGACGAAGAGGGGCTCGCCGCTCTCGACGTAGGCGGCGATCTCGTCGTCGGTGGGCTCGCCGAAGCGGACCGTGGTCGAGGCGGTGGCGGACACCCGGCGGCCGGCCGCGGTGTCGATGACGCAGTGGCCGGTCTGCAGGATGCCGGAGCGGCCCCGCATGGACTTCCAGCGGGCGGTGGCGTCCTCCGCGTCGGCGGGCTTGCCGAGCGCCCGGCCGTCCAGCTCCAGCACCGAGTCACAGCCGACGACCAGCGCGCCCGCGGCCTCCGGGCGGGCGGCGACGGCGTCGGCCTTCGCCTCGGCCAGGATGCGGGCCAGCTCACCGGGGGTGGCGGCGGTCAGTGCGTCCTCGTCGACGCCGCTGACGATGACCTCCGGCGCCAGCCCGGCCTGGCGCAGCAGGGCCAGGCGGGCGGGGGACTGGGAGGCGAGGACGAGACGGCGGGGGCGGGACTCTTCGGTCATGCCCGCCATCGTACGGAGCCCTCGGGGACCGGGTCCGGCCGGACGGTCGGACTACTTGTTCAGCACCGCTTCCATGACCGACTTCGCGATCGGTCCGCCCAGCTTGCCACCGGCGATCTCCGCCCGGGGGATGTCCATGTCCTTGGGGTCGACGAAGACGGCGACCGCCACCGGGGAGCTGCCGTCGCTCTGCTTGGCGTAGGAGACGAACCAGGCGTAGGGACGCTCGTCGTTGACGTTCGCGCCGTGCTGGGCGGTGCCGGTCTTGCCGCCGACCGTCACGCCGTCGATCTTGGCCTTGTCGGCGGTGCCGTCCGAGACGGTGTACTCCATCATCTCCTGCACCTTCTTCGCGGTGTCGGCGGAGACGGCCTGGGACATCATCTTGGGCTCGATCTTCTCGATCGTCGACAGATCGGAGCCGCGCACCTCGTCGACGATGTGCGGCATCATCAGCTTGCCGTCATTGGCCATCGCCGCGGCCACCATCGCCATCTGCATCGGCGTGCTGGTCAGGCTGCCCTGGCCCATGCCGGTCAGCGCGGTCTGCGGCTTGTCGAGCTTGTCGGGGTAGAGGCTCTTGGTCGCCAGCAGGTCCCCGAGGTCCTTGTCGTAGACGTCGGAGTTGAAGCCGAACTTCTGCGCGGTCTCGCGCATCTTGTCCTTGCCGACCTTCAGCGCGGTGTCGAGGAAGACGTTGTTGCAGGACCACTGCATGCCGGTCTTGAGGGAGGCCTTGTCGCAGGGCGCGCCGGCGACATCGTTGCCGATCTTCGTCGTGCTGAGCGGCAGTTGGTACGGGGCGGGGGCGCCCGACGAGGCGTTGATGTCGCTGACCACGCCGTGCTCCAGGGCGGCCGCCGCGGTGAGGATCTTGAAGGTGGAGCCGGGCGCGAAGGTCTCACGCAGCGCCCGGTTGCTGAGCGGCTTGCTCTTGTCGGCGTCCAGCGCCTTGAACTTCCTGCCCTCGGCGTTGGAGATCCCGGCGAAGACCGACGGGTCGTAGGAGGGGGTGGAGGCCAGCGCGAGGACCCTGCCGTCGCGCGGGTCCAGGGCGACCACCGCGCCCTTGGCGTTGAGGTCGGTCAGCCCCTTGTACGCGGCCTTCTGCGCCTTGGGGTCGATGGTGGTGAGGACATCGCCGCCGCGCGGCTTCTCGCCGGTCAGGATGTCCTTGGCGCGCTTGAGGGCGAGCCGGTCGTCCTTGCCGCTGAGCACCTTGTTGTAGATGCCCTCCAGGAAGGTCGTGCCCTGGGCCTGCGAGGCGAAGCCGGTGATCGGCGCGTACATCGGACCGTCCTTGTACGTCCGCTTGTACTTGAAGTCGCCGGAGGTCGCCACGGAGCCGGTGATCGGCTTGCCGCCGACGATGATGTTGCCGCGCGGGTAGGAGAACGCCTCGATCTTGACGCGGCGGTTGTTCGGGTCGTTGGCGAGCTCGTCGCCCTGGACGAACTGGACCCAGGTCGCGCGGGCCAGCAGGGCCAGCACCAGCACCCCGCAGAAGACGGCTATATGCCTCAGCGGCCTGTTCATCGCTCTCCCACTCCCGTCGGCCGGCGCCCCGGCGGCGGACGCCCGAATTGCGCTGTCGAGAGGGAAAGAGGAGATTTCGGCGTCAATGGTTGCGGGCGGAAACTGTGAGCGTTGCCTCCCCGCGGACGGGAACAGTCACCTTCCGGAGAGCAGGACCATCAGCACCACCGCCGCCACGGCCAGCACGATGCCCATCCGGCGGAGCTTGACCTGCACATCGCGCAGCTCCTCGGGCGGTTCATCGGGCGGATCTGACCACAGCATGTATCGATCCTGTGCCCGATATGCGCGCGGCGCCTGAGTACGCGTACTCAGGCGCCGCGGCGCAAAGGACTAGTCAGTGCACCATGCACCGACCTGACCCATGGGTCACCGTTCGATTTCAGCCGGTCAACGCGGCCAGTAACTCGTCCGCCAGGCACGCGGGCCCGGGTGTGGCATACGGGCCCGCGCCACAACCGTGGACGCCGGGTCCGACCATTCACTCCGACGGTCGGCACCACCGGGCGCGACAGCGGCGGCCGCTGCCGCGCGGGCCTGGACCACCGCCAGTGCGGCGGCCAACTCCTCAGGGGTGGGATTACCTCGCACGACCTTGATCATCGAGACCGGGCCTCCTTCGACGGTCGGTGGTTCTGCCGGTCAGAGCGGGATGTTGCCGTGCTTCTTCGGCGGCAGCGCCTCGCGCTTGTTACGCAGCGTGCGCAGCCCGCGGACGATGTGCCGGCGCGTCTCGGACGGCATGATCACCGCGTCGACATAGCCGCGCTCCGCCGCGACATACGGGTTGAGCAGGGTGTCCTCGTACTCCTGGATCAGCTCCTGGCGCCGCTCGTCCTGCGCGGCCGGGTCCTCGATCGCGGCCAGCGTGCGGCGGTGGAGGATGTTGACCGCACCCTGCGCGCCCATGACGGCGATCTGCGCGGTCGGCCAGGCCAGGTTGAGATCGGCACCCAGGTGCTTGGAGCCCATGACGTCATACGCGCCACCGAACGCCTTACGCGTGATGACCGTGATCAGCGGGACCGTCGCCTCCGCATACGCATAGATCAGCTTGGCGCCGCGCCGGATGATCCCGTCGTACTCCTGGTCCGTCCCCGGCAGGAACCCCGGCACGTCCACGAACGTCAGCACCGGGATGTTGTACGCATCGCAGGTCCGCACGAAGCGCGCGGCCTTCTCGCTGGCATTGATGTCCAGGCAGCCGGCGAACTGCATCGGCTGATTGGCGACGATGCCCACCGAATGGCCCTCGACCCGCCCGAAGCCGGTCAGGATGTTCGGCGCGAACAGCGCCTGGGTCTCCAGGAATTCATTGTCGTCCAGGACATGCTCGATCGCGACATGCATGTCGTACGGCTGGTTCGCCGAGTCGGGGATCAGGACATCGAGCTCACGGTCGGTGTCCGAGGTCTCCAGATCCGCCTCCTCCGGGAAGGCCGGCGGCTCGGAGAGGTTGTTGGACGGCAGGTACGACAGCAGACCCTTGACGTACTCGATGGCGTCCTTCTCGTCCCCCGCCATGTGGTGCGCCACACCCGAGGTGGTGTTGTGCGTACGGGCGCCGCCCAGCTCCTCGAACCCGACATCCTCACCGGTCACGGTCTTGATGACGTCAGGACCGGTGATGAACATGTGCGAGGTCTGGTCGACCATGACCGTGAAGTCGGTGATCGCGGGCGAGTACACCGCGCCACCCGCACACGGCCCGACGATCAGCGAAATCTGCGGCACCACACCCGACGCATGCACATTGCGCCGGAAAATCTCCGCGAACAGCCCCAGGGCGACGACGCCCTCCTGAATCCGGGCGCCACCGCCGTCGTTGATCCCGACGACCGGACACCCGTTCTTCAGCGCGAAGTCCATCACCTTGACGATCTTCTCGCCGTAGACCTCGCCCAGCGATCCGCCGAAGATCGTGAAGTCCTGCGAATAGACGCAGACCGGCCGCCCGTCGACGGTGCCGTAACCGGTGACGACACCATCTCCGTAGGGACGGTTCTTCTCGATCCCGAAGTTGGTCGACCGATGCCGCGCGAACTCGTCCAGCTCGACGAACGAGCCCTCGTCCAGCAGCAGATCGATGCGCTCACGCGCCGTCAACTTCCCCTTCGCGTGCTGCTTTTCCACGGCGCGGGCGGAACCGGCATGCGTGGCTTCTTCGACCCGTCGCTGCAGATCCGCCAATTTGCCCGCGGTGGTGTGGATGTTTGCTTCCGGCTCGGACATCGGGATGCGGCTCCTGCTCGTCCTGGACTGGTGCTCGTACTGAGGGTGGTACGGGTTTGGCTACCGACTCGTAGCGTATCGGCGGGACTGCTCAGCGGCACTGCGTCGTTGACCACACCTAGGCTGGTGCCATGACCCCTCAACCACCGGAAAACCGGGACAAAGAAACCGGCCGCTGGAGCGATCTGGGCCGTCCCCCGCTCAACGCCACCGCGCTGCGCCGCGCCCTGGTACGCCCCGGCGCCCTCTGGACATCCCTTGACGTCGTCCCCGCCACCGGCTCCACCAACACCGACCTGGCGGCCCGCGCGGCCAAGGGCGAGGCGGAGGGCGCCGTCCTGGTGGCCGAGGAACAGTCCGCCGGCCGCGGCCGCCTCGACCGCACCTGGTCGGCCCCGCCCCGCTCCGGTCTCTTCTTCTCCGTCTACCTCACCCCCCGCGTCCCCCTGGAACGCTGGGGCTGGCTCCCCCTGCTCGCCGGCGTCGCCACCGCCACCGCGCTCTCCCGCACGGCCGGCATCGACACCGCACTCAAGTGGCCCAACGACCTCCTGGCAAATTCCCCCGAGGACTCCGGCGAGCCCGGTCCAGGGGGGACCCCCATCGGCGCGGAACGCAAAATCGGCGGCATCCTCGCCGAACGAGCCGGCCAGGGCGTGGTCATCGGCATCGGCCTCAATGTCACCCTCACCGCCGCGGAACTCCCCGTGCCCACCGCCGGCTCCCTCACCCTGGCCGGCGCCCGCACCACCGACCGCGACCCGCTGCTGCGCGCCGTACTCCGTTCACTGGAACACTGGTACGGCGAGTGGCAGACCGCCGACGGCGACCCCGTCGCCAGCCGCCTCCAGGAGGCCTACGTGGCCGGCTGCGCCACCCTGGGCCGCTCCGTACGCGCCGAACTCCCCGGCGACACCGAGATCCTCGGCGAGGCCGTGGCCATCGACGGCGACGGCCGCCTGGTCCTGGCCACGGACGACGGCGTACAGCAGCCCGTGGCGGCGGGCGACATCGTCCACCTGCGCCCGGCGGACGGCTGACCCGGTACGGCACCACCGACGCACGGGCGTGTACCCGCCTCTTCCGTGGTCAGGGCCGGCATGTGAGAGTGAGCCAGAGCACACCTGCCGTATCGTTGAGGCGGTCCGCCAGGGAGCGGACCACCGGCGAGCAGTGATCGGAAGGGCAGTGCGCAGGGATCGGACAGGGAGCGGCCGGTGACCGCCGACGACTCGGGCGCCGCCCCGCGCGACATGGACACCGAGGACGATGCCGTGAGCGACGTCCCCGTAGGCGACCCCTCGGGAGCCGCCGACTACCCCGTAGGCGACCCCTCAGGGGCCGCCGACGAGGGCGACGAGAACACCATCGCCATCCGCCTCGAACAACTCATCCTCGGCGCCGACCGCCGCTACACGCCGTTCCAGGCGGCCCGCAGCGCCGGCGTCTCGATGGATCTCGCGGCCCGCTTCTGGCGGGCCATGGGCTTCGCCGACATCGGCCAGGTCAAGGCGCTCACCGAGGCCGATGTGCTGGCCCTGCGCCGGCTCGCCGGTCTCGTCGAGGCCGGCCTGCTGAGCGAGGCCATGGCCGTACAGGTCGCGCGCTCCACGGGCCAGACCACCGCCCGCCTCGCCGACTGGCAGATCGAC
Source organism: Streptomyces inhibens (assembly GCF_003389455.1). GTDB lineage: Bacteria > Actinomycetota > Actinomycetes > Streptomycetales > Streptomycetaceae > Streptomyces > Streptomyces inhibens. The sequence goes on along the minus strand of NZ_QUAC01000226.1, from coordinate 29,728 downwards.
TCCTTCCTGGAGGGCCTCACCGAACCTCAGGACTCCGGCCTGACACGTACGGAGATCACCTATCCGCTGGTCGAGCTGCTCCTCCCCGAGCTGGAGGAGTTCCTCGTCTACGTCTGGCGGCGGCAGCTCGCCGCCGCCACCGGCCGGGTCGTACGGGCCCAGGACGACGCCGAGATGGTCGACCGGCGGCTGGCCGTCGGCTTCGCGGACCTGGTGGGCTTCACCCGCCTGACCCGCCGCCTGGAGGAGGAAGAACTGGGCGAGCTGGTGGAGGCGTTCGAGACCACCTGCTCCGACCTCGTGGCCGCGCACGGCGGCCGGCTCATCAAGACCCTCGGCGACGAGGTCCTCTTCTCGGCCGACGACGCGGGCGTCGCCGCCGAGATCGGGCTGCGCCTGATCGAGACGATGACCAACGACGAGACGATGCCCGAGCTGCGGGTCGGCATCGCCTTCGGCACGGTCACGACCCGGATGGGCGATGTCTTCGGTACGACGGTCAACCTCGCCAGCCGCCTCACCTCGATAGCGCCGAAGGACACCGTGCTGGTGGACGAGGCGTTCGCGGAGGAGCTGGGCCGGATCGGCGACGCACCCGTCTCCGAGGCGGACGCCGCGGCCGCGGAGAAGGCGGCCGAGGAGGGCACGGGCGAGGCGCCGCCGTCCTACCGCTTCGCCCTCCAGCCGATGTGGCAGCGGCCGGTGCGTGGCCTGGGCGTCGTGGAGCCGTGGCTGCTGAGCCGCCGCAGCTGACCAAGCCCGTCGCCTTCCCTCCCCGTCCTGTCCCGCGGACGCTCCACCTGACATGATCCCCACTTCAGGTCAACGTCCGTTAACAGGGAGGGCCGCATGGAACGGCAACGGTTCGGAGCCGACGGCTGGGTCGCCGTCGAGCGCCACGGCTTCGTGGCGGAACTGGTCATGGACCGCCCCAAGGCCATGAACGCCGTCTCGACGGCCATGGCCGACAGCCTGGCGCAGGCCTGCGCCGAACTGTCCGCGGACCGCTCCGTACGGGCGGTGGTCCTCAGCTCCACCCATGAGCGGGCGTTCTGCGTGGGCGCCGACCTCAAGGAGCGCAATTCCTTCACGGACGCGGATCTGATGCGCCAGCGCCCGCATACCCGCGCCGCCTACACCGGCGTACTGGAACTGCCGATGCCCACCATCGCCGCGGTGCACGGCTTTGCGCTCGGCGGAGGCTTCGAGCTGGCCCTGGCCTGCGATCTGATCGTCGCGGACGGTACGGCGGTGGTCGGCCTGCCGGAGGTGTCGGTGGGCGTCATCCCGGGCGGCGGGGGCACTCAGCTGCTGCCGCGCCGGGTGGGCGCGGCCCGGGCGGCCGAGCTGGTGTTCACCGCGCGCCGGGTGCCGGCGGCCGAGGCCGCGGAGCTGGGTCTGGTCGACCAGGTGGTGGCGGACGGGCGAGACCGCGCCGAGGCGCTGGAGCTGGCGGCCAGGATCGCCCGTAACTCGCCGGTGGGTCTGCGCGCGGCCAAGCGCGCGATGCGGCTGGGGCACGGCCTGGACCTGCGGACCGGCCTGGACCTGGAGGACGGCGCGTGGCGGAGTGTGGCCTTCTCCGGGGACCGCGCGGAGGGTGTGGCGGCCTTCAACGAGAAGCGGGACCCGGAGTGGCCCGGCGAGTGAGACGGTGCCGGACGGCGAGCGTCGGTGACTCTCTGTAAGGGTGCCCATCCGCCCCCGTCAACGTGCCCCCAAAGTGGCCCGGTTCGCCCTCCACCAGGGATGAAGCGCATCACGCCCGGGTGTCAATCACGTACGGAAAGGGGCGAAAGGGGTTAAACATTCCTACGCTGTAGTACAGAGCGTGCTCACGGTGACGGAATGCGAGGATCCGGTGACGGGCGAGGGCGATGCGAGGCTGCGGGCCGTGGTGGAGCTGGCGCAGGCGATGGCGGCCGCGCATACGCCGCGAGAATCGGCGCACGCCGCGGCACAGGGCGTGCGCCAGGCCCTGGGCGGCTCTTTCGCGGCGATCTCGAAATGGGAGCGCGAACTGGGCAAGCTGCGGGTGCTGGTCAATATCGGCGAACTCGCCGAGGGTGAGGAGGAGTTCCCGGAAGACGAGAGCTACCCCGTACACGAATTCCCGGAGATCGTCGGCTTTCTGCACGAGCAGTGGGCCGGCGGGGGTGAGCCCAGCGCCTGGGTGGAGACCGCGGAGGGCGGCCCGGCGCCCGGGGAGTCGCCGCAGGGCCGGGCCGGGGCGAGGCGGAGCGGCTCCGGGAACCAGCAGCGGGTGGCCGCGCTGCGCCGCCGCGGCCGTGGCTGCTGTGTGGTCGCGCCGATCGTGCTGCACGGCCGGGCGTGGGGCGAGCTCTATGTCGCCCGGCGCACCGGCGAGCCGGTGTTCGGGCGGGCGGACGCCGACTTCGCGAGCGTGCTCGCCGCCGTGACGGCCGCCGGTATCGCCCAGACCGAGCGTCTGGCGGAGGCCCGCCGGCTGGCTTTCACCGACGCGCTGACCGGCCTCGCCAACCGCCGGGCCGTCGATATGCGGCTGGACGAGGCGCTGGAGCTGCACCGCACGGACGAGGCGGTGGTCAGTCTGGTGGTGTGCGATCTCAACGGGCTGAAGCTGGTGAACGACTCGCGCGGCCATGCGGTCGGCGACCGTCTGCTGGAACGATTCGGCTCGGTGCTGTCCCTGTGCGGCGCGATGCTGCCCGGCACGCTCGCGGCCCGGCTCGGCGGCGACGAATTCTGTCTGCTCGCGGTGGGCCCGCCGGCCGACGAGGTGGTCAAGGTGGCCGGTGAACTGTGCGAGCGGGCCGGGGAGTTGGACCTCGGTGAGGGTGTCGCCGTGGGTGTCGCCTCGACCGGCGACCCGATCGGACCGGTGCACAGCGCCCGCCGGCTCTTCCGGCTCGCGGACGCCGCGCAGTACAAGGCCAAGGCGGCGCGGTCGGGCGAGCCGGTGGTCGCCGGGCGGCACGGCGGCAGGGACGACCCGGTCGTACGGCTCGCGGACGCCCCGGACCGGCGGTCGGGGCCGGAGCGCCGACGCTTCCGGAGGTGAGGAGCCAGCTCGTGCCGCACACACCGGGGTCGTTTGCACACCCCCGGTCCCCTGCGTGTACTCCGGGTAAGGGGTGATCCCGAAATCCGGTGGTGACATCCGGCGATTCAGTCTCTAGGGTGCCTGAATATGGATATGCACACTGTGGTGCTGGGGACGTCCGGCACGACCGCACAGGACGTCATCGCGGTAGCCCGCGGCGCCGCCCGGATCGAGCTGTCCGAGGAGGCCCTCGCGGCCGTCGCCGCCTCCCGCGCCTTCATCGACGAGCTCGCCGCCAAGCCCGACCCCGTATACGGCGTCTCCACCGGCTTCGGCGCCCTCGCCGTACGGCACATCAGCCCTGAGCTGCGGGTCCAGCTCCAGCGCAACATCGTGCGCTCGCACGCGGCCGGTATGGGCCCGCGGGTCGAGCGCGAGGTCGTCCGCGCCCTGATGTTCCTGCGGCTGAAGACGCTCGCCTCCGGGCACACCGGCGTCCGCCCGCTCGTCGTCGAGACGATGGCCGCCATACTCAACGCCGGCATCACGCCCGTCGTGCACGAATACGGCTCGCTCGGCTGCTCCGGCGACCTCGCGCCGCTCTCGCACTGTGCGCTGACGCTGATGGGCGAGGGCGACGCGGAGGGCCCCGACGGCGTCGTACGGCCGGCCGGCGAGCTGCTGGCCGCGCACGGCATCGCCCCCGTCGAGCTGCGCGAGAAGGAGGGTCTGGCCCTCCTCAACGGCACCGACGGCATGCTCGGCATGCTCGTGATGGCCTGCGCCGACCTCGCCCGGCTGTTCACCTCGGCGGACATCACCGCGGCCCTCTCCCTGGAGGCGCTGCTCGGCACCGACAAGGTCCTCGCGCCCGAGCTGCACGCCATCCGCCCGCACCCCGGGCAGGCCGCCTCGGCCGCCAACATGGCCAAGGTGCTGGCCGGTTCGGGTTTCACCGGCCACCACCAGGACGACGCCCCGCGCGTCCAGGACGCCTACTCCATCCGCTGCGCCCCGCAGGTCGCCGGCGCCGGCCGGGACACCCTCGACCACGCCCGCCTGGTCGCCGACCGCGAGCTGGCCGCCGCCGTCGACAACCCCGTCGTCCTCCCCGACGGCCGGGTCGAGTCCAACGGCAACTTCCACGGTGCGCCGGTCGCCTATGTCCTGGACTTCCTCGCCATCGCCGCGGCCGACCTCGGCTCGATCGCGGAGCGCCGTACGGACCGGCTGCTGGACAAGAACCGCTCGCACGGGCTGCCCGCCTTCCTGGCCGGCGACCCGGGCGTCGACTCCGGCCTGATGATCGCCCAGTACACGCAGGCCGCGCTGGTCAGCGAGCTCAAGCGACTGGCCGCGCCCGCGTCGGTGGACTCCATCCCGTCCTCCGCCATGCAGGAGGACCATGTCTCGATGGGCTGGTCGGCGGCGCGCAAGCTGCGGACCGCGATCGACAACCTGACCCGGATCGTCGCCGTCGAGCTCTATGCGTCGACCCGTGCCATCGAGATGCGCGAGGGTCTGACGCCGGCCCCCGCCACCCGCGCGGTGCTGGACGCGGTGCGCGGCGCGGGCATCGAGGGGCCGGGCGGGGACCGCTTCCTGGCGCCGGACCTGGAGGGCGCGTATGCGTTCGTACGGGCCGGGAAGCTGGTGACGGCGGTGGAGTCGGTCACCGGAAAGCTGGCGTAACAGGACGGCGGGGCGCCCGGACGGCTGGTGCCGGGTGCCCCGGGTGAGCCTTGGGGCCTGTCCGACCCTGACCCATCGGACAGGCCCTAGGCCGTCTCGTCGCGGGTGCGGCGGACGGAGTAGCCGACCAGGCCGGCGCCGAGCGCGAGACAGGCGGCGCCGCCGACCACGTACGGCGTGGTGTCGGGGCTGCCGGTGTCGGCGAGGAAGTGCTGCGGTGTGGCGGCGGCGCCGGTGTCCGGGCCGCTGCCGCGCGAGGTGGTCGTCGTGGACCGGGTGCCGGTGTCCTGTGCCCCGCTGTGCGCCCGGCCGGCCAGGCCCGATTCGGCCGGTGCGGAAGCCGTCCGCAGACCGGAATTTGTCGCTCCGTCATCCCCCACGATCGCGTTGGCGGACGGTACGAACCACAGGGCGAGCAGCACCGATCCCGCGGCTGCGGCGGTCAGCAGTGGTCGTCGTGCGGACACGGAAGCGATCCCCCTTGTGGGTTCGGCGAATTGGCCGTTGACCTCAGATGTTAGTGACCGCCGCGGGTCGCGGGGAAGTCAGGACCCGTCCATGCCTAACCTCCGTGCTATGAGCAATGGTGAGACATCACGTTTTGTGCGGCTTCATGTGGAACTGGTCATGGAGATCACGGACACCGGGCAGCTGACCGGCGCCGCCCTCGACCACATCGAGGGCGATCCCTCGCTGCCCGACGAGGAGCGCCGGCAGTCCCAGGAGACGGTCAAGGAGGACCCCGCGGAGGCGCTGGCCCAGCTGATCGATCCGTTCGACCTCGTCAACACCGTGCCGGGCACCGAGCTGGCGCAGGCCTCCTGGAGCAGCGAGGAGCTGACCGACTACGACCCGGACGCCGAGTGGGACGCGGCGGAATGGGACCTGGCGGACGACACGGCCGGGTAGCGCCGTCCGGCACCCCGACCCACCTGCTGATCACGACCCCCGTACGGCTTCCGGCCGTGCGGGGGTCGACTACGTGAGCGGCCCGCGACGGCCTGGTCGGCGCCTCGATCAGCGCCTCGACCGGCGCCTCGTTCGCGCCGGCAAATGGATAAGTGGCTTTCCACACAATTTGTAGAGATTGGCCGGTGGTCCTCCCCACACTGTTGGGATGCATGGAACGGGCGAAACGGAAAAGGCGTTCATATGGCGTCGGCCGGAATGCCTGCGTCCACTCATGCCTGCGTTCAGTTGGCAGCTCGCTCGGGGATTTATGCGCAATCGGTAGTAATGGAGATGCACACGTGATGACGGACAGCAAGCGCCGCAAGGGCCTCATAGCCAGCGCCGCGCTGCTTGGGGGCGTACTCACGCTTGCGGCGTGTGGCGGCAGCAATGCGGCTGACCGGGGCAGTAGTGGTGCTGACGGCCCCCGGCACGAGAACACTCAGCAGGTGGACGAGGCGGCCGCGAAGGACGCCTCCGACGCCAAGATCACTATCTCGCCGAAGGACGGCGCCACCGGCGTGGGCATCAACAGTGATGCCGCGGTCACGGTCAGTGGCGGACAGCTCACCGACGTCACGATGACCTCCGTCGAGTCCAAGCAGACGGTCGAGGGCGCACTGTCCGCCGACGGCGCCTCCTGGCAGCCGAACCAGGCACTCAGCCGCGCGACGAAGTACAAGGTCACCGCACATGCGGTGGACTCCCAGGGACGCACGGCGGTGGAGAATGCCACCTTCACCACCGTCTCCTCGGCGAACAGCTTCGTCGGGAACTTCACGCCGGAGGACGGCTCGACCGTCGGTGTCGGTATGCCGGTGTCGATCAACTTCGACAAGCCGGTCAAGAACAAGGCGGACGTCGAGTCCGCGATCAAGGTCGCCTCCAGCAGCAACCAGAGGGTCGTCGGCCACTGGTTCAACGACAAGCGGCTGGACTTCCGCCCCCAGGAGTACTGGAAGCCGAACTCCGACGTCACGATGGAGCTCGGCCTTGACGGCGTCGAGGCGTCGCCGGGCGTCAAGGGCATCCAGAACAAGACCGTCAGCTTCCACATCGGTCACTCGCAGATCAGCGCCGTTGACACCAACGCACACCTGATGTTCGTGGTGCGTGACGGTCAGCTCCTCAGGAGCATCCCGATCTCGGCCGGCAGCGACGAGCACCCCACCTACAACGGCAAGATGGTCATCTCCGAGCGGTTCCAGCAGACCCGGATGGACGGCTCGACCGTCGGCTTCAAGAAGAAGGACGGCAAGGGCGAGTACGACATCCCCGATGTCCCGCACGCCCAGCGCCTGTCGGACTCCGGCACCTTCATCCACGGCAACTACTGGGGCAAGGGCGTCTTCGGCAAGACCAACACCAGCCACGGCTGCATCGGCCTGGAGGATGTCAAGGGAGCCAAGAACCCCATGACCGAAGCCGCCTGGTTCTTCGACAACTCGCAGATCGGCGATGTCGTCGAGGTGAACTCCCCGGACCAGACCATCAAGCCGGACAACGGCCTGAACGGCTGGAACATGGACTGGTCGCAGTGGGTGGCGGGCAGCGCGCTGAAGTGACGTCACGGTGTGACAGCGCTGTCGACACCACATGACTCGATGTGATGTGACTGTTCGTGACACGCAGTGACCGACGCCCGGTGGTGCCGTGAAAATACGGCGCGCCGGGCGTCGTCGCTGCGTACGGTGCGCCACATGGAAATCGACATCGACGCCTGGCTCGCCGTGGTGGCCGCCGCTCACGCCCACGACCGGCCGAGCAGCCCCGCCCCCGAACGGGCTGCCGAGGCCGGCCGGCTGCGGATACCCTCCCTGCACAGCCGAGCCGTCCCGTTCACGCTGCCGGCCCCCGGCGGTGCCACCGGCTACGCGGGAGTCGCCCTGCTCCGCCTCTTCGACACCGAGGAGAACGCCGGCAACGCCTTCCTCGACACCCTCACGGTCCACCCCGACCAGCGCGGTCGCGGGGTGGGCCGCGCGCTGTGGGCCGAGGTGCGCACGGTCCTCGCCGCCGAGGGCCGTACGTCGGTGAGCGCCCTGGTCGAACAGGGCGGCGCTGGCGAGAAGTTCGCCCTGGCCCACGGCGCGGAGTGCGCGCTGCCGCTGGTGGCGTATGTGCAGGACGTCACCGCGCCGGTGGCCCCTGGCGGGCCCGGGGACGTCCCGCTCCCCGACGGCTATCGCTTCGCCACCTGGAGCGGCATCGTCCCCGACGAGCATGCCGCCGCGCATGCCGGTGCCCATGACGCCATGGAGGACGCGCCGACCGGCGATCTGGACGAACAGCACGACCCGTGGGACGTCGAACGAGTACGCGCCGCGGCCCAGGTCGTCCTCGACCGCGGCGGAGTGCTGCTGACCGTGGCGGTCATCGCGGAAGCGGACGGCGCGGTGGCCGGCTACACCGAGCTCGTACTGCCCACACCCAAGGCCGTGCGGGCCGTGCAGTACGACACCGTCGTCGTCCCCCGGCACCGCGGCCGCGGCCTGGGCCGGGCGGTCAAGCTGCGGATGCTGGAGTATCTGCGCGCACAACAGCCGGGCGTACGGGAGATCATGACGACCGTCGCGGACGAGAACACACCGATGCGGGCGGTCAACACGGCGCTCGGCTACCGCGCGGAGAGCGGCGTGGGCGTCTATCAGCTGCGGCTCTGAAGCCGGGCAGCCCCCAGGCGGCCACAGGCCAGGTGCGCCACCGCCGAGCCCTCCGGGGCGCGGCGGCCGCCGAGCCCTCCGTACAGTGACCGGGTGAGTGAGCGCGGAAGAAAAGGGCGTGGCGGGCCGCAGCCGTCGGCGGCCGACGAGCTGGTGGCAGAGGTGCTCGGCAGCGTCCGTTACGCGCCGGACGGCGAGCCGGCCGAGGACGCCATCGAGGCGGGCGCCTCGATGCTGGCCGCGGCCGAGGCCGGCTGGGAGGCGGTGAGCGCGGCGGTGGTCGCGGCCGCCGTGGCGGGCGTACGGCAGTGCTGGGCGGGCGGCTGGCACCCCGCCGACCTGGAGCGGATCGTACGGCGCGAGGCGGCCGACGCGACGCTGGTGGCGCTGGTCGTCGATGCCATCGCCGCCGAGGCGGCCCGCCCGTCGGGGGCCCGGTCCGCGCACGACACCCGCTGGGCCGAGCAACTGCACCGGCTCGGCGCCGAGGTCTGGTGGGGATCCGACCGCGGCTATCTCGACGCACTGGCCAAGCGCCGCCGCGCCTCCCGTTTCGAGATCGCGTACGACGTGCTGAAGGCGCTGCGTTCCCTCGCCCGGCTGCCCCGTATCGCCCCGCTGCCGACACCGCCGCAGGCCGGCCCGACGAGGACCGCGGCCGGCAGCGCGGCCGCATCGCGCGCCCTCGGCAAGATCCGCGGACTGCTCGCCAAGGCCGAGGCGACCGACTACGCCGAGGAGGCCGAGGCGCTGTCCGCCAAGGCTCAAGAGCTGATGGCCCGGCACAGCATCGACGAGGCGCTCCTCGACCGCGCGGACGGCTCCCCGGGCGGGCAGGCCGGCGGCCCCTCGGCGGTCCGCATCGGCATCGAGGGACCGTACGAACAGGCCAAGGCGCTGCTCCTCGACGCCGTCGCGGCCGCCAACCGCTGCCAGGCCGTCTGGGCCGCCGATGTCGGCTTCTCCACCCTCGTCGGCTTCGCGCCCGACCTGGAGGCGGCCGAGATGCTCTACACCTCGCTGCTGCTCCAGGCGACCGCCGCGATGAACCGCGCGGGCGACGCTTTCCCCCGAGCTCTTAAGGAGCAGGGAGGTACCCCCATCGCCCGTGGACGCTCCCGCCGTACCCGGGACTTCCGCCAGACCTTCCTGGTCGGCTACGCGGACCGCATCCGCGACCGGCTGGCCGCGGCCACCGAAGCCGCCACGGCCACCGCCACCGCCGAGTCCGCCGACGCGGCCCCCGACCTCCTCCCGGTCCTCGCCGCCCGCGAACTCGCCGTCGAGGAAACCACCACCGCCCTCTTCCCGGACACCGCCCCGGTCCGTCTGCGCGGCGTACGCGACGCGGACGGCTGGCACCAGGGCAGAGCGGCGGCGGACCGGGCACAGCTGGGAGACGGCTAGGGCCTGTCCGACGGGTCAGGGGCGGGCCCGGCAATGCCCCATCGGACAGGCCCTGAGCCTGCACTCAAGCCTCCAGCGGCGCGAAGTACGCCCCCGGTGGCACCCCCACCGCCCGCCGGAACGCCGCGACGAACGCGCTCGGCGAGGCATAGCCCACCCGTGCCGCCACCGCCGCGACCGTCCCGCCGGCGGCCAGCAGCGGCATGGCCGCCTGGAGCCGGACCCGGGTGCGCCACTGCCCGTACGGCATACCGGTGTCCGTGACGAACGCACGGGCCAGCGTCCGGCCGCTCGCGCCCACCCGCGCGCCCCACTCCGCCAGCGTCCGCCCGTCCGCCGGATCGGCGCGCAGCGCCTCCGCGACCCGGCGGGCCCGCGGGTCGCGGGGCATCGGGGCCTGCACCGTGGCGACCGACACCGGGCGCAGCTGATCGAGGACCACGGCCTCGGCCCGTTCGCGGGCGGCCGCGGCCAGGGTGTCGTCCGCCAGATACGAGATCAGCTCGCGCAGCAGCGGTGAGACGCCGACGACGGTGGGCGTGGTCCAGCCGACCGGGCAGCGCGCCGGCAGGTAGTACAGGCTCCGGAAGAGCGCCGGGCCCGCCGCCCCGGTGGCATGCCGGGTGCCGGCCGGGATCCACAGCGCCATCGACGGCGGCAGCACCCAGGTGTTGCCGGTCGCCCGTACGGCCAGAACTCCCCGCCTCGCCNCCAGGTGTTGCCGGTCGCCCGTACGGCCAGAACTCCCCGCCTCGCCCAGGCCAGTTGATGGTGATCGTGCTGATGGCCCGGGAACCACTGCCCGCCGCCCATCGCGAAGCTCCCCACCACAACGGCCGCTTCGGCGGGCGGCCCCGGCGGTGCCACCTGCCCTTCCGGCCCGTCCTTCCCACCCGGCCCGTCCTTCCCGCCCGGAAGGCCAGCGGCATCGTTGTCCGTCCTGCGATACAACATGTCCCCCTGTCGCGTGGTGGTCACCGCGGCCGCTTCCTACGCTCGGCCCATGACCTCCATGAACCGTTATCACCAGTGGTTGTGCAACTCCCGGATGTGGGCCCGCGCGGTGGAGAAGGACCTGCTGCCATGGGCCCTGGAAGGCGTCCAACTCGACGCCGACACCTTGGAGATCGGGCCCGGATACGGTGCCACGACGCGCGTGCTGGAGCGCCGGGTCGGCGGCCGGCTGAGCGTCCTGGAGGTCGACGAGGACGCGGCCGGGCGGCTGCGCACGGAGTACGGCGGCCGGATCGACGTCGTGCACGGCGACGGCAGCGCGATGCCGCTGCCGGACGGCGGCTTCGACGCCGTCGTCTGCTTCACGATGCTGCACCATGTGCCGTCGCCGCGGCAGCAGGACCAACTCTTCGCGGAGGCGTGCCGGGTGCTGCGCCCCGGCGGTGTCTTCGCGGGCTGCGACGGCCGCGCCGGCCGCGGCTTCCGCCTCATCCATCTGCGCGACACCTACGTTCCGGTGCCCCCCGAAACCCTCCCCGACCGGCTGCGCGCGGCCGGCTTCCGCGACCCCGACATCACGCTCACCCACGACAACTTCCGCTTCCGGGCGGTCCGTCCGTGAAAAGCGCAGCAGATGCAGCAGAAGGAGAAGGACGACCGACCTCAGCTGAGCAGCAGGGCCGCGTCCCAGTCCCCGGACGGCGCCCGGCCCGTGGCGTACGTGTGCAGGGCGAGCCCGATCCCGGCCGCACCCTCCAGGAACCCGGCGCGGTGCGCTGCCAGGGACCGGTCCGGCGGCAGGCCCGGCCGCTCGTAGTGGAAGCCGAAGGGGAGAGCGGCGTCGTACGCGTCGAGGACCGGTGCGGCCAGCCGGGGCACCAGCTCCGCCAGGCGCCGGTCGCCGCTGTCGTCGGCCATCCGCCAGGTGATGTGCAGCAGACCGGCCCAGCCGTGGCACAGCGAGCTGTCGGTGGCTCCGGGCGGCCGCAGCCCCAGCGCATCACCCAGCGCCTGCACGGCCGTACGCCGCCAGTCGGCGCGGTCGAGCGCGCGCCCCGCGAGATACAGCGCCCGCGCCACCCCCGGCGTGCCGTAGCACCACGCGACCATGTTGTCGTCCACGGCGGGCGCACGGTCGCCGGAGAGGAAGTCGTCGAAGCCGATCGCGCCCGGCCACAGGCCGTCGTACCGCCGGAACGCCAGGAGATGGTCGGCGATCCGCGCCATGGCCTCTTCGTGGCCGGGGACGCGGATGCCCTCCTCCCAGCCGCGGGCGAGCAGCACCAGCGGACCGCAAATACCGTGTGCCAGACCGAGGTTGAAATGCCCGCGGGTGAAGCGGGCGTCGGGGTCGACGGCCGGCTGGGTGGGCACCCACCAGCCGGGGACGGTGCACCCATGGGCCCTGACCGGGCGGGTGAGCCGTACGAAGTAGGAGAGGGTGTCGCGCAGGAGCTGAGGGTGGCGGGCGGGGTCCAGGAGCAGATGGCGGGCGAGTCCGGCGGCGCCGGCGAGGGTGTCGTACGCGCCCAGTCGCACACCGGCCCGCCCCGCGTCGAGACGGGCGCTCTCCTCGGCGAGCAACGCCCGTAGCTGCGCGCCGACCAGCTCGTCGAGGTGGTCGAGCAGCTCGGCGTAGTCGTCCGGATCGTGCCGGGCGGTACGTGCCGCGAAGGCCAGCGCCGGTGCGCCCTCGAAGAGGCAGCCGCCGCTGGGCGCCGGCAGTTCCCGGGCGGCGGCGGTCAGATGGGCGTGTATGGCGGTGCGGTGCGCGGGGGCCGTGCGGGAGAGCTCGGCGAAGAGCAGCGCCACTCCGGGGTGGCCCTCCGAGAGGGCGAGACCGTGCCAAGGGGGCTGTGGCGCCGGTCTGCCCGGACAGCAGTCCAGGTTGCCCGGGGCGGTGGCGGCCCGCACCACGCTCCCGGGGTCGGCGAGCCGTTCGGCCAGGTCGGCCACGATCCGCCCGGCGCTCTCCCGCGCGGTGTCCTTGGCGGCTGCCGGAGCGGTCATCGCTTCCTCCTGCGTCGGTCCTGGTGGCGTGTACGGCGCCGCGGCTCCGCAATCCGTAACTGCCGTAACTGCCCTTCCTCGGGCCCGTCTTCCGTAAGGCCGACGCGGGTTTCCGCCGCACATGACGCGGGATGAAGAGGTGCACGCAACAAGCCGCATCTCGCGGACGGGAACAGTGCCTGATCCTTCACGACCATTTTTCTTTTTTCTCTCGCATTTCTTTCGCTTTTCGCTCGCCGCTTTCCGTCCGGCGAGCCTCCGGCCAACTGGGGCAGGACGGGGGTAACACGTAACGGGCAACGCTCGGTTATGCCCGGCGCACAGGTCAGCGTTGAGTAATGCGTATGCGGCCGTCAAGACCACGATCGGGAAACCTCATCGCCAAGGAATGGCCAAAATCCAGGCCCGGCCGGAGCGGGGAAAATTCGTTTCTTCTCTTCTCCGGTGCGTTCCTCGCGCTGGAGAGGCCGGGGGCGACGGCGCCACGGCGACCGAAAGCCGATGAAGAAGACACGGGCTCACCACCACGGACTTTGCCCCGAGTTCGAGCCCATTCGGACAACGGCCTCCAGGAGCTGTACCCCGCCTACGGCTGGAGCACAGAGACGCTTTGTTCCGCCCCGTCCAGCCACACGATCCGCCGTACGACCCGCGGATCCCGATGCACGACCTCGGCCCGCCCGCTCACCGCGAAACCCCACCGCACCAGCGCCCGCTCGGTCGCCGGAGCGCCGGTCTCCTCCGTGTACGGGCCGATCACCAGCCGCCCGCCCGGCGCCACCGCTGTGCTGAGCAGATGCCGCACCAGGTCCGGACGGCGCCGCTCGGGAACGTACTCCAGACCCACCCGTACGACATCGAACCGCCGCGGCGGCACCCATGTCAGGGCGTTGCCCTCCCAGATGCGCCCGGCGCAGTGCGGCAGCCGCCGCCGCGCCAGCGCCACCAACTCACCGATGATGTCCAGCCCGTAGAGCTCCAGGCGCAGCCCGTCCGCCGCGGCCCACCGCTCCAGACACTCCATCAAATAGCCGTTCGCGCAGCCGCAGTCCAGGAACGTCCCGTTCCGCTCCACGGCCGCCAGCACAAAGCGCCGCGCGGACACCCAGTCCGCCTCGCCACGCGTCATGCCCGACTGCCCCCACGGCGTACCCGCCGCCAGATACGCCGGCCGTACGAGCCCGGCGATCGCCGTGTGCCAGCCGGTCTCGTCGATCTCCCCGGCCTCCAACGCCGCATCGATCGCCGCCACTTCCCGCCAGGCGTTCTCCTTCAGCGCATGGACGGACGCCGCCTCGGCGTCGGGCTCCTCGCTCGGCACGGACGACGGTGAGCGCATCGGTATCAGACCTCCGGAAGGTGACTGCTCTCAAGGGGTGCGCGGGCGCAGGAGGGACGTCACAGGGAGAGGGGCGGTCGGGACGGCGCGGCTCCCGGGCGCTACGACAACATCCCGCGCTCCCACGCCGTCATCACGGCCGCGGTCCGGTCCGACACCTCCAGCTTCTTGAACGCGCGCAGCAGGTGCGTCTTGACCGTGGCCTCACCGATGAACAGCTCCCGGCCGATCTCCGCATTGGTCAGACCCTGGCCGACCAGCCGCAGCACCTCGCACTCCCGGCCGGACAGCAGCGGCGCCTCCACCGCCCGCGCCCGGAACAGCTTGGTGGCCAGCGACGGCGTCAGCACCGTCTCGCCGCGCGCCGCACCGTGCACCGCGCCGATCAGCTCCGCCCGGGAACTGCCCTTGAGGAGATAGCCGGCCGCGCCCGCCTCCACGGCCCGCAGGATGTCGGAGTCCTCCTCGTAGGTGGTGACGATGACGACCTTGGTGCGTGGCGACTGCCGAAGGATCTGCCCGGTCGCGCCGACCCCGTCCAGCTCGCCCATCCGCAGATCGAGCAGCACGACGTCCGGCGCGAGCCGGCCCGCCAGCGCCACGGCTTCCTCGCCGGAGCCCGCCTGCCCGACGACCTCGATCCCCGGGTCGGACTCCAGCATCGCGCAGAGCCCCTCACGGACGACGGGATGGTCATCGGCCAGCAGCACCCTGACCGCGGCCGTCTGCTCAGCACCCATGGCTCGCCCCCTCTGCCACAGGGCCCAGGGACGCCTCCACCTGGGGCGCCTCCACCTGGGGCGCCTCCACCTGGGGCGCCTCCGCCCGGGGCGCTTCCGCCAAGGGCACCTTCACTTCGACGGTGGTCCCCTCCCCCCGTCCACTGCTGACCGCGGTCACCCCGCCGATCTCCGCCACTCGTGCCCGCAAGCCACGCAACCCGAAGCCCCCTTCCCGATCGTCTTCCCCCGCACCCTCTCCCGCGGCCGCGTCGAAACCCTCGCCGTCATCGGTGACGACGAGAGCGACATGACTCCCGGCGTACCGGAGCGTGACCACCACCTGGCGGGCGGCGGCATGCTTGCGGATGTTCGCGAGGGTCTCCTGCGCGGCACGCAGCAGGACGACGCTGACCGCCATCGGCAGGGGCTGTTCGTCCCCCTCGACGGCGAACCGCACCGGCAGCCCCGTCCGGGCGGTCAGCCCGTCCGTCTGCCGCCGTACGGCCTGGGCCAGCGAGCTCTCCCGCAGCGAAGCGGGCGTCCGGGCGGCCACAAAATCGCGCGCCTCGACCAGGCCCTCCTTGGCCGCCCGCCCGGCCAGCGCGAGGTGCCTGCGGGCACGGTCCAGGCCCGGGGCGCCCTCCACCTCGGATTCGGCGGCCTGAACGAGGCCGATGATGCTGGTCAGGCTCTGCGCCAGGGTGTCGTGGATCTCCCGCGCCAGCCGCTCGCGTTCGGCGGCGATGCCGGCCTCGTGCGACAGCCGAGCCACATGTTCCCGGTTCTTCCGGAGCTCTTCGATCAGCTCGGCGTGTTCCTTGTTCTGCCGCACCACCCGCTTGATCCACAGCCCGAGGAGTACGGACAGCGCGATCCCGAGCAGCGAGGCGAGCAGCACGGACAGCACGGCCGGGGACGCGGCGCCGCCCTGCCACCACAGCATCGTCACGGGGACGAGATTGCCGAGCCCGGCGACCACGATGGCCGGCCTGGTCGCCAGGCTCATCATCACCATCGGGACGATCGCGAACAGGGCGAAGGAACTCATCAGATCGACCGCGCCGGCCACCACGAAGAGCACGAAGAGGCCGACGGGAAAGACGACGTTCCGCCGGTCGCTGTCGTGGCGCAGCATCAGCGGCCGCCCGACGCCCGCGTACCAGGGCACCGCCAGCGTCAGCGCGCCGATGGCGATGACACGGTGGCTCTGCGGGACCCCGGACGTGAACACCAGCCCCGTGGTGACCAGATAGCAGATCACGAAGTAGCTGTCCCACAGCCCGAACCACCGCACCCGCGCCTCGGTCGCGCGCCCCACACCAGCCTCCACCATGCCCCTGTCCTATCACCCGCCCCCCACCGCCGCGCTGTCCACCGACCGGTGGACACCCGAATCCACCGGTCGGTCGTCCCACGACAAAGTCCCGCCGCCATAACGTCGTTGATGACACGCCCGCGGAAAATCGCGGTAAGGATTAGCAGAAAGGCCCGGCTGCCGATGAGCCACCTGAGTCAGTTCGTCACCGCGCTCATTGCGAGCGCAACAATCCTCACCATCATCCTCGCGACCGACCTGGGCCACCGCCGGCTCACCAATATGCGGATGCTGCGTTCCGTGATCGCGGTCGCCATCATCATCGCGATCTTCGTGCGCTCCTTCCCGACCTCCGGGAACGCGCCGTCGTTCCAGCTCATCGGCCTCGGCGTGGGCGTGATCTGCGGCCTGGTGGCCGGCGCACTGCTCCCCGCACACCGCGGCACCGACGGCCGCATCTACACCACCGGCGGATTCGGATATGCCCTCGTCTGGATCATCCTCTCCAGCGCCCGGGTCCTTTTCGCCTACGGAGCCGAGCACTGGTTCACCGAGGACCTGATCCGCTTCAGCATCGAGAACGAACTCAGCGGCCCGGACGTCTACGCAAATGCCTTTGTCTTCATGTCACTTGCCATGGTCCTCACCCGCACCGCGGTCCTCGTGACAAAGCGCCACCGAATCCGCAATGCGCAGACGAATGCGACGGGCACGGAACAGCCTGCGGGGGCCTGACGGCCATTCATCTATCGCCTGACGGTCATTCATCCATCGGCCGGATACGGCGCATGCGGTCCAGGTCGCCCGCGAGCAGGTCATCATGCGTGACGGAGAAGTCGCCGTTGGCCAGCCTGCCGCCGTAGTAGGCCCCTACGACGGTCTCGGGGAGGAACGTACGCAAGTGATGACGCATGCCCCGTGGATAGTCAACGGGCTCACCCCAGCCGAGCGGTGCCTCATCGGTGGAGAGCAGCACCCAGTGGTCTACGGCCACCTCGGCGTCGAGATCGGGCGCTTTCCCCGTATGGCAGTCCAGCGCCGGAAGGGTCAACCGGTCCGGGTCGAGCGGCGAGTACCACATCAGCAGTGGTTTGGCGTGCTGGGCCTCGGCATTGTCGAAGCAGCACACGGCGATGGTGTGCGCCGGGTAGCGCTCGGCGTAGAACGTCAGCAGGTCCGGGTCGAGGCGTGGCCGCTTGTGCCGCGGTACGTCCCCGAGCGCAGCCGGGATCCGGGTCGGATCGGCTGCCAGCAGCACGGTGTAGATGTCGTGCTCGAAGACCTCGACCGGCGAATCCTCCCCACCCATCCATGCGATGTCGTCAGGCACGCCCACCGGAACGGGCCGGACCGCGTCGACCATGCGATGGAGGACATCGCCGGTGCGCCCCACCGGGATGAAGTGCTCCCGCGTCATGCGCGAGGCGGTGGGCAGATGCAGCAGCATCGCGTTCGGCCCGTCGGCGAGGTTGACGGCGCTGTTCTGGTACCCGAGCACATGAACCAGACCGTGCACGGGATGGCGAAGACGCCCGCCATACAGGGTCGTACCCGAGAACTCGGCCCGGTCCATCGAGATGCACATGGTCGCCCAAACTACCCGCCACCTGATCCCTCAACGGACCCGGCAGGCAGCCGTACGCATCGGCCGTCGGCCGGTGCAACCCACTTCCGCCACCACGTGACCGGGGATGCCGCCCGCCACATGGTCGTGGTCGGGGTCGTACTCCCAGCGCCAGTCAGCGCTCACCGGGCCGGGAGGCCGATGGCGGCGTGGGCTTCGTCCAGGATCCGGCCGATCTCGGAGGCGGCCTGCCGTGCCTGAGCCGCGTCGCCCGATTCGGCAGCGTTTTCCCACCGGCGGAGGTCCGCTGCCGCGTCGGGCCGACGCTGGATGTGGACATAGGCGGCCCACTGGGCGATGAACCGCTGGAGCGGTGCCAGGTCGCAGCCCTGCCGGGACTGGTCGGCCGCTTGGTCCAACTCCCGTGTGAAGGCCGGCAGCGCTGCGGGCGCGATCTGACTGATGGCCTGCCGCAGTGCGGCAACCGTGGCAGAGGGCTGGGGGATGAGTGGCTGCCCAGCGGCGGAGGTGGCCATGGCTGCTCCCATGGGCGTGATTCTGATCCCGTGCGTCAGCGTATCCGGCACAAGTGCTCTCCCTCCGCTCGAACGAGTGAGGGAGAGGCAGTAGGGCTACCCGCGCCCGGACCGGCATGGCGGGAGCGTTCTACTGCTCCGTGACGTCCGGGGCCGGCGCGATCCCCGTAGGGCACGACCGTCCCCAGTTCGTCTCCGACGGGGCACTCAGCTTGACGCCCGTCCCCCCGATCCCGCAGTACCCCGCCGGGTTCTTGTCGAGGTACTGCTGGTGGTAGCCCTCCGCCGGATAGAACGGGCGGCTGTCGGCGGGGAGGATTTCGGTGGTGATGTCGGCGTAGCCGGAGTGGTGGAGGACGGTGCGGTAGGCGTCGCGGGAGGCTTCGGCGGCCTGTTGTTGGGCGGGGGAGTGGGTGTAGATCGCCGAGCGGTACTGGGTCCCGACGTCGTTGCCCTGGCGGAAGCCCTGGGTGGGGTCGTGGGACTCCCAGAAGAGCTTCAGGAGGGACGTGTAGGGGACGACTGCCGGGTCGTAGACGACGCGGACGGCCTCGGTGTGGCCGGTGTGGCCGCTGCAGACCTCTTCGTAGGTGGGGTGGGGGGTGTGGCCGCCCTGGTAGCCGACGAGGGTGGTCCAGACGCCCTCGGCCTGCCAGAACTTCCGCTCGGCGCCCCAGAAGCAGCCCAGGCCGAAGTCGGCGGTCTCCAGGCCGTCCGGGTACGGGCCGAGCAGCGGGTTGCCGAGGACGGTGTGCCGGGCGGGGACGGTGAAGGCCCTTTCGGGGCGGCCTTCGAGCGCTTCCTCGGGGGTGGGGAGGTGGGAATTGAAGCGGGAGAACAGCATGAGGATCAGGCTCCTGGGGAGGGAGAGGAGAGGGGACCTGAGGGGGCATGGGGATCAACGCCGGGGGAGGAGACGGCATTCCGCGGCCGGTTACATGCCCTGTTTTCCTTGCGCGCCCTATTTTCCCGGTGGCGGAAAGCCCGCCGAGGTGCCGCCGAGCTGTTCCCAGCCGGCGATGGCCAGGGCGCGGTAGGCGGCGTACTCGGCGGCGGGGCTGCGGCCGTAGGACCAGGGGACGGCGCCCACATGGCCGTCGACGAGGCGGAGCTGCTCCATGGCTTCGGCGTAGCGCTCGGCGCGTACCAGGAACCAGACGAGCAGATGGCGGACGTGCGGTGCCATGGGGTGGTCGGCGGGCGCCTCGCGGAGCGCGAAGTGGGCGCCCTCGATGGCGCGCTCGACGACCGCGCTCTGGTAGAGGCTGCGGACCATGTTGGCCTCGGGGAGGTGCTCGTAGACGGCGAAGAGGGGGAGCGCCGGGAGCAGGGTGTGGGCGGGGGCGGCGGCCGCGGCGCGCTCGGCGAAGGCCTCGGCCTCCTTGCGGGAGCCGTGCCACTTCTGCGACCAGTAGGGCAGGGCGGCGAGGTGGGCGCCCATGTGCTGCGGGGCGCGCTGGGCGACCTTGGACCAGAGCTCCTCGTAGTCGGCGGGGCGGTCGCCCAGGCCGCGGGCGACGGCCAGCTCGGTGATGTACGGGATCGGGCTGCCGGGCGCCAGCAGCGCCGCTTCCCGGCAGACCGTACGGGCCTCCTCCAGGATCATGCGGAAGTCCTGCGAGCCCGGGTCGCGCAGCGCCTGGACGACCAGGAACTGGGCGTGCGTCTGGGCGCCGCCGGGGTCCTTGGGGGCCTCGGAGCGCCAGGTGCGCAGCCAGATGCCGCCGGTCCGGCCCCCGCCGCCCTGTTCCGTACCGCCCTCGGCCAGCTCGAACGCGGCCGCGCCGGCCAGCGTCTGCACCCGTTGCCAGCGGCGCTCCCAGTCGTCGCCGGTGGACTTCAGCAGCTCGGCCGCCGGGCGCCAGTCGTGCGTCCGCCGCATCTCGGCCAGCGCCTCGTCCAGCTCCTGGTCAGGGCCCGGCAGCCGTACGTCGAGCTGCTCCAGCGGGACGAAGCCGTAGCCGGCCATCGGGTCGGCGGCCACCACCAGACCCTGCCGGGTGTGCTGTACGGCCCGCCGGCGTCGCATCCAGGGCAGGAAGACGAAGCCGCCGAGCGTGAGCGCGGCGAGGAGAACCAGCAGAGCATCCATGTGGGGTGTCCTGTACCTGTAACGGTGCGGCGTGCGGGCGTACGCGGAGCGGTCGGGCGGGTGGAGCGGGGCGGTCGGGCGGGAGGAGCGGGGCCGCAGCACCGCGGTGGGAACCGGTGTGCGGTCCTTCGTATGTATCCACTATCCAGCGAACCAGAAAGTTCCGGAAAGTTCGGTCCTGGCACAGGCGGCGCCCTCGGGCGCGGGGCCGACTACCCTCGACAGGCATGAGCGATCAGCGCGACCAGCGCCACCAGCATTTTGAAACCCGTGCCATCCACGCAGGTCAGGAGCCCGACCAGGCCACTGGCGCGGTGGTGCCGCCCATCTATCAGGTGTCCACTTACAAGCAGGACGGCGTGGGCGGGCTGCGCGGCGGCTATGAGTACAGCCGCAGCGCCAACCCGACCCGTACCGCCCTGGAAGAGAATCTCGCCGCCCTCGACGGCGGCCGCCGCGGCCTTGCCTTCGCCTCCGGCCTCGCTGCCGAGGACTGCCTGCTGCGGACCCTGCTGACCCCCGGCGACCATGTCGTCATCCCCAATGACGCCTACGGCGGGACGTTCCGGCTGTTCGCGAAGGTCGTCGAGCGGTGGGGCGTGGAGTGGTCGGTGGCCGACACCTCCGACCCGCAGGCCGTACGCGAGGCGCTGCGGCCCCGTACGAAGGTGATCTGGGTGGAGACGCCCAGCAACCCGCTGCTCGGCATCAGCGACATCGCGGCGCTGGCCGACGTCGCCCGGGAGGCGGGCGCCAGGCTCGTCGTCGACAACACCTTCGCCAGCCCGTACCTCCAGCAGCCGCTCGCCCTCGGCGCCGACGTGGTGGTCTACTCCACGACGAAGTACATGGGCGGTCATTCGGACGTGGTCGGCGGCGCCCTGGTCGTCAACGACGACACCCTCGGCGAGGAACTCGCCTACCACCAGAACGCGATGGGTGCGATCGCCGGGCCGTTCGATGCCTGGCTGGTGATGCGCGGCATCAAGACGCTGGCCGTCCGTATGGACCGGCACAGCGCCAACGCGGCGCGCGTCGCGGAGCTGCTGGTCTCCCACAAGAAGGTGACCCGCGTCTACTACCCGGGGCTGTCCGAGCACCCCGGTCACGAGATCGCGGCCAAGCAGATGCGGTCCTTCGGCGGCATGGTGTCGTTCCAGGTCGCGGGCGGTGAGCAGGCGGCGGTGGAGGTCTGCAACCGAGCCGGGCTGTTCACCCTCGGGGAGTCGCTGGGCGGCGTCGAGTCGCTGATCGAGCACCCGGGGCGGATGACGCACGCCTCGACGGCCGGTTCCGCGCTGGAGGTCCCCAACGACCTCGTACGCCTCTCGGTCGGCATCGAGTCCGTCGACGATCTGCTGGCCGATCTGACCCAGGCACTGGGCTGACGGACCGGTCGTCGCCGGCGTTCACCACCCCTCCACCGGAGGGGTGGTGCGGACCGGCGGCGGCGTCCAGGGCTGGGCGATGACCGCCCAGGCCAGCGCCGTCAGCGCGAGGAGCGCGAGCAGCCAGCCGATGCGGCGCAGCACCCGGCGGTGCGCCTTACGACGGCGGCCGCGGGCGGCGGCCCGGCCGGCCAGATCGGGCGGTACGAGCGGATGCGGCCCGGCCAGCATCCGCCGTACCTCGGTCTCCTTGCGGTCGGGCAGGCTCATGGGGCCGCCGGTTTCGGTGTGGGGCGGCGGCTGCGCATCTCCGCGAGGGCGTGCAGGCACAGCGCGTGTACCCGCTCGGCGGGCAGGCCGAGTTGGGCCGCGGTCTGCTCCTCGGCCACGCCCTCGTAGAGACGAAGGACGAGCACCAGCCGCTCCTGTGGGGACAGCCGGTCCAGGAGCCCGCCGCGCGGCCGGCGGTGCCGCCACGCGGTGTGCGCGAAGTGGGCGGCCATCTCCTGGCGGGTGCGCTCGTAGGGATCCTCGCCGCGCAGCCGGTCCCAGACGGCGTAGGTCCGCGACAGCGCGCAGATCAGCAACTCCTCGGCGGCCGGGGCGGGTCGGGAGACCGGCTCACCGGTGAGCAGGGTGGCGGTATGCAGCAGACGGCCCGCCGCGCCCGCCACGAAGGCTTTGAACTCCCGGGTGTGGCGGCGCTCCTGCGCCAGTCGCCGCTCTCGCACCGCGCCTCCCGGATGACGGACACCCGACCCTTAGCGCTCCTATAGCACGGCAGTGCGGCCACCCGGTCAAGAGGCGCGGCGGACGTGGCGGACGGCGGGCAGACGGCCGCCCGGTGCCCGCCGCGGTCCGGGCGTGGGACCCGCCGGCGTCAGGACGTCGGGCCCGCCGGCGTCAAGGACGCGGTGATGTCGGCGAGGGAGGCGTTGAACCGTGTCAGGAGCGTGGTGAACGCCTCGCGTTCCTCCTCGGACCACTCGTCGGTCACCAGGGCCATCAGCGCACGGCGCGAGGCCCGGACCTCGTCCAGGCGGGCGTGGCCGCGCTCGGACAGCTGGAGCACCACGGCCCGGCCGTCCTCGGGGTGGGTGGCGCGGCTGACCAGCCCGGAGTCGACCAGCGGGGCGACCTGCCGGGTGACCGTCGAGGAGTCGATGCCCATACCGGCGGCCAGGGCCTTGACGCCCATCGGGCCTTCCTGGTCCAGGCGGTTGAGAAGCAGGTAGGCGGCGCGGTCCATGGAGTTGCGCGCCTGCCCGACGCCGCCGAGCCGGCTCTGTTCTGCGCGGCGGGCGAAGACGGCCACTTGGTGCTGCAGCGCGTCGAGGAGAGCGGGGTCGGTGTGGGTCGTCATGTCCGAAGAGGTGGGCATGGCCGGGAGCTCGCTTCATGGGGTGTGTACGGATTGGAGGACAGCGTACGCGGACCCGGCGCGGAGCGTACCTGCGCTGTCCATTCCGATAACGCCCCGTAACCCCCTGGTGGTCGTACGGGACGCGCGGTCCGGTTGCTGCCCGTCGCGGGCGTGACACGCGCCTAGGCTCTGTCGTCAAACTCCCGTCGTTCGCCCGAAGGGCGGGCCCCGCGGCGTCTGGTGCACTACATTCGCTCCGCTCACTCCGTCTCGGCTCTTTCGATCCTTCTTCGGAAGCCGAGCGCGATCGCAAGGCGGAGGGTCGCCCCGATACTGGGTGTATCGGGGTGATTCCGACAACGCGGCGAGCGCGCGTGCCTGGGGGCACCTCCCAGCGTTAGCTGGGGGAGCGTCGCGGGGCAGGCGGGAGTTTGACGACAGGGCCTAGGACCAGGAAGGTCCGCCCGTCGGACAAAAAGGCCCGCCGGTCGGCAAACTGCGAGACTGGCGGCATGGCCGATCACACGCCGCGTACCCCGCACGAGACCCCCGCCGCGCCCCCCGCCGATGGTCCGGTCACCGCGGGCGCGCATGCCGCGATCACGGTCGATGACGTACGCGAGGCGCACAAGATGCTCTCCGGTGTCTCCCGGGCCACCGCGATGGAGGGCAGCCGCTATCTGTCCGGGCTGGTCGGCTCCCCCGTACATCTCAAGTGCGAGAACCTCCAGCGCACCGGCTCCTTCAAGATCCGTGGCGCCTATGTACGGATAGCCGGGCTCTCGGCGCAGGAGCGGGCGGCCGGGGTGGTGGCCGCGAGCGCGGGCAACCACGCGCAGGGGGTGGCGCTCGCCGCGTCCCTGCTCGGTGTCCGGTCGACGGTGTTCATGCCGGTCGGCGCCCCGTTGCCGAAGGTCGCCGCGACCCGCGACTACGGCGCGGAGGTGCGGCTGCACGGCCAGGTGGTGGACGAGACGCTGGCCGCCGCCCAGGAGTACGCACGCGAGACCGGTGCGGTCTTCATCCACCCCTTCGACCACCGCGACATCATCGCCGGCCAGGGCACGGTCGGCCTGGAGATCCTGGAACAGTGCCCGGAGGTACGCACCATCGTCGTCGGGGTCGGCGGCGGCGGGCTCGCGTCGGGCATCGCGCTCGCGGTCAAGGCGCTGCGGCCGGATGTGAAGGTCATCGGGGTGCAGGCAGCGGGCGCGGCCTGCTATCCGCCGTCGCTGGCGGCCGGGCGTCCGCTGGCGATCGAGGGGCTGTCGACGATGGCGGACGGCATCAAGGTGGGGCGGCCCGGCGATGTGACGTTCGGGATCGTCGAGGAACTGGTGGACGAGGTCCGTACGGTGACCGAGGACCAGCTCTCCAGCGCGCTGCTGCTGTGCCTGGAGCGGGCCAAGCTGGTGGTCGAGCCGGCCGGGGCCAGCCCGGTGGCGGCGCTGCTGGCCGACCCGGGCCACTTCGAGGGGCCGGTGGTCGCGGTGCTGTCCGGCGGGAACGTCGACCCGTTGCTGATGCAGCGCATCCTGCGGCACGGTATGGCCGCCGGCGGCCGCTATCTGTCGCTGCGGCTGCGGCTGACGGACCGGCCGGGGGCGCTGGCGATGCTGCTCGGTGTGCTGTCGGTGGTCGATGCGAACGTCGTCGACGTCGGCCATGTGCGTACGGATCCGCAGCTCGGTCTGACCGAGGTCGAGGTGGAGCTGCATCTGGAGACCAAGGGGCCGGAGCACTGCGACGAGGTGCGCGCGGCGCTCGGCGAGGCGGGGTACGTCGTCGCGGAGTGAGCGAACTACGCAAATAAGGGATGGAACGGGCGGCGCCGCGGGTATACCGTGGCGCCGCACGCATGTCGGCGAACAGGTGTTCCCGCTCTGTTCGTGCGCCGGAAATCGAAATTTGTATCGCGATGTATCGCGTTCGTGAGTAGCATCGCGGCTGCGGGGGCGCCGGGTGAGTCATGGCCTCCCGTTGCGGACAAATGCCCACAGGGCAGGCGAAGTCCGCGAACCGTAATATTCGACCTGGAACTGACCCAAGCCATGGGAGTACCCATATGCCAGGCGCCATTTACGCCGAAGGTCTGGTGAAGACCTTCGGCGACGTGAGGGCACTGGACGGCGTCGATCTCGACGTTCCCGAAGGAACAGTCCTCGGAATGCTCGGCCCCAACGGTGCCGGCAAGACCACCGCCGTACGGGTCCTGACGACCCTGCTCCAGCCCGACCGGGGCAAGGCGGTGGTCGCCGGGATCGATGTCCTCGCGCACCCCGACCAGGTGCGCCGGTCGATCGGCCTCTCCGGCCAATTCGCCGCCGTCGACGAGTACTTGACCGGCCGCGAGAATCTGATAATGGTCGGGCAGCTCTACCAGATGAGCGGCCGCGACGCCAAGCGCCGAGCCGCTGAGCTGCTGGAACGCTTCCATCTCGGCGACGCCGCCGACCGCACCGCCAAGACCTACTCCGGCGGTATGCGCCGCCGGCTCGACCTCGCGGCCGCGCTGGTCGTCAGCCCGCCCGTGATGTTCATGGACGAGCCGACCACCGGCCTGGACCCGCGCAACCGCCAGGCGCTGTGGGACGTCATCCAGGAACTGGTCGCCGGCGGTACGACCCTGCTGCTCACCACGCAGTATCTGGAGGAGGCCGACCGCCTCGCGCACGACATCTGCGTCGTCGACCACGGCAAGGTCATCGCCCGCGGTACGTCCGACCAGCTCAAGGCGCGCACCGGCGGTGAGCGCGTCGAGGTCGTGGTGCACGCCTCCGAGCACATCTCCATCGCCGACGAGGTCCTGCGCGGCTTCGGCAAGGGCGAGGGCACGATCGAACCGCACATCCGCAAGCTCACGATCCCGGTGACCGGCGGCGCCAAGCTGCTCGCCGAGGTCATCCGCGAACTGGACGCCCGGGGCGTGGAGATCGACGACATCGGGCTGCGCCGCCCCACCCTCGACGATGTGTTCATCTCGCTGACCGGGCACGCAGCCGAGGCCGACGAGAACGGCGGCAAGGGCGGCGGGGGCGCCGTCGGGCGGCAGAAGAAGGGCAGGAAGGGCGCCGAGCCGGGTGAGCCGGTTGCGCCGAGCGGTGCGGCCGATGCGGCCGAAGCCGTGGACGCCGGCGTGACGACGAACAAGGAGGCGTGAAGTGACCACGGTGACCCGAACGGCCGGTGGTGACGCCCACATCCGGACCCCACAGCCCCGCGGCGGCCTCGGCCGGTCCATACGCGACTCCCTCGTCGTCGCCAAGCGCAATCTGATCCGGATGATCCGGATCCCCGAGGTAGTGATCTTCGGGCTGATCCAGCCGATCATGTTCGTGGTGCTGTTCACCTACGTCTTCGGCGGCTCCATCAACATCCCCGGCGCCCCGGCGGGCAACGCCCAGGCCTATCGCGAGTTCCTGATGGCCGGGATCTTCGCGCAGACCGTCACCTTCGCCACGGCGGGTGCCGGCGCGGGCATCGCCGACGATATGCACAAGGGGCTCATCGACCGGTTCAGGTCGCTGCCGATGTCCCGCGGCGCGGTGCTCACCGGCCGTACCCTCGCCGACCTCGTCCAGACCGCGCTGACGCTGGTGGTGCTGGCGGTCGTCGCGCTGCTGATCGGCTGGCGCGCGCACGAGAACATCGCCGGGGTGCTCTCCGGCTTCGCGCTGCTGCTCCTGCTCGGCTACGCCTTCTCCTGGATCGGCGCGCTCATCGGACTCTCGGTGCGTACGCCCGAGGCGGCCACGTCCGGCGGGCTGATCTGGCTCTTCCCGCTGACCTTCATCTCGAACGCCTTCGTCCCGGTCGACGGCATGCCGACGTTCCTGCAGCATGTCGCGGAGTGGAACCCGTTCAGCGCGACGGTGGCCGCGGCCCGGGAGCTGTTCGGCAACACCATCGGCGGGGCGCCGAAGTCGGTGACCGGCGCCTGGCCGATGGAGCACCCGGTGCTGGCCTCGGTGATCTGGTCCGTCCTGATCATCGCGTTCTTCCGGACGCTGGCGGTCCGCAAATACCGGTCGGCCACGGCCTGAGGGGCGTACGGCGTGGAGCACGCCGGCGGTGTACGACGCAGCGAAGCGGCCCGGAGTCTCACGCTCCGGGCCGCTTCGTCGTCTGCGGGCGTCTCGGGCCTCAGCCCGTGTACGGCTTGGCGTCGAGAATCTTCACGGACGCCTTCTTGCCGTTGGGGAGCTCGTACTCCGCGGCGGCGCCGACCTTCTTGCCGTTCACGCCGGTGCCCAGCGGTGACTGCGGGGAGTAGGTCTCGATGTCCGAGCTCGCGTACTCCCGCGAGGCCAGAAGGAACGACAGCGTGTCGTCCGGGTCCCCGTCGAACGCGATGGTGACGACCATGCCGGGAGCGACGACGCCGGTGGCGGCGGGGGCTTCGCCGACCTTCGCGGACTGCAGCAGCTGGGTGAGCTGGCGGACGCGAAGCTCCTGCTTGCCCTGCTCTTCCTTGGCCGCGTGGTACCCGGCGTTCTCCTTCAGGTCACCTTCCTCGCGGGCCGCCGCGATCTTCTCGGTGATCTCGGCGCGTGCGGGACCAGACAGGTGCTCCAGCTCGGCCTTGAGCTGGTCATACGCCTCCTGGGTAAGCCAGGTGACGTTCTCGCTGGTCTGGGTCACAGGTGCTCCTCGTCGGTACTGGGGATAAATCAAACGCCCTACCAGGAAGGTTTGCGCCTTCACAGGTGGGCGAAACCACGAGCCTAACAATTCCGGCACAAAACGGGGAAGAGGAAATTCACAGTGACCGCACAAGAACGCATCATCGCTGATCAGAGGCGGTCACGACACGCCCTGCCGATGAGCGGGTGGGCGCGGTCAGGTCGCTCCGGTTGACACTGGCGGTTTCGCCGGTCAGCGGTTGCCGGACACCGTACAGCCGACCAGCACGGCGTTGGTCGCCCGCTTTGTCGTACGCACCGTGACCTCGGTGTCCACCTGGTCCGCGCGCCGGTCGATGGTGACGTCCTTGCGGCCGACCTCGGAGCCGTCGGCGGACTGTGAGCGGAGCGTGCACACACCCTTGTCGTCCGTGCCCTTGACGACCTCAAGATGGACCTTGACCGCGTGGTCGGACACCGCGTCCCAGGTGATCACCCGGCCGCTGAGGTCCTGCCCCGCGATGTACGAGACGCCCGCCCAGCCGATCACGCCCAGCAGCGCGACGCCGAGCACCGAGCCGACGATCTTGAGCTTGCGGTCCGCGCGTTGGTCGGCGGGGCGGCCGTAGCGTCCGTCCGGGAGCCCTTCGCGCACCGCGGTCATGATCAATCCTCCTGGTACGGGGACCTGGACCATGAACCCCCGGGGGGTCCCCGCCCCAGGGAATACAGCGCCCCCCTGCTTCGGTCACTATAGGAGGCATCTTCTCCGGCCCTTCACTGAGGATCGAGTCTTGACTGAGCAGCTGCGATTGATGGCGGTCCACGCCCACCCCGACGACGAGTCGAGCAAGGGTGCGGCCACCATGGCCAAGTACGTGTCCGAGGGGGTGGACGTGCTGGTCGCCACCTGCACAGGCGGTGAGCGAGGCTCCATCCTGAACCCCAAACTCCAGGGCGACCCGTACATCGAGGAGCACATCCACGAGGTACGCAAGAAGGAAATGGACGAGGCCCGGGAGATCCTGGGCGTCAAGCAGGAGTGGCTGGGCTTTGTCGACTCCGGGCTGCCCGAGGGCGACCCGCTGCCGCCGCTGCCCGAGGGCTGCTTCGCGCTGCAGGACGTCGATGAGGCGGCCGGGCGACTGGTCAAGCTGATCCGGGAGTTCAAGCCGCAGGTCATCACGACCTACGACGAGAACGGCGGCTACCCGCACCCGGACCACATCATGACCCACAAGATCACGATGGTGGCCTTCGAGGCGGCCGGCGACCCGGAGAAGTACCCGGAGGCCGGTGAGCCCTGGCAGCCCCAGAAGCTCTACTACAACCAGGGCTTCAACAAGCCGCGCACCATCGCGCTGCACGAGGCGCTGCTGGAGCGCGGCATGGATTCGCCGTACGGCGAGTGGCTGGAGCGCTGGAAGCAGTTCGAGCAGCGCGAGCGCACGCTGACCACGTATATCCCGTGTGACGAGTTCTTCGAGATCCGTGACAAGGCGCTGATCGCGCACGCCACCCAGATCGACCCCGATGGCGGTTGGTTCCGGGTGCCGATGGACATCCAGCGGGAGGTCTGGCCGACGGAGGAGTACGAGCTCGCGAAGTCTCTCGTGGACACTTCCCTCCCCGAGGACGACCTCTTCGCGGGCATCCGCAACAATTGACCCCATGATGAGCGCGACCAGCACCCTCGCCCTGACGCACTTCGTCACCCTTGCCGACAGCTTCGACAAGGACAAGGTGACCCCCGGCGTCCTCGGCTTCATCGTCTTCGCGGTCATCGGCGGCGCCGTGTGGCTGCTGATGAAGTCCATGAACAAGCAGATGAAGAAGGTGGACTTCGAGGAACAGCCGGAGGACACCGAGGCGGGCACCACCGCCTCGGCGACGTCGACAGCACCGAAGCCGAAGACCAGCTGAGGTCCGGGGCCGGCCGGTCCCGGCCGCGGGGACCGGGTGGTCCGCGCGGCCGGGCGGGTCGCGGGGCCGGGCGCTGTGTGGAGACCGGGTGGCGGTCGATGGCCGGCCGAATGGCTGAGGCCGGCTGACCGGCCCGGCGGCTCGCTGATCCAAGCGGTCAGC
>NZ_QUAC01000221.1 GCF_003389455.1 Streptomyces inhibens | reverse complement strand
ACCGCCTTGAGCAGCGTCGACTTGCCCGAACCGTTGGAGCCGATCAGGCCGATGGACTCGCCGCGGTACGCGGTGAAGGAGACACCCTTGACCGCGTGCACCTCGCGTACGCCCGACGAGGGCTTGCGGCGGATGATGCGGTTGAGCGCCGCGGTGGCGCTGCCCCTGCCCGCTCCCGTGCCGTAGACCCGGTAGACGATGTGCAGATCGTCCGCGATCACGGTCGGGATCCGGGCCTCGGCCGCCTGCGTCGGCTGGACGCCGTTCTTCTGCTCAGCCACGTCCGTACCGCTCCTCAGCCTTCCAGAAGTACACAAAGCCGACGATGCCCATCAGCAGCGCCCAGCCACCCGCGAACGCCCACACATGCGGGGGCAGCTTGTCCGCCGTGAAACTGTCGATCAGCGCGAAACGCATCAGGTCGATGTAGACCGCGGCCGGGTTGGCGTTGAGCAGGACCTCGACGAACGCCGGGACGTGCTTGCCCTTGAGGATCAGGTCGATGCTGAACATCACGCCGGACGCATACATCCACGTACGCATGATGAACGGCATCAGCTGCGCCAGGTCCGGCGTCTTGCTGCCCAGCCGGGCCATGACCATCGCCAGGCCGGTGTTGAACACGAACTGCAGCACCAGCGCCGGGAACACCAGCAGCCACGACCAGGTCGGCATCTGCCCGAAGCCGAGCAGGATCAGGACCAGCACGCCCATGGAGAACAGCAGCTGCTGGAGCTGCATCAGGCAGAAGGAGATCGGCAGACAGGCGCGCGGGAAGTGCAGCGCACGCACCAGCCCGAGGTTGCCCGAGATCGCCCGCGTCCCGGCCATCACCGAACTCTGGGTGAAGGTGAAGATGAAGACGCCGGTCACCAGGAAGGGGACGAAGTCGGGGACGCCCTTCCTCGTGCCGATCAGCAGACCGAAGATCAAGTAGTACACGAGCGCGTTCAGCAGTGGCGTCGCCACCTGCCAGACCTGCCCCAGCTTGGCCTGGCTGTACTGGGCCGTCAGCTTGGCGCTGGCGAAGGCGGAGATGAAATGCCGCCGGTCCCACAGCTGCCGGACGTACTCCGCAAGGCCGGGACGGGCCCCGCTCTGCGAGAGCCCGTACTTCTGGGCCCGCTGGGCAGGAGTGAGCCCTTCGTCGGAAGATGGCGGGGCACTCATGGCGACCGCACTGTCGTGCGTGGTCTCGCTCACAGTTGACACTTTCGTCCTCAAGGTGCGCTGCCGGGGCCACGCCCCGGTTCGCGCCTGATGCTCTCAGATACGAGCTTGTCAGATGACGGGAGGGCGGCCCAGTCGGGTCAGTCGCCAAACGGTAGCCCACTTCATGGGGCGCCTGGGACCGCACGGGGAGACCCAGCCCTCCTTGAAGCCGCCCAGCCACGCCCGCAGCGCCGGCCGCGACGGCCGGCGGACGAGGGTGAGCAGAAACCAGACACCGAGATAGACCGGAACCAGCAGAGCGGGAAGGTTGCGGCGGGCCAGCCAGACGCGGTTTCGGGCCACCATCCGGTGGTAGACCGCGTGCCGGGCCGGGGCCGTCGTCGGGTGGAACAGGACCATGTCCGACCGGTAGTCGATCAGCCAGCCCGCGTCCAGCGCCCGCCAGGCCAGGTCGGTCTCCTCATGGGCGTAGAAGAAGTCGTCGGGCAGCCCGCCGACCTCCTCGAAGACCTTCGTACGGACCGCGTTCGCGCCGCCGAGGAAGGTGGTCACCCGCGAGGAGCGCATCGGGTCCGAGGCGCGCAGCCTGGGTACGTGCCGGCGCTGGGTCTCGCCGGTGTCCGGGTCGGCGATCCGGAAGCTGATGATGCCGAGCCCGGGGTCCGCGGCGAACGCCTGCCGGCACAGCTCGGCGGTGTCCTCCTTGGCCAGCAGACCGTCGTCGTCCAGGAAGAGCAGGACGTCGACGTCGCTGCCGCCGGGTCCGAAGGCCTCGATGCCGACATTGCGGCCGGCCGGGATGCCGACGTTCTCCGGCAGCTCGACGGTCCGTACGCCCTCGGGGAGCTCGGGCAGCGGCGAACCGTTGCCGACCACCGCGATCTCGATCGGGTCGCCCTCCTGCTTGGCCACCGAGTCCAGCAGCGCACGCAGCTCCTCGGGGCGGTTGCCCATGGTCAGGACAACCGCACCGAGGCGCATACGGGGTGCCCCCGTCACTTGAGCCTGCTCGATGCCAGGATGGACACGAGGTGGAGCAGCGTCTGGACGATCGCGATGCCGGCGAGCACGGCGACGCCGAGACGTGAGAAGAACAGGTCGCCCCTGATCGTGTCCAGGACCGCCAGGACCAGGATCAGCAAGGACGCCTCGATCCCGAGGACGAGCCGGTGGAACTTCAGCGCCGCGGCGGCCTTGCGGGCCAGCGCCATTCCGGACGACCGCGGCTCGGACGCCGCCTCCTTGACCGGCGGCAGCCCGCCCTGGTGACGGGCGACGCCGACGAGGTCGGTCTCGGCCTTGATCAGGATGGCGCCGAGGGCGGCGAGGGTGCCGAGGAAGGCCCACAGCCAGTCGATCCGCCCGGAGCCCCACAGGTCGGCGGCGCGCAGGCCGAAGCCGACCAGGACCGCGGCGTCGCACAGGTAGGCGCCGACCCGGTCCAGGTACACCCCGCCGAGCGAGAACTGCTTCTTCCAGCGGGCGATCTCGCCGTCGACGCAGTCGAGCAGCAGGTACAGCTGGACCATCAGCACGCCGAGCACGGCGCCCGTGATCCCCGGCACCAGCAGTGCCGGGGCGGCGAGGACGCCGAAGACGGTCATCAGGTAGGTCAGCTGGTTGGGCGTGACCCGCGTGTTCACCAGGTGCCGGTCGATGCGCAAGGAGATCTCGCGCATGTAGAGGCGACCGGCCCAGTGCTCACCGCTGCGCCGGTCCTTGACACCCTCGGGGTGTACGACCGGGCGGAGTTCAGCTACTGACGGCTTGTGCATAGTCGGCGTAAGCGTCCCTGATCTGGTCGGTGGACAGGTCCAGGTGCTCCAGGATCGTGTAGCGCCCGGGTCGGGTCTTGGGTGCGTACTCGACGGCCTGGACGAACTCCTCGTCGGTGAAACCGATCTCACCCGGCGTGACCGGCAGACCGTGCCGGCGCAGCACCTCGACCATCAGGTCGCGGGTCTCCTTGTCCCCGCGCAGATGCGTGGCGAACGCGGCACCCAGGCCGCACTGCTCGCCATGGCTCGCCGCCCGCTTGGGGAAGAGGAGGTCGAAGGCGTGATTGATCTCGTGGCAGGCACCGGAGGCCGGCCGGCTGTCGCCCGCGACCGACATCGAGATGCCGGTGAGGACCAGGCCCTCGGCCAGCACCTGGAGGAAGTTGTCGTCGCCGACGCCACCGGGGTGGCGCAGCACGGCCTCGCCGGCCTGGCGCGCCATGGCGGCCGCCAGCCCGTCGATGTTCTCCCCGGTCTCGCGGTGCGAGAGCTCCCAGTCCGCGACCGCGGAGATGTTGGAGATCGCGTCGCCGATGCCGGAGCGGACGAAGCGGACCGGGGCCTCACGGATGATGTCGAGGTCGATCACCACGGCGATCGGGTTCGGCACACCGTAGGAGCCGCGGCCGGCGTCGTTGTCGAGGGTGGCGACCGGCGAGCACAGGCCGTCGTGCGACAGGTTCGTCGCGACGGCGACCAGCGGCAGACCGATCCGCGCCGCGGCGAACTTGGCGCAGTCGATGATCTTGCCGCCGCCGAGGCCCACGACCGCGTCGTAGTGCCCCTTCTTCATGGCGTCGGCGAGCTTGATCGCGTCGTCCAGGGTGCCGCCGCCGACCTCGTACCACTCGGCGCCGGGCAGTGCGGGCGACAGCCGCTCGCGCAGCCGCGCCCCCGAGCCGCCGCTGATCGCGATGGCGAGCTTGCCGGACGCGGAGATGCGCTGATCGGCCAGCAGGCCCGCCAGGTCGTCCAGGGCGCCGGCGTTGATGTCGACGACGACCGGGGACGGAATGAGGCGGGTCAGTACTGGCATGCGATGTCACGGCCCTTCGCGAGGTCGTCGTGGTTGTCGATCTCGACCCACTTGACGTCGCCGATCGGGGCCACGTCCACCTTGAAGCCGCGGTTGACGAGCTCCTGGTAGCCGTCCTCGTAGTAGAGGTCGGGGTCCCGCTCGAAGGTGGTCTTGAGCGCGTCGGCGAGCTCCTCGGCGGCGGAGCCCTCGATGAGGGTGACGCCGATGTACTCGCCGGTGGCCTCGGCCGGGTCCATCAGCTTGGTGATGCGCTGGACGCCCTTGTCGGGGTCCACGATGACCTTCATCTCCTCGTCGGCCAGCTGCTTGACCGTGTCGAGGGCGAGGATGATCTTCTGACCGTTGCCGCGGGCGGCGAGCAGGGTCTTCTCGACGGAGACCGGGTGCACGGTGTCGCCGTTGGCGAGGATCACATCGCGCTTGATGGAGTCACGGCCGCACCACAGGGAGTAGGCGTTGTTCCACTCCTCGGCCTTGTCGTTGTCGATGAGGGTGAGCTTGAGGCCGTACTTCTGCTCCAGGGCCTCCTTGCGCTCGTAGACGGCTTCCTTGCGGTAGCCGACGATGATCGCGACCTCGGTCAGGCCGATCTCGGCGAAGTTGCCGAGGGTCAGGTCGAGGATGGTGGTGGCTTCGCCGTCCTGTTCAGGGCCCACCGGCACCAGAGCCTTGGGCAGGGTGTCGGTGTAGGGGCGCAGACGCCGTCCGGCGCCGGCAGCCAGCACGAGGCCGATCATGCGGGTTCTCCTTCATCGTGTACGGCGGGTGCTTGGGAGGACACCCAGAAACGGATGCTCTCGATGAGCACCAGCAGCGCCAGGACCACAGCAAGGGCCGTCAGCGCGATTGTGAAACCTGAGGGGGACAGCGCGGCGGCGAGGACGGTGATCACGAGGATCCGTCCCTCATGTCCGCCGGTCGCCCGGACCAGCCACCGGGGCGGGGCTCCGGTGCCACCGCGGATGCGGTAGACCGTGTCGTAGTGATGGTAGGCGACCGCCGAGACCAGCCCGAACGCCGCGGGCAGCGCACCGGGCACATCCGACCGGGCCGCCAGGACCAGGATCGTGGTGTATTCGCCGGCCCGGAAGAAGGGCGGTACGAGCCAGTCGAGGGCGCCCTTGAGGGGCCGTGCCACGGCCGCGCCGGCCAGCAGCGCCGAGCAGACGGCGACGCCGACGGTCAGCCAGGACGTGGGGTCGTCCTCGGAAATCACCCAGACCAGCAGCACCGCGGCCGAGAGAAACGCCATAACGGGGGCGAGGAACGAACCGGTGCGGCCGCGGCCGCGTGCGCTGCCGGCGATCAGCTCGGCCAGCGGCCCGGAGTCGGCGAGGTCGGCCAGCGCCCGGGCGGCGCGGTCGGTGCGCCGGGCCCGCCGCGTGAGCGAGCGCAGCACCCGGCCGGCCGTGGTGTAGCAGGCGGCCAGCGCGCAGCCGATGAGCAGGGCGTAGAAGACGATGCGCGGGGTGGTGAGCGCGGTGAGCACCGCGATCATGGCCCAGCGTTCGCCGATGGGCAGCACGATCATCCGGCGCACCCAGACCGTCCAGCCGACGCTGTCGAGCTTGTCGGAGAGCGCCGCGGTCGGGCTGGTGTTGGCGGCCGCGTCGTGATTCGCCTCGTTGAAGGAGAAGTCGACGACATGGCGGCAGGTCTGCAGCACCATCGCGCCGAGCGCCAGCGCCCAGACGTCATCGCCGCCGCGGGCCGCGCCCAGGGCGAGCCCCGCGTAGTACGCGTACTCCTTGGCCCGGTCGAAGGTGGCGTCCAGCCAGGCGCCCATCGTCGAGTACTGCAGGGAGTAGCGGGCGAGCTGCCCGTCGGTGCAGTCCAGGACGAAGGAGAAGAGCAGCAGGAAGCCGGCGGCGACGAAGCCGCCGCGGGTTCCGGTGGCCGCGCAGCCGGCCGCGATCAGCGCGGTCAGCAGGGACGCGGTGGTGACCTGGTTGGGGGTGAGCCCGCGGCGCGCGCACCAGCGGGCGAGGTAGCGGGAGTACGGGCTGATGCAGAAGGTCGTGAAGAACCCGTCCCGGGACTTCACGGCGGTGCGCAGCCGTACGGCCTCGTCGTCGACGGCCGCGACGGCCTCCCGGGCGTCCTCGCGCTGAGCGGGGGTGAGCGCCACGGTGGCGACCAGGCTGCCCAGCTCGACGCGGTGCAGGCCGATGTCGTCGCGGTCCAGGGACTCGGTGAGGGTGTCGGTGAGGACGTCCGTCAGGTGGGCCGTGCCGGCGCCGACCGGGATCCTGCCGACCGCGCGGGCCAGCGCGGCGCGGGCCTCGGGCTGCGCGGTGAGCGCGCCCGGCACGGCCGCGGCCGGGAAGCGGGGGTCGGTCAGTGCCAGCCGCAGGGCGTGCTGATGGCCGACGAAGCGGGGGTCGACGACGGCGACCCGCTCCTGTGCGGGCACCGCGGCGATCAGCTCGGCGGCGGACGCGGGATCGTTCGCCGTACGGACGTCAAAGCCCAGCGTGCGCAGGTCGGCTTCGAGCGGCGACCCGGCGACCGGCGGACCGGTGAGGATGGCGGTCGACAGACGAACTCACTCCTTGGATGCTGACAAGGCAGCGCCGGCCGGTCCGCATTCGATACGGACTACCCGGGCAGTGGGCGTGGCACACCTCGCCCCCGGAGGGCTGGGTGGCACGTCGGCAGAGGCTATCGGATCGCCGGATGCGGCCGTTCACCGCGCATTCACCGCACGATCGAGTGACCGTCGGCTGCGCCTGCCGCGATCATCATGGTGGATCGGGTGGCGCATGAACAACTGGCCTGCGGCCCGGACCCCCGATCCGGTGCCGGTTATGAGAGGGCTGGTCACAGGGCGGGCGGCTTGTGACGGGGCGGGTGTGGCGAGAGCCATCCCAGGTCCGGGGGTGATCGCCGCTGCGCGCCGCCGCCACCGGGCCGCGCGGCACCGGCCGCCTCGGCGACGGCGGGCCGGCAGGCGGATGTGGACC
The DNA here is from genome assembly GCF_003389455.1 of Streptomyces inhibens. Taxonomy (GTDB): domain Bacteria; phylum Actinomycetota; class Actinomycetes; order Streptomycetales; family Streptomycetaceae; genus Streptomyces; species Streptomyces inhibens. Next base: position 9,421 of record NZ_QUAC01000221.1, on the reverse strand, counting down.
ATCTCACGGCCGGCGCACTCGGTGGCCGGCGCGCGGGCGGTGTTGCGCCGCGCACCCGGTCTGCCGGTGATGCGGACCTGGCTAGGGCAGACTTGGCGTCGAAGACCGACGACAAGGATGGGCATGCCGATCACACCTGCCAACGGACAGACCACCGGGGACGCGGCGGTGAGCACACCGGGCGACGCCGCCGAACCGATCATGCTTGAGCTGGTCGACGAGGACGGTACGACGATCGGCACCGCGGAGAAGCTCACTGCGCACCAGCCCCCCGGCCAGCTGCACCGGGCGTTTTCGGTCTTTCTCTTCGACGAAAAGGGCCGGTTGCTGCTCCAGCGCCGGGCGCTGGGGAAGTACCACTCCCCCGGTGTCTGGTCCAACACCTGCTGCGGTCACCCGTATCCCGGCGAGGCGCCGTTCGTGGCCGCGGCCCGCCGGACCGCGGAGGAGCTGGGCCTGGCGCCGACGCTGATGGCCGAGGCGGGCACGGTGCGCTACAACCATCCCGACCCGGCCTCCGGCCTCGTGGAGCAGGAGTACAACCACCTGTTCGTCGGGCTGGTGCGGGCCGAGCCGGCGCCCGACCCGGAGGAGGTCGGCGAGATCGCCTTCGTGACGCCGGAGGAGCTGGCCGAGCGGCATGCCGAGGCGCCGTTCTCCGCGTGGTTCATGACCGTGCTGGACGCGGCCCGGCCGGCGGTGCGCGAGCTCACAGGACACTCGGCGGGCTGGTAGCGAGCGGGGTGAGCGGAAGCTCGGCCCAGATGGCCTTGCCGCCGTTCACCGTGTGCTCGACGTCGCACTTGCCGCCCACCTCGGCGGTGAGTGTCTTGACCAGCCACAGGCCGCGGCCGCCGACATCGCCCTCTTCCGCCTCCAGTGCCTTGGGGCGGTAGGGGTGGTTGTCCTCGACGGCGACGCGTAGCCAGTTCGGCCCGATGGTGACCTGTACGGCGATCTGGGGCGAGAGCAGGGCTGCGTGCTGGACGGCGTTGGTGACGAGTTCGGAGACGATGAGCAGCAGGCCGTCCATGATGTCGGCGGCGACGGGCACACGCTGTTCGTCGAGCAGATCCCGGACCGCGTGGCGTGCCTGCGGCACCGAGGCCTCCAGTGCCGGGGCGGTGAACCGCCAGACACCTTCGTACGCGAGCGGGGAGGTCAGCTCTTCGGGGGGTTCAGCGGGGGGTCCTGAAGGCATCCTCACAGGAAGAGTGTTGAGAATGTGTTGGTCCGGACCGGCCCGCTGAACACAAGTCAGCGCCTATCGACGCCTTATGGCCGATTCCGAGTGATTCGATCGGCCCGGTGACTGGTCCTGCTCCTTTTGGTCCTCGTTCAAGGACCGCCCCGGAGTGGCCGCCGTGCGATCCGAGCCACCGGGACCGCCCGGCGGGGAATCGGATCCGGCCATCCGAGCAGCCCGGCGACGACCACAGAGTGGACCGGCGGCCGCCCGGCCGTACCTCGCCGGGCATACAGAACAGCAGGCCCGGTGCCTGAGCACCGGACCTGCTGTTCTGTATNGACCGGCGGCCGCCCGGCCGTACCTCGCCGGGCATACAGAACAGCAGGCCCGGTGCCTGAGCACCGGACCTGCTGTTCTGTATTCAGTAGCGGGGACAGGATTTGAACCTGCGACCTCTGGGTTATGAGCCCAGCGAGCTACCGAGCTGCTCCACCCCGCGTCGGTTGTCCCAACAGTACGGGTCGTCGGCCCCAGGACCAAATCGATAATCAGCACGGCCGCCCGGAGGCGCCGCGCACGGGCTCACACCGCCCGGTCCGCGATCCGTCCGCCACCGACCTCGATCCGGCGTGTGGTGTGCACCGCGTCCAGCATCCGGCGGTCGTGCGTGACCAGCAGCAGGGTGCCCGGGTACGACGCGAGCGCGGACTCCAACTGTTCGATGGCCGGCAGGTCCAGATGGTTGGTCGGCTCGTCCAGGACGAGGAGGTTGACCCCGCGGCCCTGGAGGAGGGCCAGCGCGGCACGGGTCCGCTCGCCCGGCGAGAGCGTGTGCGCCGGGCGCAGCACATGTGCCGCCTTCAGGCCGAACTTCGCGAGCAGGGTGCGGACTTCGGCGGGCGGCAGATCCGGGACGGAGGCCCGGAAGGCGTCCATCAGCGGCTCGTCGCCGACGAACAGTCCGCGCGCCTGGTCGACCTCGCCGACGACCACACCGGGGCCGAGCGAGGCCTGTCCGGCGTCCAGCGGGAGCCGGCCGAGGAGGGCGGCGAGCAGGGTGGACTTGCCGGAGCCGTTGGGGCCGGTGATGGCGACCCGGTCCGCCCAGTCGATCTGCAGGTCCACCGGGCCGAAGGAGAAGTCGCCGCGGCGGACCCCGGCGCCGCGGAGGGTGGCCACGACGGCGCCGGCCCGCGGCGCGGCGGCGATCTCCATCCGCAGCTCCCACTCCTTGCGCGGCTCCTCGACGACATCGAGCCGCTCGATCAGGCGCTGGGTCTGCTTGGCCTTGGCGGCCTGCTTCTCGGTGGCCTCCACCCGGCCCTTGCGGCCGATCTTGTCGTTGTCGGGGGCCTTGCGGCGGGCGTTCTTGACGCCCTTCTCCATCCAGTTGCGCTGGGTGTGCGCGCGGGTCTCCAGGGCGGCCTTGGTGTCGGCGTACTCCTCGAACTGCTCACGCGCATGGCGCCGGGCCCGCTCGCGTTCCTCCAGGTAGGAGGTGTAGCCGCCGCCGTAAGTGTTGACCTGCTGCTGGGCGAGGTCGAGTTCGACGACGCGGTTGACCGTACGGGTCAGGAACTCGCGGTCGTGGCTGACCAGGACGGTGCCGGCGCGCAGCCCGGTGACGAACGATTCCAGCCGTTCGAGGCCGTCCAGGTCGAGGTCGTTGGTCGGCTCGTCGAGCAGAAAGATGTCGTAACGGGAGAGCAGGAGCGAGGCGAGCGAGGCGCGGGCGGCCTGGCCGCCGGACAGCGTCGTCATCGGCTGGTCGAGGCCGACCGAGAGGCCGAGCTGGGCGGCGGTCTCCTCGGCGCGCTCGTCCAGGTCGGCGGCGCCCAGCGCGAGCCAGCGCTCCAGGGCCGTGGCGTAGGCGTCGTCCGCGCCGGGCCGCTCCTCGACCAGCGCCTGGGTGGCGTCGTCCAGGGCGAGCTGGGCATCGGCCACGCCCGTACGGCGGGCGAGGAAGGCCCGCACGGTCTCCCCGGGGCGGCGGTCGGGCTCCTGCGGGAGGTGGCCGACGGTGGCGGTGGGCGGGCTGAGCGCGAGCTTGCCGTCCTCGGGGGTGTCCAGGCCGGCCAGTAGGCGCAGCAGCGTGGACTTGCCCGCTCCGTTGGCGCCGACGAGGCCGATCACATCGCCGGGGGCGACGACCAGATCGAGACCGGAGAACAGGACGCGCTCGCCGTGGCCGGCGGCGAGGTCTTTGGCGACGAGAGTTGCTGACATCAGACCGCCGATCGTATCCGGCCCGGCTCGCGGCGGTCGCTCTAATATCCGGGCATGGAACCGGGTCTGAAGACGCATGTCAGCGACGGCACAGCCACCGTCACCATCAGCAACACCGGCAAGCGGAATGCGATGACCGTGCAGATGTGGCGGGATCTGCCGCCGCTGCTGGAGCGGCTGGCGGGTGATCGTTCCGTACGGTCGCTGGTGCTGACCGGCGAGGGCGGGACATTCTGCGCGGGTGCGGACATCGGGTCGCTGCGGGATGCGGCGGGTGAGTCGCAGGGCCTGGCGGTGGCGGCCGAGGAGGCGCTGGCGGCTTTTCCCGGGCCGACGCTGGCGGCGATACGCGGTTACTGCGTGGGTGGCGGCGCCCAGCTGGCGGCCGCCTGCGATCTGCGGTTCGCGGAGGAGGGGGCGCTGTTCGGTGTGACGCCGGCCAAGCTGGCGGTCGCCTATCCGGCGTCCGCCACCCGGCGGCTGGTCCGGCTGGTCGGGCTCTCCGCCGCCAAGTACCTGTTGTTCTCCGGGGAGTTGATCGACTGTGCGCGGGCGCTGCGCACGGGTCTGGTGGACGAGGTGCTGCCCGAGGGCGAGCTGGGCAAGCGGGTGGCGGAGTTCTCGGCCGTACTGGCGAGCCGGTCGCTGCTGACGCAGACCGCGGCCAAGGAGCTGGCCAACGGGACGTGGGACGTCCCGCCGGCCGAGGCCGAGGCGCGGGGCGCCTACTGGGCCGCGCAGGCGCGCGCCAGCGGCGACACCGCGGAGGGTGCCGCCGCCTTTCTGGAGCGCAGGGCGCCGCGCTTCACCTGGCCTACGGACTGACGCCGGGGCAGGCCCTGCGCGCCGGACCGCCCGCTACTCCTCCCCCGCCAGCAGGAACCGGCTGCGCTCCCGCAGCATCGCGGTGATCTCGGCCGGCGCCTTGTCCGGGGCGCCCGCGTCGTAGGGCGGCTGCGGGTCGTATTCGATGCCGAGCTGGATCGTCTGGGCCACGGCGTCCCCGGCGATCCGGCCCGCCAGCGTCAGCCCCATGTCGATGCCGGACGAGACGCCCGCCGCCGTGACGTACTTGCCGTCGAAGACCACCCGCTCCCCGGTCGGCTCGGCGCCGAGCGCCGGCAGCTGGTCCAGCGCCAGCCAGTGCGAGGTCGCCCGGCGCCCCTTGAGCAGGCCCGCGGCGCCCAGGATCAGCGAGCCGGTGCACACCGAGGTGGTCCAGGTGGTGCCGGCGTCCACGGCGCGGATCCACTCGTGCAGCGGGCCGTCCGCCATCTGCGCGAGCTGTCCCGGGCCGCCGGGTACGACGAGGATGTCCGGCGCGGTGACCTCGCTCAGCGTGGCGTCGGCGGCCAGCCCGAGCGAGCCGATGTCATTGCGGTGCACGCCGGTGCGCTCGGCGACGAACACAGCCTCCGCCTCCGGCAGCCGGCTGAGGGTTTCGTAGGGGCCGACGGCGTCCAGGGTGGTGAAGCGGTCGTAGAGAAGGATCGCGATCTGCATGGCGGTTCCTGTCGGTAGGGGTAGTGGTCGGTAGAGGTGGTGGCCGGTCGTTCCGGCAGGGGTGTTCAGGCCGGCCGCGGGCTCGGTCCGGCCGGCTGGAATCGGCGGCGGTACTCGGCCGGGGAGGCGCCCAGGACCCGTACGAAGGCGCGCCGCATCGCCTCGGGGGTGCCGTAGCCGCAGCGGCGCGACACCTGCTCGATGCCGTCGACGGTGTCTTCGAGGCACCGCCGGGCGGCCTCCAGCCGTACCCGGTCGACATAGCGCCCCGGCGTCATACCGACCTCGTCGCGGAACGCCCGGGCGAAGTGCCGCGGCGAGAGCCCGGCGCGGTCTGCGAGGGCGTCGACGGACAGGTCCGACGCCGGGTGCTCGGTGATCCACTGCTGGACGTCGCGCAGCGGCCGCCGCTCCGCGGTCTGGGCCGCGAGCTGGGCGCTGAACTGGGTCTGATTGCCCGGCCGCCGCAGAAAGACCACCAGATGCCGGGCGACGGTCAGTGCGAGATCCCGGCCGAGGTCCTCCTCCACGAGGGCCAGCGCGAGATCGATACCGGCCGTCACCCCCGCGGAGGTGGCCAGATCGCCGTCCCGTACGTAGATCGGCTCGGGTTCGACCTGCACCGCGGGGAACCGCTCGGCGAGGGTGTCGCACAGCAGCCAGTGGGTCGTGGCGCGGCGGCCGTCGAGCAGTCCGGCCTCGGCGAGCAGCAGCGCCCCGCTGCACACGGAGACCTTCCGCCGGGCGCGGTGGGCGTTGCCGCGCAGCCAGTCGATCAGCCGGGGGTCGGGGGTGCGGGTGCCCTGGCCGCCGGGTACCAGCAGGGTGTGCGGCGTCCCGGCGTCGGCGAGCGTGCCGTCGGGGACGAGGGTCAGGCCGCTGGTGGTGCGGACCGGAGTGCCGTCCAGGCCGGCGGTACGGATCCGGTAGGCGCCCGGGGCTCCCTGGGCCGCACCGTGGAAGACATCGACCGGTCCGGTGACGTCGAGCGCCTGGACACCGTCGAAGAGGACGATCAGCACGTCGCGCTGTTCCATGCCGTCCATCCTGGTCAGCGGAGGCGATGGCGGCAATGACGGATTTCCCACCTTTTCTGCCATCGCAAGGGCCCGGCGGCTGGATACGGCCAGAGTCCGGTGCCCCAGGACCGCCTCCATACCGACGGGTCGGTACCCTGCTCGCATGACCTCTTCCAGCGCACTGCCCGAGCAGGCCGGCCGCGCCTGTCACAACGTCATCAACCCCTTCCACTCCACGCACTACTTCGCGCCGGAGCTCCCCGCCGAGATGGCCAAGGAAGGCATCGACAACCGCAGCGCCGCCTACTTCGCCTGCCGGAGCGCGGCCATGGGTGCGGTGGGTCCCGGCACCATCACCGCCGCCTTCTACAACTTCAAGCACGAGCTCGTCGCCCGGCACATCCCGCACGTCTGGTCGGTCACCACGCCGCAGAACGTGCTGGCCGTCCGGCTGCGCGCCGCGGACGCCACGCTGCGCCGGCTGCTCGGCGACGAGGCCGTCGGGTCCCCGGAGATGGCGGAGGCGGCGAAGCTGGCGCTGCGCGCCGCCGAGGGCTGCACCCCCCAGGCCCGGCCGCTGTACGCCGCACACGCCGATCTGCCGGTGCCCGACGCCCCGCACCTGGCCTACTGGCACGCCGCGACGCTGCTGCGCGAACACCGCGGCGACGGCCACCTGATAGCGCTGCTGGACGCCGAACTGGACGGGCTGGAGGCGCTGGTCACGCACAACGCCAGCGGCCGCGGGATGAGCTACAAGGGCGTCATGGCGACCCGCGGCTGGTCGGAGGAGGACTGGGCGGCCGCACAGGAGCGGCTGCGAAGCCGTGGGCTCCTGGATGCCGAGGGCGAGTTGACCGAGGCCGGTGTCCAGCTGCGCAAGGACCTGGAGCGCACGACGGACCGCCTGGACCGGGCGCCGTACGAGCACCTGGGCGCCGAGGGCGTGGCCCGGCTCACCGAGCTGGCGGCCGGCTTCACCACCGCCGTGATGAACGCCGGGGCGTTCCCCTCGGTGATGTTCGGCAAGTAGGGCCCTCCCAGGAGCCGAGCCGTTGCGGGCCGGGGTGTGCGTGCGCCTTCTCACACCCCGGCGCGCGCGGCTGGGCGGCGCGACAGTCCGGCATGCCACCCGGCACAATGCAGGCTCAGGCAAGCGCTGGAAGGCAGGGCAGGATCAACGTGACGGCATCCACTGAGCCCATCGTGACCCTCGGGTCCATCGAAGCGAGGATCGCCGGGGAGCTCGGCGTCAGGGAGCGGCAGGTGAAGGCCGCGGTCGAACTGCTCGACGGTGGCTCGACCGTGCCGTTCATCGCGCGCTACCGCAAGGAAGCCACCGAGATGCTCGACGATGCGCAGCTGCGCTCGCTGGAGGAGCGGCTGCGCTATCTGCGGGAGCTGGAGGAGCGACGGACCGCGATCCTGGAGTCCGTACGCTCCCAGGGCAAGCTGGACGCCCCCCTGGAGGCGCAGATCCGCGGCGCCGAGTCCAAGGCCCGGCTGGAGGACATCTACCTCCCGTTCAAGCCCAAGCGGCGCACCAAGGCGCAGATCGCGCGCGAGGCGGGCCTGGAGCCGCTCGCCGACGGGCTGCTGAGCGACCCTTCGGTGGAGCCGGCCGCGGCCGCCGCGGCGTTCGTGGACGCCGACAAGGGGGTGGCCGATCCGGCCGCCGCCCTGGAGGGCGCGCGGGCGATCCTGACCGAGCGGATCGGCGAGGACGCGGATCTGATCGGCGAGCTGCGTGAGCGGATGTGGTCGCGCGGGCGGGTTGCGGCGAAGGTGCGCGAGGGCAAGGAGGAGGCCGGCGCGAAGTTCGCCGACTACTTCGACTTCGCCGAGCCGTTCACCGAACTGCCCTCGCACCGGGTGCTGGCGATGTTCCGCGGGGAGAAGGAGGAGATCCTCGATCTCGCCCTGGAGCCGGAGGACCCGTCGGCGGCGACCGAGGGCCCCAGCGCCTACGAGCAGTCCATCGCGCACCGCTTCGGCATCGCCGACCGGGGCCGGCCCGCCGACAAGTGGCTCAAGGACACCGTCCGTTGGGCCTGGCGCACCCGGGTCCAGGTGCACCTCGGGATCGATCTGCGGCTGCGGCTGCGGCAGGCCGCCGAGGACGAGTCGGTACGGGTCTTCGCGTCGAATCTGCGCGATCTGCTGCTGGCGGCGCCCGCCGGCACGCGCGCCACGATGGGCCTGGACCCCGGTTTCCGTACGGGTGTGAAGGTCGCGGTGGTGGACGCGACCGGCAAGGTGGCCGCCACGGAGACCATCTACCCCCATGTCCCGCAGCAGAAGTGGGACGCCTCGCTGGCCACGTTGGCGCGGCTGGCGCGGGAGCACGATGTCGAGCTGATCGCGATCGGCAACGGCACCGCCTCGCGCGAGACCGACAAGCTGGCGACCGATCTGATCGCCGCCCAGCCGGAGCTGAAGCTCACGAAGGTGATGGTGTCCGAGGCGGGCGCCTCGGTGTACTCCGCCTCCGCGTTCGCCTCGCAGGAGCTGCCCGAACTCGATGTGTCGCTGCGCGGCGCGGTGTCCATCGCCCGTCGGCTGCAGGACCCGCTGGCCGAGCTGGTCAAGATCGACCCGAAGTCGATCGGCGTCGGGCAGTACCAGCACGATCTGTCCGAGGTGAAGCTGTCGCGCTCGCTGGACGCGGTGGTCGAGGACTGTGTGAACGGCGTCGGTGTGGACGTCAACACCGCGTCGGCGCCGCTGCTTTCGCGGGTGTCGGGCATCGGCTCCGGCCTCGCGGAGAACATCGTCGCGCACCGGGACAACAACGGTCCCTTCCGCTCCCGCAAGGCGCTCAAGGATGTGGCGCGGCTCGGCCCGAAGGCGTACGAACAGTGCGCGGGCTTCCTGCGGATCCGGGGTGGCGACGACCCGCTGGACGCCTCCAGCGTGCACCCCGAGGCGTACCCGGTGGTGCGCCGGATGGTGAAGACGGCGGGCACCGAGGTCGGTTCGCTGATCGGCAATACGGCGGTCCTGCGCGCCCTTGAGGCCGCGGACTTCGTCGATGACTCCTTCGGTCTGCCGACCGTCACCGACATCCTCCAGGAGCTGGAGAAGCCGGGCCGCGACCCGCGTCCGGTCTTCAAGACCGCGACCTTCAAGGAGGGCGTGGAGAAGATCGGCGATCTGCAGCCGGGGATGCTCCTGGAGGGCGTGGTGACCAATGTCGCCGCCTTCGGGGCGTTCGTGGACGTGGGCGTCCATCAGGACGGTCTGGTCCATGTCTCGGCGATGTCGAAGAACTTCGTCAAGGACCCCCGGGATGTGGTGAAGCCGGGCGACATCGTGCGGGTCAAGGTGCTCGATGTCGACATTCCGCGGAAGCGGATCTCGCTGACGCTGCGGCTGGACGACGAGCACGGCAAGGGCGCGGCGACCGGCGGCGGTGAGCGCCGTGGCGGTGCGGGCGGCGGCGGTGCCGGTGGCGGCCGTGGGCCGCGTGAGGGCGGCCGGGGCG
>NZ_QUAC01000220.1 GCF_003389455.1 Streptomyces inhibens | reverse complement strand
CACCCCACACCCCCACCCCTCACCCCAAAAGCCCACCCAGCGTGTTGCCGCTGCCGGAGTCGCCTCCGGAGCCGTTGCCGGTGCTGCCGCTGCCGGTGGTGCCGCCGCCGGTGCCGCCCGCTGTGGTCGGCACATGGGTCGGTACCGAGTGGCGGGTGGGCACGGTCTGCTGCGGGGCGCTGGTGGTCGCGCCGGGCTGCTGGGCGAGGCCGCTGGTGCTGCCCGTCGAGCGGCCGGTGCCGGGCGTCGACGCGGACGGCTTGCCGGGCTTGTGGGCCTTGTGCGAGGCGTCCGCGGAGGGCGTCCCGGGGCGTGGTGAGGTGCTGCCGGAGTGCCGCTGGCCGGGCCGGGTGGCGCTCTTGTCGGGGCGGGGCAGCGGCGAACCGGGCAGGTTGTTGATCGCGGGCTCGCCGGGCCGCGGCACGGTCGCGACCGTCGCGGACCGTACGGCGCCGCCGAGCAGCGAGCCGATGAGCAGGGTCAGTCCGGCCACCACCGTGGTCATCACGGCGCCGCGGCGCAGCACCCGGCGCCGCAGGTCGGCGACCTCGACGCGCGGGCCGAGCCGCCGCCACGCCTCGCCGGCCAGCCGCCCGTCCATGGAGTAGACCGGGGCGCCCGCGATGATCAGCGGGCTCCAGGCGGCGAGGTAGATGATGTCGGGGGCGTCGTAGGCGGGGACGGTGCGCCAGCTGACGGTCATCAGCAGCGCCGCGGAGAGCAGCGCGCCGATGGACGCGGCGACGCGCTGCCACAGTCCGCAGATGGTCAGGACGCCGACGACGACCTGAAGGAAGGCGACGGTCAGGCCGGCGCCCACGGGGTGCGAGACGGCGAAGTCGCGCAGCGGGACGGCCAGCGCCCAGGGATCGAGCGACAGCAGCCACTTGACCATCGAGCCGCGCTCGCCGCCGTCGAAGTAGACGGGGTCGCAGAGCTTGCCCATGCCGGCGTAGACCGAGATCAGGCCGAGGAAGATGCGCAGCGGGAGGAGGACGACGCCGAGGTTCATACGGCGGCCGGGGTAGTACGCGTGCCGCACGGTGTCGGCGGCGCGGCGCTTGCCGCCGGAGTCGTAGCGGTCCCGTGCCTCGAAGTGGTCGTCGTCGTAACCGTCGTCGGCGTGGCCGCGATCGCCGTACGGGGTGTTGCGGTAGGTGGTGTCGCTGTAGTTGTCGCCGTATGCGCTGCCTACGGGGCGTACGCCGCGCAGCAGGGGGCTGTCGGACGGGGTGGGGCCGCGCTGGCCGATCACGGTCCGGGCGGGGGCGGTGTCGTCGAGGCGGACCCGGGGCAGGACCTGGGTCGTGCCGACGTCCTCGCCCGGGCCGCCGTCGAGGCCGATGCCCGCGTTGCGTACCGCGTGCAGGAGTTGGGTGGTGGCGCCGGCCGTGCCGCCCGGTTCGGTGCGGCCGCTCCACACCACGGGCGCCCGGCGTCTGGCACCGGCGGCCGAGCCCCGGACGGCGGGGATGCGCGCGGTGTCTTCCATGACGTTGTCCGCCACGGGCGCGGCGAGCTGTACGCGGAAGCTGGCGTGGTTGACGATGACCTGCGCGGGATCGCACGGCACCTTGACCGAGCTCAGGCCCGGCTCGTCATCGAAGCCCGGCGAGCGTCCCCCCGTAGGCGTGCGGGGTGTTCTGGTGTCCACGCTCATCTAACCGAGTGACCCGCGTTTAAGACACTGCCTTGACCGGCCCGATCTGTCCGAGACCCGTCAAAAGATCACGGGATACGGCGAAGTCGTACAGAGGGTCAGGCCTTGCCCCGGGGTGTGGCACGCCTACGTACCGACTACCCCGGGGCACACGAACTCAGGCGCGGCGGCGCGCCGCCTCCCACAGGACGACACCGGCCGCGACACCGGCGTTCAGCGACTCGGCGCCGCCCGGCATCGGGATCCGCACCCGTACGTCACAGGTCTCGCCGACCAGCCGCGACAGGCCCTTGCCCTCGCTGCCGACCACGATGACGACCGGGCCGTCCAGCGCCGCGACGTCCTGCAGCTCCAGCTCGCCGTCCGCGGCCAGACCGACGACCGTGAGGCCGGCCTTCTGGTACGACTCCAGGGTCCGGGTCAGGTTGGTGGCGCGCGCGACCGGTGTACGGGCCGCGGTGCCTGCCGAGGTCTTCCACGCACCGGCCGTCATCCCGGCCGCCCGGCGCTCCGGCACGACCACGCCGTGGCCGCCGAAGGCGCACACGGAGCGGACCACCGCGCCGAGGTTGCGCGGGTCGGTGACGCCGTCGAGGGCGACGATCAGCGGGTCGACACCGTCGTCGAAGGCGGCCGCGGCCAGGTCCTCGGGGTGCGCGTAGTCGTACGGCGGGACCTGCAGGACCAGGCCCTGGTGGTTGAGGCCGTTGGTCATCCGGTCCAGCTCGGGGCGCGGCGCCTCCATCAGGTTGATGTCGCCGCGCTCGGTGGCGAGCTGCAGTGCGGCGCGCACCCGCTCGTCGGTGTCGATGAACTGCTGCACGTAGAGGGTCGTCGCGGGCACGCCGTCGCGCAGCGCCTCGAAGACCGGGTTACGGCCGACGACGAGCTCCGCGGTGCCCTTGGCACCGCCACGCCGCGGGGCCGGGCGGCGGGCCGCGGCCTGCTTCGCCTTGGCATTGGCGACGCGGTTCTTGACGTGTCCCTTGCGGGCGGACGCGGGCGGGGTCGGGCCCTTGCCCTCCAGGCCCCGGCGCCGCTTACCGCCGCTGCCGACCTGCGCGCCCTTCTTGTTGGACGTGCGGCGGTTCCTGCGCTGGCTGTTGCCGGCCATGGGTCACCTGTTTCTTCACTGCTCTCGACGTCTCGCGACGTGGAGTGGGTACGTACGTATGGAATGAGTGTCGCCCGCGGCCACCGGGAAGGGCGAATCCGGGTGGCTGCCCCGGGGCGGGACGGGGGTCAGGACAGCGACCAACGGGGACCGGACGGGGTGTCCTCGATGGCGAGACCGGACTGTTGGAGCTGGTCGCGGATGGCGTCGGCGGTGGCGTAGTCCTTGCGTGCGCGGGCCGACTGGCGCTGGTCGAGGACCAGGCGTACCAGGGAGTCCACGACGCCGTGCAGGTCCTCGCCGCGGTCCGTCCCGCTGCCCGACCAGCGCTCGTCGAGCGGGTCCAGGCCGAGCACACCGAGCATCGTACGGAGCTCGGCCAGCCGGGCCACCGCCGACTCCTTGTCGTCGGCGGTCAGCGCGGAATTGCCCTGCCGGACGGTGGTGTGCACGATCGCCAGTGCCTGCGGGACGCCCAGATCGTCGTCCATCGCCTCGGCGAAGGCCGTCGGCACCTCGGCCGCCGGCTCGACGACCCCGGCCTTCTCGACGACCCGCTGGACGAAGCCCTCGATCCGCGCGAACGCGGACTCGGCCTCGCGGAGCGCTTCCTCGCTGTACTCGATCATCGAGCGGTAGTGCGGGGTGCCCAGGTAGTAGCGCAGCACGATCGGGCGCCAGCGCTTGACCATCTCCGAGACGAGCACGGAGTTGCCCAGCGACTTGGACATCTTCTCGCCGCTCATGGTCACCCAGGCGTTGTGCGACCAGTACGCGGCGAAGTCGTCGCCGAAGGCCTTGGCCTGGGCGATCTCGTTCTCGTGGTGCGGGAAGACGAGGTCGACGCCGCCGCCGTGGATGTCGAAGGCGCGGCCCAGGTACTTGTGGGCCATCGCCGAGCACTCCAGGTGCCAGCCGGGGCGGCCGCGGCCCCAGGGGGTCTCCCAGCTGGGCTCGCCCTCCTTCGCCGCCTTCCACATGGCGAAGTCGCGCGGGTCCCGCTTGCCGGTCTCGCCCTCGCCGGACGGTTGGAGGAGGTTGTCCAACTCCTGGTTGGACAGCTGGAGATACCCCGGGAAGGACTTCACGTCGAAGTAGACGTTGCCGTCGGCGGCGTAGGCGTGACCGCGCTCGATCAGGCCGCGCATCATCTCGATCATCTCGGGGATGTGGCCCGTGGCGCGCGGTTCGTAGGTGGGCCGCAGGCAGCCGAGAGTGTCGTACGCCGTGTTGAAGGCGACCTCGTTCTCGTAGCCGATCGACCACCACGGGCGGCCCTGTTCGGCCGCCTTCTTGATGATCTTGTCGTCGACGTCCGTCACATTGCGGACGAACGTCACGTCGTAGCCGCGGTACTCGAACCAGCGGCGCATGATGTCGAAGTTCAGCCCCGACCTGATGTGCCCGATATGGGGGGCGGCCTGCACGGTCGCACCACACAGGTAGATCGAGACGCAGCCCGGCGTGAGCGGGGTGAAGTCGCGAATCTGCCGGGCGCTGGTGTCGTACAGGCGAATCGTCACGGAACCAGGGTAGTCGGAAGGAGGCAGTGCCCCGCGACGCATTGGCCACAGGGACACAGATCTGCCATAACCGTCCGAATTGCCGGAAATATCGGCGGCCCGTCCCGGGCCGCTCCGTCAGATGCTGCCTACCACCTTGCGCGGGGTGATCCGGACGACCACCCGCTCGGCGTCGTTGGCCGCGTCCGGGTTGAATTCGGCGTACGGCTTGCCGGTGAACTTGCGCGACAGCTCGTTGATGAGCTCCTGCCCGCCCTCGGTGGTGAGCGTCGCGGCGCCACGGATCTCGGCGTACGTATAAGGGTTGTCGAAGGGCTGGACCACTACGGAGACACGGGGGTCGCGGCGGAGGTTCTTCTCCTTGCGGCGGCCGACGGTCGTCGAGATCAGCAGATCGTCACCGTCCCGCTTCACCCAGACCGGAGACGCCTGGGGACTGCCGTCGGGCTGGAGGGTCACCAGGGTCACAAAGACCGGAGTATCGAGGAGCTTCTTGAGGTCGTCGGACAGGGTGGCAGTCACGAAGAGTCCTTCCTGCGGGCCGTTCCGATGGACACGAGCACTCCGATCCTCCCCCAACACCCGTGCGGCGCCCGGCATTCCCGCGCCATACGGGGGAATACCGGGCGCCGCCGCGCGTCTCGCGTCAGGCCGTACGGAAGACGATCGCCGTGGCGACCGCCGCCAGGCCCTCGGCGCGGCCGGTCAGCCCCAGCCCGTCCGAGGTCGTCCCGGACACCGAGACCGGCGCACCGACGGCCGCCGACAGCGCCTTCTGGGCCTCGTCCCGCCGCTTGCCGACCTTCGGGCGTACGCCGATGACCTGCACCGCGACATTGCCGATCGTGTAGCCCTCGGCCCGGACGATCCGCGCGGCCTCGGCCAGCAGCGTCACTCCGGAGGCGCCGGACCACTCGGGGCGGGAGGTGCCGAAGTGGGCACCCAGGTCGCCGACGCCGGCCGCCGAGAACAGCGCGTCGCAGGCGGCGTGCGCGGCCACATCGCCGTCGCTGTGGCCGGCCAGACCGTAGCCGTCACTCTCCGCGGCGTCCCAGAGCAGCCCGGCGCACCACAGCTCACGGCCCTGCTCGAAGGCGTGCACGTCCGTGCCGATGCCGACGAGGGGGACCAAGGGCGCGCCGGGGAGCCCGCCGGCGGTCGGCTCAGACGTAGCCATCGGTGGCCCTCCTACGGGCGAGTACGGCCTCGGCCAGGACCAGGTCCAGCGGCCGGGTCACCTTGAACGCTTCCTCGTGGCCGGGGACGACCACGACCGGCGCCCCGAGCCGTTCGACCAGCCCGGCGTCGTCGGTGGCGCCCTCGCCCTCGACGACGGTGTCGTGCGCCTTGCGCAGGGTCTCCAGATCGAAGCCCTGCGGGGTCTGTACGGCGCGCAGCAGGGCCCGCTCCGGGGTGCCGACCACCGGCTCGGGGGTGCCCTGGGGCTGCGGCTCGACCTGCTTGACGGTGTCGGCGAGCGGCAGCGCGGGGACCACGGCGGCCGCACCGGCGCGTACCGCGGCGACCACCGCGTCGACGGTGTCGGCCGGGACCAGCGGGCGCGCGGCGTCATGCACCAGCACGACGTCGATGGTGTCGGGCAGCGCCGCCAGACCGAGCCGTACGGATTCCTGGCGGGTCTGCCCGCCGGGGACGACCACCAGGTCGGTACGGTCCGCGAGCGGGTACTCGTGGAGCAGGCGGTCGACCTCGGTGGCGCCGTCGGGCGGGGCGACCACGACGATGAGGGAGACGGCACGTGAGGCGGCCATCGCGCGGACGGCGTGCACCAGCATGGGGGTGCCGCCCAGCGCGCGCAGCGCCTTGGGGGTGCCGGGACCGAGCCGGACACCGCGGCCGGCGGCGGGGATCACCGCGGCGGTGCGGATCGGGCGGGAGGGATCTGACATCGAAGGCTCCGGTGTCCGGGGCGCGCCCGGAATTGGCGCAGACAGGTTTGTTTCCTCGGGCGAGGTGGGTAAGGCCTGGGGGTACCCCCTGCTCCTGGAGCGTGGGGGAGTGCCGGGCGCGACGCCTTGACCGGACCCTTCCGTGACATCGGTCGAGGCAGCAGCCCGGGCCCGGCACGCCACAGGTGGGTCCGGCGTCCCGCCGATGGCGCAGAGCCCGTCCCGGCAGATCGCCGCTCCAGCAGCAGACGATGTGCCGGCGGATGTGCCGCAGCCCGGCAGGTGTGCCGTTCAGCAGATATGCCGCAGCGCCCGGCAACAGACCGTTCCACTGGGAAACGGTCGTCACTCGGGCACCGCGGCATTGCTACGTCGTCGCTGCGTTGGTACGTCGCCGTACAGCGTCGTCAGGACGCGAGGACCTCATCGAGCAGGGCCTCGGCCTTGTCTTCGTTGGTGTTCTCCGCGAGGGCGAGCTCGCTCACCAGAATCTGGCGGGCCTTCGCGAGCATCCTCTTCTCACCGGCGGAAAGTCCGCGCTCGCGCTCACGCCGCCACAGGTCACGAACCACTTCGGCGACCTTGATCACGTCGCCAGAAGCGAGCTTCTCGAGATTTGCCTTGTAGCGACGGGACCAGTTCGTCGGCTCTTCGGCATACGGTGCACGAAGCACCTCGAAGACCCGGTCCAGCCCGTCCTGACCAACCACGTCGCGTACGCCGACGAACTCCGCATTGTCCGCTGGCACACGAACAGTCAAGTCGCCCTGGGCGACCTTCAGCACCAAGTAGGTCTTGTCCACGCCTTTGATCTGGCGAGTTTCGATGGCCTCGATCAGCGCGGCCCCGTGATGGGGATAGACCACGGTGTCGCCAACCTTGAACGTCATGTGACAGGTACCCCTTCCGTGGCTATCCATGCTAACACGGGAACGGACCGTTCTGAATGGCGTTTTCGCAGGTCAGGGCATATCTCGGGGCTTGACAACAGCGCCCGGGACGTGCTGCGAGGGGCTCTGTGATGCGGGTATTCGCAGGTCGGAGGGGCTTCTCGGGTGAGCGGAAACGTGCCCGTCACATGCCGGGATCACCATGATCGACAGGCCGAACGTCCCGTTTTGCACGGATCCGCATGAGCGAGTTCCGCTACTCCGTTCGGCTGCTCGCGTGTCTCTACGGACCGATTCTCGAATTGATCACCGTTCGGCGACCGAAGAGTGTGATCAATTCCGCGAGGCCTTCACATTCCCTTCGAATACTGCTTTTCACCCGAGGAAACCGGCGCTCACCACCCGAACGGCTCTTGCCGAATATTTCATCCATGTTCTTGGTGAACGTTCTCGATGTACGTGGCGATCTGCGTGTCGGTGTGTGTTGATCCGCGATCCGCTCTTCGACCCGATCTTCCTTCTCTCGGATCGTTCTGCCGGCTCGTTCTCCCTGCCGTTCGTCGAGGATCTTGAACTGCGGTCAGTTTTACGTCCGGGTATCCCGCGGGCGCGGCGCTGAACCGTACGCGGAAACCGCGCGGGAGCGTGGCCGATGGCGGTGCGATGCCGCTGGGGGCGGGTCGGGTGCGGCGGCGCGGGGACGGCTCGGTAACCTAGCGGCGCTGACACACCCTTAGGGCGGCTTTACGCACCCGTCGTCATGACGCGTACGCAGTGCCGCCCCAGCCGTCCATCCGCGACCGGGCACGAACGTTCGGCCGCCGTAGTTCGTCAAGGAGATGCCGCCGCCGTGAGCCGCAGCCTTCGACGCGGCGTCCTCGCCGCCACCGTCCTTTCGCTCTCGATCGCCACGCTGTCCGCGTGCGGGGCCGGGAACGACGCCCAGACGCTGCAGGTCAAGCCGGACAACGCCGCCACCTCCGCGGGCGACATCAAGATCCAGAACGCCTCCGTCATCACCCAGCCCGAGCTGAACGCCAAGGGCCCGGCCGTGATCGCCGTGACGGTGTTCAACAACGGCGTCGAGGACCAGAAGCTGACCGCGGTCTCCGTCGACGGCACCGGCCAGTCGGCCAAGCTTTCGCGGGCCGGCGGCGGCGCGGGCCCGATCACCGTGCCGGCCGGCGGCTCCGTCGTGCTCGGCGGCCAGGACAACGCCTCGGCCGTCCTGGCCAGCGGCCGCGAGGCCGTCCAGGACGGGAACGTGCAGCCGCTGACGTTCACCTTCAGCTCCACCGGCAAGGTGACGCTGGGCGCCTACGTCGTCCCGGCGAAGAGCTACTTCGAGGGCTACGGGCCGTCCCAGGTGCCGCAGCCGTCCGCCTCGGCGTCCCCGTCCGGCTCCGGCAAGCCCTCGGAGACGGGCAAGCCGTCGGAGTCCGGCACGCCGACCGGTTCGGCCACGCCGACCGGCACCACCAAGCCCGCGGGGTCGGCGCACAGCGGTCACTGACCCCCTCGTCACGCGTCAGGGGCGCCCGTCCGATCCGGAGGGGCGCCCCTGACGCGTAGCGGTGAGCCGCGGCGGTTTACGGCTCGAACTTGTAGCCCAGGCCGCGGACCGTGACGAGGTAGCGCGGCGCGCCCGGGTCGGGCTCAATCTTGGCGCGCAGCCGCTTGACGTGCACATCCAGGGTCTTGGTGTCGCCCACGTAGTCGGCGCCCCAGACCCGGTCGATGAGCTGCATACGGGTCAGCACGCGGCCGGCGTTGCGCAGCAGCATCTCCAGGAGGTCGAACTCCTTGAGGGGCAGATCGACCTTGCCGCCGGAGACCGTCACGACATGGCGGTCCACGTCCATCCGGACCGGGCCGGCCTCCAGGGCCTGCGGGGCGACCTCCTCCGGCTCGCCGCGGCGGCGGAGCACCGCGCGGATGCGGGCGACCAGTTCGCGGGAGGAGAAGGGCTTGGTGACGTAGTCGTCGGCTCCTATTTCCAGGCCGACGACCTTGTCGATCTCGCTGTCCTTGGCGGTCACCATGATGACCGGGACGTTGGAGCGACCACGCAGCTGGCGGCAGACCTCGGTGCCGGGCAGGCCCGGCAGCATCAGGTCCAGCAGGACGAGGTCGGCGCCGTTGCGCTCGAACTCGTCGAGTCCGTCAGGGCCCGTAGCCGCGATGGCGACCTCGAAACCCTCCTTGCGGAGCATGTACGACAGTGCATCGCTGAACGATTCCTCGTCCTCGACGACAAGCACTCGGGTCACGGAAGGACCTCCGGGGCTGGGTGAGCAGGGAGCGGATCGTTGAAGGTCTCGTACGGGCGGTCCTCGTCGTCGAGGCCCTCCGCGGAGAGGTCGGCGGGCCGTTCGCGGTCGCGTACGGCCCCGGCTTCCGGGAGACGCAGGGTGAAGGTGGAGCCCTGTCCCTCAGCGCTCCACACCGTGACCTCCCCGCCGTGCGAGGCGGCCACATGCTTGACGATGGCGAGGCCGAGGCCGGTCCCGCCGGTGGCGCGCGAGCGCGCCGGGTCCACACGGTAGAACCGCTCGAAGACGCGGTCCCGGTCCTTTTCGGATATCCCGATGCCCTGGTCGGTCACCGCGATCTCGATCAGGTCGCCACCGGGCGCGGAGACCCGGCGCCCGGCGATCCCGACGCGGGTGCGCGCCGGGGAGTAGTTGACGGCGTTCTCGACGAGATTGCCCAGGGCCGCCGCGAGCTGACCGCGATTGCCCCATACGTGCAGTTCAGCGGTGCCGCCGACGGCCATGGTGATCTGCTTGGTGCCGGCCTGCTGGCGGCAGCGGTCCATCGCCTCGGCGACCAGCTCGTCGACCCGGACGGGTTCGGCGTCCTCCAGCGGGTCGTCGTTCTGGACCCGGGAGAGGTCGATGAGCTCCTGGACGAGGTTGGTCAGGCGGGTGGCCTCGTTCTGCATCCGGCCGGCGAAGCGCTCGACGGCCTCGGGGTCGTCGCTGGCGTCCATCACGGCTTCGGAGAGCAGCGAGAGGGCGCCGACGGGCGTCTTGAGCTCATGGCTGACGTTGGCGACGAAGTCGCGGCGGACCGCCTCTATGCGGCGGGCCTCCGTGAGGTCCTCGACCAGCAGCAGGACCAGCCGGGAGCCGAGCGGGGCGACCCGGGCGGAGACCGCGAGGGCCTCGCCGCGGCCGGTGCCGCGGCGCGGCAGATCCAGCTCGACCTGGCGTATCTCACCGTCCCTGCGGGTGTCGCGGGCCATCTGCATCATCGGCTCGACGGCGAGCTTGCCGCCGCGGACCAGCCCGAGGGCGTACGCGGCGGAGCTGGCCTTGACCACCGCGTCGGCCTCGTCGAGGACGACCGCGGAGGAGCGGAGCACCGACAGCACGGTGTCGACCCCGGGGGGCAGCACGGCGTCCGTGTGCAGCGAGGTGCGGGTGGGTTTGGCCTGATCGCGCTCGCTCCAGCGGAACGCCAGCATGGCGAAGACGCCGGTCAACAAACCGGCGATCGCTGCCACTGCGGCGACGGCCGCGTCCACGTTCATGACTCCAGGTTATGCGCCGGGTCGGACACTTCCCCAGCCGTGCGAGGCTCTGCTCGAACACCCGTCGCCCAGAGTTCACCGTGGCGTCCGCGCCGGTTCACTCCGGAGGCCGGTGAGGGGCGTCCGGCCGCCCGCCGGATGTCCCTAGGGAGACCGGCGCGAGCGGCCCGCCCCGCCGGCACGTGGCCAGGTGAACGGCGGGGCCGACCTCGGGGCCGTGGCCATGTCGCCCAGAGTTCACCTTCACGACGGCGCCGGTTCACCCCCGGTGGGACCGCAGGTCGCGCTGTGCCCGCAGGGTGAGGGTGCGGGTGACGGATCGGTTCCGCACCGCCGCGCGACCGGCACTCGGAGCGACCGCGGGGCGATGGCCCCTCTGGAGCACCGGCGCTGCGGAGTACCGGCTCCGTGGAGCACCGCCTCTCCGGGATACGGGCCGCGCGAACACCGACCGTGAGAGCGTGGGCAGAGGTCAACTGCACCCCCTTCCACCTCCCACACCACGCCACTTCACCACTCGATGCGAGAGAAGGTCACAGATGCGGGACGCGTACCACGAGGAGCTGGATTCGATCGGCGAGGGCCTGGTCGAGATGGCCCGGCTCGTCGGCTCCGCGATCGGGCGCGCCACCACGGCGATACTCGACGCGGACCTCAAGCTGGCCGAGAACGTCATCGCCGCCGACGAGAAGGTCGACGACCTCCAGCGCGATCTTGAAGCCCGGGCGATCGCCCTGCTGGCGCGGCAGCAGCCGGTCGCCACCGACCTGCGGATCGTCGTCACCTCACTGCGGATGAGCGCCGACCTGGAGCGCTCCGGCGACCTGGCCCAGCATGTCGCCAAGCTGGCCCGGCTGCGCTTCCCGCAGACGGCCGTACCGCGCGATCTGCACGCCACCATCCTGGAGATGGGGCAGCTGGCGCAGCGCCTGATGGCCAAGGCCGCCGAGGTCATCATCACCAAGGACGTCGATCTCGCGCTCCAGCTGGAGCAGGACGACGACGCGATGGACATGCTGCACCGCACCCTCTTCCAGCACCTGATGGACGACCGCTGGAAGCACGGCATCGAGACGGCCGTGGACGTGACGCTGCTGGGCCGCTACTACGAGCGCTTCGCGGACCACGCGGTCTCCGTCGCCAAGCGGGTCGTCTACCTCGTGACCGGTGAGCACGCNCTCCGTCGCCAAGCGGGTCGTCTACCTCGTGACCGGTGAGCACGCCGACGAGATCGCTCCGCCGGCGGCGGTCGACGGGTCGTAACGGCGACGGCGGGAGAGGGGCGACGAGCCGCCCCTCTCGCCACCGTGCGCCGTTGACGCGTGCCTCTACGCGCCGTTGACGCGCCTCGCCGCATGGGCTTGCAATGGCGTCACCCGGGCTTGCAACGGGCACCAGGTGACCCCTAGGAGGCAATGCATGGCACCCATGGCGGACTCCCACAACCCCACGCCCAAGAACAACCCGACGGTCGTCGAGCGCCCTCGGCTCCCGCTGCTCGGCGCCTGCGGCTGCGGCTCCGGCTGCAGCTGCGGCTGCCAGTCGGGCGGATCGTGCCAGTGCGGCGGCGGCTGCTAGCGACCTCGACAGCACAGCGCCACAGCGGCCCCGACCGGGGTTCACCGGTCGGGGCCGCTGCCGTGTTCCGGGACGGCGGGGCGGTCCTGTCACGGGTCGGCCGGGCCGTCCTGTTACGGGTTGACCGGGCCGCTCCCGCTACGGGTCGGCCCTGCCGCAAGGCCAGGTCACAGGCTGATCGTCAGTGGATGGATCTCGTCCGCCTTGTGGCCGGCGCGCTCGTGTATGCGTTGCACGGCTCCCGCCGAGGGTGCCTCCGACAGACAGAAGACGTCGCCGGAGTCGGTGTCGGCCCAGGCGTGTTCGAAGGTCACGCCTTCCTCACTCTGGATGGCGAGGTCGGCCTGGTGCGCCGCGTTGAGCTGGTCGGCCGTGAGGCCCTTCATACCGTGATGGATGTCCATGAACTTGGGCATCGGGCTCATCCTCCAGGTTGCAGACGACTGCGCCCCCTCTTCCATGCTGCATCCGCACGGGCAGGCCGCATCCAGGGACAGCGCGAGGGCCGCCGGCGCCGGGGGCGTCAAGATGACGGCCGGCCGAGCAGAACGACTGAAAGGTGCGCGCGGAAGCTCCCTTCCCACGGGTAGCCATACACGGCAGCCTCACCCTGGAGGAAACGATGGATAAGTCTGGTCCGACGGATAAGTCCGGCCTGTACGAGATGGACCTCTCGCAGGTGGCCTGGGAAAAGAGCTCTTACAGCCTCGCGAACGGCGACTGCGTCGAGGTCGCCCAGCTACCGGGAGGCGCTGTCGCGCTGCGGGACTCCAAGAACCCCGATCGGGCGCCGCTCCGTTTCGCGGCGAGCGAGTGGTCCGCCTTCCGACGCGGCGTCCAGGCCGGCGAACTGCACGGCTGACGACCCACGACCGGCCCCGGAACAGCGACAAGCCCCCTGCTCGCCGCGGAGAAACCGCAGGCAGGGGGCTTGATCAGGGCTGGTTACTTCTTCTTGCCCTGGTTCTTCACTGCCTCGATGGCGGCCTTGGCGGCCTCCGGGTCGAGGTAGGTGCCGCCGGGCGTGACCGGGCGGAAGTCCGCGTCCAGCTCGTAGGCGAGCGGGATGCCGGTGGGGATGTTCAGGCCGGCGATGTCCGCGTCGGAGACGCCGTCGAGGTGCTTGACCAGGGCGCGCAGGCTGTTGCCGTGGGCGGCGACCAGGACCGTACGGCCGGCGACGAGGTCCGGGACGATGGCGTCGTACCAGTACGGCAGCATCCGCGTGACGACGTCCTTGAGGCACTCCGTGCGCGGGCGCAGCTCGCTGGGGATGGAGGCGTAGCGCGGGTCGCCGCTCTGCGAGAACTCGGTGCCGTCCTCAAGCGCGGGCGGCGGGGTGTCGTACGAGCGGCGCCAGAGCATGAACTGCTCCTCGCCGAACTCCGCCAGGGTCTGCGCCTTGTCCTTGCCCTGCAGCGCACCGTAGTGGCGCTCGTTCAGCCGCCAGCTGCGGTGGACCGGGATCCAGTGCCGGTCGGCGGACTCCAGGGCCAGCTGCGCGGTGCGGATGGCGCGCTTCTGGAGGGAGGTGTGCACTACGTCGGGGAGCAGGCCGGCGTCCTTGAGCAGCTCTCCGCCGCGGACCGCCTCCTTCTCACCCTTCTCGTTGAGGTTCACGTCCACCCAGCCGGTGAACAGGTTCTTCGCGTTCCACTCGCTCTCGCCGTGGCGGAGGAGGATCAGCTTGTACGGTGCGTCGGCCATGGCGTCGAGCGTAATCGAAATCCGGAAAACGCCTTGCGCGGGTCCAGGAGCTGGGCTGCCCGTCGACGTTTGACGCGTCCCGTCAATTGAGTGGCGCCGGAAGCCGGCCCATCAGTAGGTTGCGATCGTCGCTTGCGCCACTTACCCGCCCGGCGTCACCCACCGCTCACGCACCCACCGCTTCCCACTTCCGCTTCCCACTTCCGCTTCCCACTTCCACGCGCCGCACGACCCAACGGGGGAACTGTCATGTCCGCATCCATAGCTGGTCTGAGACGCGCCGCCGTGGAGAGCGTCTCCGGCCTCCCCCGGCAGTTCTGGTGGCTGTGGACCAGCACCTTGATCAACCGGCTCGGGGCGTTCGTCGCGACGTTTTTGGCTCTCTATCTGACAGTCGAGCGGGGCTACTCGGCCTCGTACGCGGGCCTGGTCGGCGCGCTCTACGGCCTCGGCGGCGTGATCTCCTCCATCGGCGCCGGGGTACTGACCGACCGGCTCGGCCGCCGGCCCACCATGCTGATCGCGCAGCTGTCAACGGCAGCGTCCGTAGCGCTGCTCGGCTTCATGGAGCACCCCGTCGCCATCGCGGCCGTGGCGGGTGTGGTCGGTATGGCGACCAATGCCTCCCGCCCCGCCGTACAGGCGATGATGGCGGACATCGTCGCCCCCGAGGACCGCGTCCGCGCCTTCTCCCTCAACTACTGGGCGATCAACCTCGGCTTCGCCATCTCCTCCACCGCCGCCGGGCTCATCGCCCAACACGGCTACCTGGCCCTCTTCCTGGGCGAGTCGACGCTCGTACTGGCCTGCGCCCTGGTCGTCTTCTTCAAGCTCCCCGAATCACGCCCCGCCGCGAGCACCCCGGCCGGCCCGGAGGACACCGACGGCGGCACCGGCTCGGCCCCCGCCGCCGTCTCCATGCTGTCCGTCCTGCGCGACGGCCGCTTCATGACCGTCGTCGGCCTCAACCTGCTGCTCGCCCTGCTCTTCCAGCAGGCGTACGTCTCCATGCCGGTGTCGATGGGTCAGGACGGTTTCTCCAGCGTGGACTTCGGCATGGTGGTCGCGGTCAACGGCGTGCTCGTCGTCCTGTTGCAGATCCCTGTCACGCGCTTCATCGAACACCGCAGCCCGGCGATGCTCCTCGTCGGCTCGGCGCTGCTCGCCGGCTACGGCTTCGGGCTGACCGCGCTGGCGGGCTCGGTCGCCATGTACGCGGTCGCGGTGGCCGTCTGGACCCTCGGCGAGATCATCAACTCCCCCACGCAGATGGGCCTGGTGGTGCGCCTGTCCCCCCTGCACGGCCGCGGCCGCTACCAGGGCATGTACGCCCTGTCCTGGTCCATCGCCTCCCTGACGGCCCCTCTGCTCGGCGGCACGGTGATCGACCACTACGGCGCCGATGCGCTGTGGGCCGGCTGCGCGGTCATCGGCACGGTGGCCGCCGTGGGCTACGGGCTGCTGCTACGGAGCCTGCCGGGGCGGACGGCGGCGGTCGCGGCGTCGTCCCAGGGCGCGGACGCGGAGTCGCCGCAGGGCGCGGACCCGGAAACGTCTTCCCCTTCGGCCTCCCCCTCGGCCTCGGTGTAGGGCCCCGAAAACCCGTCGAGCCCTGCCCCCGCCACGGCTTCGCTCCCCCCATGCCCCACGGGAAAACGTCGTACGTCTGCCTGCCCTGCCGGGCCTCGTACAAGCAGCCGTACGACGGCGACCACGAACGACGCTGCCCGCGCTGCGCGAAGCCGCTGATCCATGTCGGTTCGGCCTTCGCACCGCCGCGTCGCCGCGACACCGCCAGCTGGCGAGTGCTCTCCGTACTGCTGAACGCGGGCATCCGCTTCCACAAGAGCTGCTGCGGCGGGCCCGGGTACCGCCCCCGGACCCTCGGCGAGGTCCGCGAGCGGATGGCGTACGCCAAGGCCACCGGCGAGCCGTTCGCCCGCGCGCTGATCCGGTACGAGGTGCCATAGGCCGTGTCCGGCGGACGTTCCCCTGCCCCGCCCCTTCCCGTAACGGAGACCGGCCCTGCCCCGGCTTGGAGTCGGAGCAGGGCCGGTATCGGCGAACGGTGTTACAGCACGCGGTCGGCGCGGGGAAGGGAGCGGACGGCGTAGGCGATGGCCCAGCACAGCGGCAGGGCCAGGACGGCGACGAGTGCGAACTTGGCGGCCGCCGGGGCGTGCAGCCAACGGAAGGCGAAGCCGAGCCCGACGAGCACGGGCGCATGGATGAGGTAGACGGCGAAGGCGTGGCGGGAGAGGAACGCAGCGGTGCGCCCCTGCCGGTTGAGGCGTTCGCGGAAGAGGACGGTCAGGCCGAGAACGACACCGACGGCGAACGTCGACTCCCACGCGGCCGAGACCAGCGACTGCCAGGTGCCGTGCCCGCTGAGCGCGTCTTCCTTCGCGGTCATGACGACGGGGAGGTACGCGAGCGTCGCGACGAGAGTGACGGCCCAGCCCACGCGGCCCGCGACGCGGGAGAGGGTCTGCGGCCAGCCATTGCGGTAGGCGAACACGCCGAGGACGAAGAAACTCGCGTACTGCGGCAGGAAGTTGGGGCTGGGCAGGCCGAGGAAGGGGAGGTAGCTGCCGCCCGGCACGAGGAAGCGCCACAGATACGTGGCGAGGGCAAGGGCCAGGGTGAAGACGACGACGGCGAGCGGCCGCACGGGCCGCGGGGCCCGCACCGCCGCGCGGCCGGTCTCTCCGGCGGAGGCGAGGAGGCGGCGTGCACCACGGCGGCGAACGAGGGCGTAGAGCACAGCGAACACCAGGAGCACCTCGACGAACCACATCGGGCCGGCGTCCCAACTCACCACGTAGTACAGCCAATAGGGAAGCGATTCGCCGTGCTCGGCGAAGGTGGCCCGCAGGTCGGCGTACCCGCCGAAGTTCGCCAGGGGGCGTATCAGCAAGAGGAAGGCGAGCAGGGGAATGCCGAGGCGCTTGAGGCGGTCCCGGAAGAACGGCCGCGCGCC
The DNA here is from genome assembly GCF_003389455.1 of Streptomyces inhibens. Classification (GTDB taxonomy): domain Bacteria; phylum Actinomycetota; class Actinomycetes; order Streptomycetales; family Streptomycetaceae; genus Streptomyces; species Streptomyces inhibens. The sequence goes on along the minus strand of NZ_QUAC01000220.1, from coordinate 2,685 downwards.
CTTGCGGTCGTAGGAGGCCGGCGTGAAGTACCCGGCGATCATGAAGAAGAAGCCCATGAAGAACGCCTGGTTGAACATGACGAAGGCGTCCAGGAGCAGCCCGGAGCCGTCCTCGGCGGGCTCGGTGTAGTACCAGGCGGGGATGTTGCCGTAGGTGACGGCGGTGTGGTGCAGCACCACGAGCGCCGTCAGCGCGATACGCAGATTGTCGACATAGAGCAGCCGCGCGCGTTTCGGCCTCGCAGCGGTCGGCTCGGACCCGGCCTTCACGGCCGTGCGTTCAAGGTCGCCTGTCATGGAAAATTCCCCCCGTTGAGTGCAGTTCAGTGTTGGGCGGCCCTGCTGTCCGCGCGCGTGGCGTGCTCAAAGATGCCGGCGAGTTCACTGGCGTAAGCCGCCAGGTCATGCTCGGGATGGACGCTCCAGTACGCGAACATGCTGTCGATCCCGGCCTGGAGGCTGACGGCCATCACGCGGACGTCGAACGCGCGGAACTCGCCGCTTTGCTGGCCCTTCAGGAAGACCTGCTCCAGTGCGGAGTAGAGCGGCTCGCTCGACGCGATGCCATAGCGCGGGGCCCCGTCAGCGGTGCGGAAGTGGCTGAAGATCTCGCCGAGCGCGGTGAGCTGGGTCCGGTGGGTGTGCATGTACACGGCGACCGATTCGACATAGCCGCGCAGCCACGCGGTTGCCGCGGCCTGCCCCTCCAGCCGGGCCGCGACAAATGCGCCGATCTCCCCATAGACCTGCTCGACGAGCCGCTCGATCAACTCGCTCTTACCTGCGAAGTGATACGAGATCACGCCCTTGCTGATCCCCGCCCGCTCAGCGATCTGCGCCAGCGAAGCCTTCGCGAACCCCCGTACCGCGATGGTGTCGACGGCGGCGTCGATGATCTGGGCGCGACGCGCCTTCTCGATGAACGAGCGTTCCGGCGTCTGCGACTCCTGTTCGCCCTTCCCGGCGCCGGACTGGCCGCTCGGATCATTTTCTGACCGCATGGCCAAAATATTAGCCATCCGGCCAGCCGTCGTCCAGCGGGATGCGGTGCGGGGCGCGGAGAGCCGGGGTGGGCGGCTGGAGGGCGGTGGTGTTCCGGCCGGGTAGGGCCGGGTGGCGTCAGCGGCGTAGGGCCCGCTGGGCCTCGTGGAGGTTGCGTGGGGTGAGGGATTCCGGCTGTCCGTAGGACTCCAGGCGGGTGTGGAGCGGGCCCGTGAAGTCGGGTCTGTCCGTCTGGCCGAATTCGGAGACTTCGCTGATGGCGACGGTTGCGCTGTACGGGGCGATCTCGTCGAGCTTGATGCAGCCGGCGCGGTGGTTGGTGACGGTGATGTTCCAGTGGGTGAAGCGGGCGCCGTAGAGGGGGCCGGCGCTGGCGTCGCCGCCGTGCGCACCGTCGTTGGTGACCGTGATGTCGGTGCGTACGTTGGCGAACGGCAGCCCGCGGTGGGTGTCGAAGGTGCCCATCGCCATGTGGCCGCGGGACCAGACGTTGTAGCTGGACAGGCCCTCGACGTTGATGCCGTGGAGCTGGGTGCCCGCGGGCGCCGGGACCGTGCGGTGGTCGATGGCGAAATCCTCGACGAGGTTGTCGTGGGAGCCCTCACGGCAGGCGTACGGGTGGTGGCTGCCGCGGCCGGAGACGCGGGTGCGGCGCAGGGTGCAGGCCTTGGCGGCGACGAGCAGGAAGCCGTTGTCGACATGGCGTACGTGGACGTCGTCGACCCAGCAGTCCCAGGCGCATTGCAGGGCGACGCCGTTGTAGCCCCTGTCCAGGAGGTGCGGGGATTGCGGGGTCTCGGTCATCTCCAGGGTGAGGGACTCCACGCCGGATTCCGTCAAGGGGGCGATATGGGTGGTGAGTTGGGGGTTCCAGGAGGGGCGGGTGTCCAGGGGGAGTAGGCGGTCGAGGGTGATGCGGTGGCGGCGCGGGTCGACGGCCGTGATGCGGCAGGGCCATTCGTAGGGGACGTAGGAGGTCAGCTTGGTCTTGTCGGACCAGGTGTAGGCCGATGCGCCGGGGAGGTCGCCGGCCATGTGCTGGAGGAGGGTGTGGTCGGCGTCGTCGGCCAGTTGGAGCAGGACCCGGTCGCCGGGGTGGAGGGGGCGGGTGTCCTGGACGGTGACGGTGCGGTCGCCCTGGCGGGCCACGGCCGTGAGGGGGGGCAGGGTGCGCCATTCGTCGCGGCGGTTGCCGGTCCAGCCCTCGAAGGGCCAGGCCTTGGCCTTGATCGCATCGGTCAGGGATTCCCAACGGGCGCTCGGGCAGAGCCAGATGAGGCCGCCGGCCCAGGACCAGCTGGACTTGTCGCCGCCGTAACGGCTGCCGTAAGGGCCGATGAGGTCGGTGAGGCTGCGGGTGGCGTGCAGGGTGGTGCGTCCGCTGCCCGCGCCGCGCAGGACGACGTTGTTGTGGCCGATGCGGATGATGTCGTCGATGCGGTAGGTGCCGGGTGGGACGAAGACGGTGCCGCCGCCGCGGCGGCCCGCTTCCTGGAGGGCTCGGTTGATCGCGGGGGCGGCGTCGGCGGAGCCGTCCGGCAGCGCGCCGTAGTCCTTGACGATGTCGGCGACGACGCGGGGGCCGGGGAAGGCGGTGACGCCACCGCGGTAGCCCGCCCGGCCGATGTAGGGGATGTGGGGATGGGTGTGGGGGTTTTGTTTGAACTCGGACCAGAGGGAGGG
>NZ_QUAC01000233.1 GCF_003389455.1 Streptomyces inhibens | reverse complement strand
GGGGCGGCGGGGCGGCGGGGCGGCGGGGCGGCGGCCGAGCGTGCACGGCGATTCATGCCGCCGCGGCAGTGGCACCCGGCGCCATGTGCACCGCGACGCACAGCACACAAAGGGTTACCGAGAGGCCCCCCGTTTCACCTTGGACAACCGCGATCCGCTCCTCCATTGACGGCCCGCCCGAGAGCACGGCGCAATCGGTAGACAACGCAACGTGATCGCGACAGTACGGCGGGCAGCGCACGGCGGAGCATGACGGGCAGGCTGTCACTCACGGAGTGAGCGGCCGGGCCAGCATCGGCGTCCGGAGCATCTGATGTCCCCCGCTGGCCAGCATGCGGACCTCACCCCGGTCACTGATCTCGGCGCGCACGATCCCCGACTCGTCCTCGTAGACCGGGTACCCGCCCGCGCCTGCCCGCTCGGTACGCCGGACGATCACCACGTCGTCCTCCACGGCGGGAGCTTGAAATACCAGCTCATAGCATTCCGGGTAATCCTCCATCGGGGCCTCCCGATACGGCTCGGCAGGTGCCGGACGCTCCCCCGCCGCTGCTGTACGCGCGCCCGCCGCACCTCGGCTCTTCCATCGTCGCCCACCCCCGGCCGCCTCGCCTCAGGAAGACTCGGGAACGGCTGCTCCCCGGCCAGTGGGACGCCTCCCTGGAGACCTGGCGCCCGTAAACCTGACATTTGTCATGCGGGCTTGGGATCAAGGTCGTTCCACGGGTTGATGGCTGGTCGCTGTTCCACCGCAAGAATCGCAACAGCGAAGATCGAACACCGGCCGCAGGCCATCAACTCACGGAGCAACCATGCCTGTTACCCCTGCGCGTCGCCGCCGAGTGCGGCTGGCCGGGACCGCCACAGCCGCCTTACTCGCGCTGACGGTCCCGACCGCCGCCTCTGCTGCTCCAGCGCCCGCCCCGCCTGCCGGGAATGCCACCGCGGTGTCCGCCGACCGGGCCGGGCTCGACCGGGCCGCGCTGGACAGCACGCTCAGGGCATTCCATGACGCGGGGATGTATGGCGCCTATTCGGCGGTGCGGGACGGCACCGAGCAGTGGCAGGGCGCCGCGGGGGTCGCCGACGTTGACACCGGACGCCCCACCACGCCACAGATGCGGCACCGAATAGGCAGCATCACCAAGACCTTCACGGCAGTAGCCGTCCTTCAAGAAGTCAGCAAGGGGCACATCGAGCTGGACGCTCCGATAGGCCGCTATCTACCCGATCTCGTCCCCGGGGAGCGTGGCCGCGCGATCACGGTCCGGATGCTGCTCAACCACACCAGCGGGATCGGTGACTACGCCGGGGTGATCTTTGCGACGCCCGAGAGCCTGGAGGGCAACCGCTTCCACCAGTTCGACCCCAGGGAGCTGGCCCGACTCGGCCTGAAGGCGAAGCCGTTGGGCAGTCCTGGCCAGGCTCACCACTATTCCAACACCAATTACGTGATCGCGGGGCTCCTGTTGCAGAGGATCACCGGCAAGTCCCCGGAGACCTACATCACCGAACACGTCATCCGGAAGGCAGGTCTGCAGCACACCTACTTCCCGCGATCGCCGTACATCACCGGGCCGCACGCCAAGATGTACGAGGCCGCCTACGGCGGATTCAACCCACCGCGCGATTTCAGCGTCTACAACCTGTCCTGGGCCGGGACGGCGGGTTCGCTCGTGTCGACGATGGCTGATCTCAATCGCTTCTACCGCGCACTGCTGGGTGGTCACCTCCTCGCGCCGGTCCAGCTGCGGCAGATGAAAACCACGGTGCCGGTCGACGGCAGTGCGGTCCGCTATGGCCTGGGCCTGTTCAGAATGCCCTCGCCGTGCGGGGAGTTCTGGGGGCACAACGGCCTTGTGCTCGGGGCGATGACGTGGTCACTGTCCACTGCGGACGGCCGACGTCAGATATCCCTCGGCTTCAATTTGACGCGCTATCAGAAGCTCGACGGGAGCAACCTTCCCGAGGCCGGTCCGATAGACGCCGCCATGGACACACACCTCGTGCAGGCACTGTGCGGTACGAGCGGCAGCCTGCGAGCGGGACATCCGGGCACGTCCGGCGCGCTCCCCCTCCACACCTCTCCGCAGGAGCCTTCGCTCGCTGTGCGCCACCGATGAACGTTGGGCGGATCGCCAGGTCGGGCCCAGGGATGGCCTAGGCCCGCTCCCCACCCGGCTTGTGCCCCGCTCCCGTGCGCTGTCACAGGAGCGGGGCGGGTCCGAGTAGCGCCAGCAGCTCGGATAGTTACAAGAACCACCGTACGGGTCACCACTGACAACGGAGGGGCCTGAGGGCACAGTGGTGCGCTCGGGGAGGGGCCTGGGGCCACTGGAATCGGTGGGGGCCAGGGACCGAAGACGTCACCCGATAGAGGTAGCGCCCTGGGGGTGCTGCGAAGGGAGCGATGGCAGTGGCCGGGAGACCTCGGTTCTCACTTGCGACGGTGGTCGTGGATTGTCCGGATGCTCAGGCGCTTGCGGAGTTCTACCGGCGGCTTCTGGGGTGGGAGGTGAAATTCAGCGAGCCCGACTGGGTGCTGCTCAGATGCCCGGACGGGGGTACGGGGCTCTCGTTCCAGTCGGAGCCGGAGTATCGGGCCCCGGTGTGGCCGGAACGGCCCGAGGAGCAGCAAAAGATGCTGCATCTCGATATCCGGGTCGATGACCTTGAAGAGGCCGAGGCGTATGCGGTCTCGGTGGGCGCGAGGCGAGCCGAATTCCAGCCGCAGGATGATGTTCGGGTGTTCTTTGATCCCGCAGGACATCCCTTCTGCCTGTTCCTCCATTGATGAGCGGAACCTGCCTACGGGTGATGCAGTCATCACATGGCCGGCGAGCGGGTGATCGCGGAGCGTGTGGGAATGGACACATGCAGACAGCGGGCGGAGAGCGAAAGGCCGATGGTCTTTGCTGGTCAGGGAGTTGAGGCGGGGTGGCGGGCCCTGGCAGTGACGGGGGCGGAGGGCTTGGGGCCGGCGCACGCGGGGCTCTGTTGTCAGTGGGTGCCCCTAGCATGGTGCATATGTCCCCAACTCCTTCTGCCCATACGAGTGCGCCCGTTCCTGCTTCCGAGGCGAACGAATCGATCCGGCGATTTGTGCGCGCCCGGCGCGACTTGGCGTGGACGCCCCAGGACATGGCGGAGTATGCAGTGCTGCTGGAGATCTGGACAATGGCGGTGCGCTCGGAGGTTACGGAGGTAGTTGAGGCGGCGTAGCCCCCGCACCCCGTCGGCAACACCTGATGAATAGCCCGCAATGAAGCCTGAGTTAACGGTGTTGTGTTAGTGGTGCGGCGCTAGTGATGTTGCGTTAGCGGTCGTGCCTCGCTGGTCGTACGTTGCGACGGCAGCGCCGTTCCTCATTGCCGTTTCAGCCCACGTACTTGGCGACAATCTTCGTGTACGCATAGGGATCCTGGGACACCCCGCTGCAACTGTCACCGTCACTGCCGGAGCCGCACCGGCGATCGCGGTTGACCGACCAGAACGCGAAACGAGCGATGTGGTGCTGCTGGGCGTAGCCAAGAATCGTACGAAAGTCAGTGAGGGTGACGGTCTCACCGGCGTCATCGGTCTTGCCGTTCATCGACGAGACGCCGATGTGGCGGTAGGCGTCCGCGTCACCGTAGCCGTAAGAGTTCTTGACCGCGGCCTTGAGGCCTTCCAGCGCGCTGACGGTGGCCTGGCCCATGGTGCCGGCGTGGCCGCCGAAGTCGAACGGCATCACGACCCAGCCGTCATTGTCCAGTCCGGCCGCCGCGCCCTTCTTGATGAGGTCCTTGCCGTTGCTGTCGGGGCCGTTGGGGGTGGTGCCCATGGTGACGTAGGTGATGATGCCGGGGTTCTTGGCCTTGACGATCTTCAGAGCGTCGATGACGCGCTTGCGGACCGTGGCATTGGTGAACTCGGTGTTCTCGATATCGACGTCGAGCGCCTTAAGGCGGTACGCGTCGATCACCTTCTGGTAGGCCCCAGCAAGCGCGGAGGCGCTGCCGCACTTCTCACCGAGCTTGGCACCGCTCCAGCCACCGACGGAGACGACCACGTCCCCGCCCTTGGCACGGATGGCTTTGATGGCCGACACATCGCTGCCGCCCGTCAGTGCCCGGCTGCCGTCCCACTTCGGATTACAGCCACCGTCGGAGAGGATGAAGGCCAGGGTGAATGTTTTGGTGCCGGTCGCTGCCATGACGTCGGTGGGAGTCTGGGGATTTCCCCAGCCCAGGTATTCGTAGGGCGCGGCGGCCATCGGGACGACCGCCCGGGGTGTGGCGGCGGCGCCGTCCGCCCCCATCGCCGCTGCGGCGCCGAGCAGCAAGAGGGAGAGCGCGATCGGCAGGGATCGCGAACGGTGAGGCTGGTTCATCGGGTCACCACTTTCCACGTGTCGTGTCGATACCGTCTCCGGCCACCGGTCTCCAGCCACCAGTCACTGCTCACCGGCCACCATCCGACACCGGCGCCGCGTACCGCGTCCCGACCCAGGTCTCGTCCAAACGGAGCCGCCGGTAGCGCGTCGTGTCGGAGGCGGCCGCGTACGTGCTGCGGACCTCCAGCCGTACGTAACGGGTGGTCGTGGTTGCGGGGAGGTCGATAAAGCTGACGGCGCGGTGGCTCGGAAGGGTGCCGGTCTTCACGGGGCTCCCCCAGTGGGTGCCGTCCTTGCTCGCATACATGCGGTAGTCCTTGATCCGGGCGGACTGTTCGGTGTCCGAGCGGGCGTAACTGACCGAGTCCTCACGCTGGTTGATGCCGAGGTAGCGCACGCTCCGGTTGGCGCCGAGATCGTACGTCAGGGAGACGGGGAGGGTGCGGTCGTTGTCCCAGTACGTGAGGTAGTCGCCGTCCGCGGCCGCCGAGGCGGGGTGCCCGCCGGCGGCGGCGCCGGCGCTCATCGTGTAGGAGGTGGCGGGGAGGATCCCTTGGCGTCCGGCCGTGGTGACCTTGAAGACGGTGTCGTACGGGTCCCAGTCACCCAGGCCCGAGAGCGTCAGGCTGCCGCCGGACTGGGTGACTGGGACCCGCGCGCCGGTGCGCAGGTTGGTCACCTCGGCCACTCGGTATCCGTTGTCGCGGAGGCGGAGGGTGGATGTCGAGGGTGGGGTGAGGACATGGACGTAGTGACGGTTGGGGTCGGTGGTGCTGAGGGTGGTGACACCGTGCGCACCGTCGTTCCAGAAGCCCGGCGCGAGGCCGCCATGGAGATAGCCGCCGCCTTCGGTTCCGTGCAGGGATTCCCAGATCCCGTCCAGATAGCCGTCGGCGAAATTGTTGAAGGCTTCCTGTTTCGCCGGGAAGCGGCCGTTGACCTGCGCAGTCTCGGCCATCAGAGCCTTGATGGAGGAGCCCGCGTTGGTGATCAGACGGCCGAGGGTGAGCTTGCGGTCGACGGCCGGGTCGGATCCGTCGTACCACCAGGCGCCGCTGGAGGGGAGTTTGAAGTCCGCCTCGGTCAGCCGGGGAGCTGCGGTGTAGGTCGCCTGGGGGTAGTCGTACGAGGGAGACATGCCGGTCTTCTGCTCATTGCTGATCATGTCCATGGCCGGCGTGTCTTCGTTGTTGTTGCTGAGGGTGTAGTGGGGGCGTAGCCGGTAGATCTGCTCGTAGAGGTGATGGTCGAGCCAGTAGTCGTTGTCGTTGTCGATCCAGAAGCCGCCCAGCTCGGGGTAGCGGTCCATGACCTCGAAGAAGTTGTCGTACGAGAATTCCCCGAAGCCTTCGCGGGTGGTCAGATCGACATTCCGGCCCTTGTAACGGGAGTAGCCGGCCGAGTCGAGCCACTCATGGCCGCCGTCGTTGTGCCACTGCGGATCGTCGGTCATATAGAGAATGACCTTCAGGCCTTTTGCCTTGGCCGCGGTGATCAGCTCGCCGAGGAAGTCGCGTTGGGTGTGGCAGCTGCCCGGTATTTTCGACGGCCATGGCCTGGCATAGCCGAGCCTGCTGTGGAAGGAAGCCAGTACGAGATACTGCGCATGCAGCTTTCCGGCCTCCTTCATCCAATAGTCGGGGCTCCAGCCACCCGCGGTGTTTCCCAGCCGCTGCAACTGGTGTGCTGGGGCGCGGTCCGCTCGCCCCAGTGCAAAAACAGTCCGGAGACCGAACCGCGCAGAAAGTTCTGCCGCGGGTGCTGCAGATCGGCATACGCGGTGCCGGGCAGCGCCAGCGCGCCCAGCAGCAGCGCCAGTACGGCCAGGACCACCGCGTAGGCCCGCATACGCCGCCCGGGCCTTGCACCTCGGCCGGCCATAGCGCACCGCCCGGTCATCGCGCACTCAGTCATCACACGTCTGGTCATCACGCGCCTGGTCATCGCGCACCTCCGGCTGCCCGCGCTCCGCAACCTTCGGAAGAGCCGTCGCTCTCACAGATACGCAGCGCGCCGCCCGAGGTATTGGTGCTGCCGGCGACGCAATACCCATCCACGCTCTGGAATCCGAGGTCGTACGGGCTCTTGCCGCCACGCTGGACGGTGAAGTGATCGAACGTCAGCCTGTGCGCGGCATGGGCAATGACGGCGGGCCGGCCGTCATCGGCGGCGAAGCGCACCGAACTGTCACGGAAGGTGATGCCATCGACATTGTGGAGGTACCAGCCGAAGGCCGGGCGGGTGCCGATGCCCTTGGGGTTGTAATCGTTGGCGTCGTTGTTCGGTACGCCGTCGGCCACGGGTTCGCTGCCACCAGGGACGGTGATATCGACATCGCGGAAGATGATGCCGTGGATCCGGTGTCCGGTCTCTCCCTAAAGGGTGGGGCTGAAGGAGAGGCTGGAGCCGGTGGCGGTGGCGGTGATGTGGTCGTAGGTGATGTTGCTGATCGAGCCGATGCCCGGATGGTTTCCGCAGCGTTTTCGGGTGCCGATCTTCTGCATGATGGGCGAGTGGACGTTCTTCATGGTGATGTCGCGGTAGTGGACGTCGGAGGTCTTCGCCCCGTCCATCGACACCATGCCGAGCCCGGACTTATCGGCGCCGTCGATGGCGATCCGGTCGAATCGACGGTCCATGACATCGCCACAGGTCTCCGAGCCGAACATCAGCGCATTGCAGCACTTCGCGGAGAGTCGTGAATCACGCACCGCCATATGCCCGTTGGGGAGCTTGGCGCCCAGCGCGTAGTCACTCTTGAAGACCAGCGCGTCGTCGTTGGCGGAAATATCCGCTTCGGCAATGGTGACATTCGTCGTGCTGATGATGTTCCAGCCGTCACGGTCACTCGCCGTATCGATGTGCAGGCCGTTGGACACGACGTTCTTGCCGCCGTTGATGAGGGCGGCGAAATGGCCGCCGCGGCGCAGTGTGATCCCGCTGAGGGTCAGCCCGTCGCAGCGGGTCAGCGAGATGATCTTGTCGGCCTGGCCCTGCTTCGAGTTGCCGGTGATGAGGTGGTCGGCGCCGTCGATCGTGCCGCTTCCGGTGAATCCGATGTCCCTGAGCCGGTCCCCCCAGATCATGGCGTTGTGGAAATGGCTGTGTCCGTAGTCCTGGTACTCGTCGTTGGCGTTCGGTTCGCGTACGTCGTACGTGTCCGCGCCGGATCCGGAGAGCGTGGCGCCGGCGTCGAGCTGCAGCGTCACATTGCTTTTCATATGGATCGAGTTCTTTGATTTGTACGTTCCGGAGGGGAAACGTACGGTGTCGCCGCCGGCCGCGTTCGCCGCGGTGATCGCCTTGTTCACCGCGCCGGATTCATTGGCCGAGCCATTTCCGGCCGCACCGTAGTCCTTGACGTTGAATTCCCGTAAGGCGGTGCGGCCGGCCTGCCGCTCCCACGCGGCGGAATCGTCGGCCTTCACGGTGCGTACGGCAGAACCCGTGGACACGGTCCTCGCCGCGGACGGCTGTGCGACTCCGAGGGCGACCGCGGCGGCCCGGGCGGCAATGACTGCCCATCTCTTCCCCATCCGCATCTTCCGTGTCACCTCGCCCGCAACTGTTCGAACATGATCAGGAAGGCCCCCAGGCCATGGAAGTCGTTGGTGGCCCGGGTGCGGTCGATGTAGTAGCCGTAGTCGCCGACATTGGTGCCAATGGTGATGTCGGAGAGATGGGTGCGCCCGTCGCTGCCGAGCGAGATCCGCTGCAGTACGCCGTCATACGCCCTTTTGGCGACCTTCGCGTAACGCCGGTCGAGATAGCCCCGCTGCACGCCGCGGGAGAGCGCAAAGGCGAACATGCTGGAGCAGGAGGTCTCGGTCCAGTTGTCGGGTCGTTCGCCCTTGTCCATGACCTGGAACCAGCGTCCGCTCGACGGATCCTGGGTCTTCTCCAGGCCGATGGCGAGCTTGCGCAGAATTCCGGTGAGCTGGGCACGGCGCGGGTGATCGGCGGGCAGCGCGTCCAGCACCGTGACATCGGCCATGGCGTACCAGCCGACCGCGCGGCACCAGTGTTCGGGCGCCTGTCCGGTTTTCTTGTCGGCCCAGTCGGCGGTCTTGGATTCGTCGTAGGCGTGCCTCAGCAATCCGTTCGTACGCTGCAAGTGTCCGCCGTATACCGCGAGTTGCCTGGCGGCCTCGTCTTCGGTGTACGCCGAGTCCCTGAATTCCTTGCCGTATTCGATGAGAAACGGCGTGACCATATACACCCCGTCGGCCCACAGCTGATGCGCGCGGCTGCTCGATGTGGCATGCCAGAAGCCGCCGTCCGCGGTGCGCGGATAGCTGTCGAGGCGCTTACGGATTTTCTGTGCGGCGATCTGGTAGCGGTGTGCGCCGGTCTCGTGGTGCAGGATGACCAGAAGCCGCCCTGCCTGCATGCTGTCGAGGCTGTTGAAGCTCTGGTCGATAGTGCCGTTGCTGTCGACGAACCGGTCGACGTACTGCTTGATGTAGTCGAGATAGCGCTGCTGGTGGGTGCGTTGGTAGACGAGGTACTGGCCGTAGAGGTAGAGGCCTACGGGGTAGGACCAGCCGCCGATCTTGTCCGGGGTGTAACGGGCGAGGGTGGAGTCGACCAGGGCTGTGGACCAGTCGGTGGCGGAGCGGTCGGGGCTCGGGCGGCCTAATGCGCTGGTACCGGCGTTTGTGTAACTGCGGGCGGCATGGGTGCGCGCGCCGGCGACGGTTGCGGCGTCACCTGCACCACCTGCACCGCCGATGGCCTCACCGCGCGCTGAACGTGCCGCAGACTCCATACCGTTGGGCACCGCAAGCGCCGTACAGACCAGCGCCGTAGACGACAGCAAGGCGGCCGCCATCACTCCACCACGGATTCTGACGGTCACCTTCCCGCCGCTCCTCTCGGGGTCACCGCGGCGCGTCGGGCAGGGCTGCGCGGCTTGCCGAGTCCGGCGGACGCCGGCGGCTCGGGCAAGGCGTCCACCAGGTCCCGTACGAGGGCATGGTCCGGCGACAGTCGACAGGCGGGATCGGTGGCCGCGGCATCACCGGTGAGCGCAAAGGCCTGGCAGCGGCAGCCGCCGAAATCCTTCTCGCGCAGCTCACAGCTACGGCAGGGATCGCGCATCCACTCCGTGCCCCGGTAGAGCGTGAAGGCCCGGGAATGGACCCAGATCCACTCCAGGCGGTGGTCACGGACGTTGGGGGCATCGAGACCAGGGATCGAGGCGGCCGCCGGGCAGGGCAGGGTCGTGCCGTCGGGGGCGATGGTGAGCGAGATCGCGCCCCAACCGCCCATACAGGGCTTGGCATTGCCGTCGAAGTAGTCGGGGACGACCCAGACCAGTTCGACCGTGCCGGCCAGCTCGTCACGTCGGCGTCGTACGGTCTGCTGCGCGCGGGTGAGCTGCTCACGGGACGGCAGCAGCTCGGCGCGGTTGCGCAATGCCCAGCCGTAGAACTGGGTGTTGGCGAGTTCTATACGGTCCGCGCCCCAGGCCGGCGCGAGATCGATCAGCTCGTCCAGCGCATCGAGGTTGTGCCGGTGCAGCACGACATTGAGGCCGAGCGGCAGTCCGGAGTCCCGGACCAGCGCGGCGGCCCGTTCCTTGTCGACGAACGAACGGCGTCCGGCGATCAGATCGGAGGCGCTCGGATCGGCGTGCTGGACGGAGAGCTGCACGCTGCGCAGTCCGGCGTCGACGAGCCGACCGAGTCGCGCCCGGCTGAGGCCGACGCCGCTGGTGATGAGCTGGGTATGGATCCCGGCACCGTCGGCGGCCGCGACGATCGCCTCCAGGTCGGAGCGCAGCAGCGGCTCACCACCCGAGAGATGCGCGCTGACGACACCGAGATCGGCGGCCTGGCGCAAGGCCTCCCGCCACTCGTCCGTCGTCAACTCCGCCGATCTACGGGTGAGTTCCAGCGGATTGGAGCAGTACGGGCAGTGCAGCGGACAGCCGTGGGTGAGCTCGGCCAGTAGGGCCCAGGGGCGGGGACGGGCCCGGTCTCCGGACGGGGAGGACGTTCCGGTCATCGCAGCCATGAACATATTCCGGTCATCGCAGCCATCCTTCTTCTCGTATCCGCCCGAGGAATTCCGGTACGTCCTCCGCCACCGGAGCGCCCGGGTAGAGATGGGCCAACTCCGCCACGATGTCGGGCACTTCGCGCTGCCCGTCACACAGCCGCAGTACCGCGCCGGCATTCCCTTCCAGCACCACCACGCGTTCGGGCAGGAGCAGAAGGTCGGTGTCGCGCACCCGGTCGTGACGCAGATGGACGGCAGCGGCGAGCACCGGGCGCCAGCCCGTCATGGCCGCTCCCCGCGCTCGACCGCGTCCAGCAGTGCCCACAGCACCTGGCATTTGAACGTCAGCGCGGCGACCGCCTGATCCTGCTCGGCCTCCGTACGCGCCCAGTCCAGGACCAGCGCCAGGGCTTCCTTGCTGTCCCGACGGCCCTGGCTCTGCCGGCCGCGGAAGTAGCTGAGCCCTTCGGCTTCGATCCAGCCGTAGTGCGTCTCGAAGGCGTCGATCCGGGTGCGCATGATGTCCGGGGCCGACAGTTCGGTGAGCGAGGCGGCGACCGCCTCCAGCGGTGAGCGCAACCGGCAGAAGTTGACATAGCCGTCCACCGCGAGCCGGACGCCCGGCAGCACGCCGGTCTCGTCCATCAGCAGCGACCGGTCCAGCCCGGCCGCCTCGCCGAGCCGCAGCCAGCGTTCGATACCGCCCTCACCGTCCTGCTGCCCGTCATGGTCCTGGATCCGGCGCAGCCACATCCGGCGCAGTTCCGGGGTACGCAGCTTCGCCACGATCAAGGCGTCCTTGACGGGGATATGGCGCTGGTAGTGGAACCGGTTACGGATCCAGCGACGCAGCTCCTCCTGCGTCAACGTCCCTTCATGCATACGGATGTTGAACGGGTGACGGTCGTGGTAGCTGTCGCGCGCCACGGCCCGCAGCCGCTCTTCGAACGGCATGCTCATAGGGCGATCTCCATCCCTTCCGCGGCCACCGAGAGCCCCAGGTCCGCCAACTGCTTGTGCTGAGGCGCGGCGGGGTCGACGAGCGGGTTGGTGTTGTTGAGGTGGGTGTAAAGGCAGCGGGCGGCGAGCGGCGCCAGCCGGCCGGCGGTGCCGTCCGGTCCGTCGATGGGCAGATGGCCCATCTCGGTCGCGGTGCGGGCGGAGAATCCGCTGCGGCGCGGCTCGTCGTCGTCCCAGAAGGTGCCGTCGAGCAGCACGCAGTCGGCGTCGGCCAGCGCCTCCTGGAACGCGTCGGGCCAGGAGGCGAGGGCGGGGGCGTAGAGCACGGTGCCGCCGGTACGACGGTCGTGCAGCCGGAGGGCGACGACCCAGGGCTCGACTCCGATGGGCTTCTCCGCTTGCCCGCCGTGATCCGCTTGCCTGCTGTGAGCTGCTTCCCTGCCGTGGTCCGCCCCCCTGCCAAAGTCCCTTCTCTCGCCGCAATCCGCTCCCTCGCCGGAATCCGAGGTTCGACTCGCGCGTGGAGCCGCGTACCGGGGCCGCTTGGCGGAGACCGGGATGACGCTGATCTCGATATCGGACCCGTGGCTCAGCGATATGGGCGCGGAACCCAACTCCCGCCATTCCAGGGTGGCGTAGGGCGTGAGGATGTCGTCGAGGTGCGCACGGTCGCGTAGCGCCGCACGGACCGGTCCGGTGGCGAGCACCTCGATCCGGTCGGTCTCGCGGAGCCGTGCGATGCCGAGGGTGTGGTCGAGTTCGGCGTCGGTGAGCACCAGTCCCGCCACGGGGGTACGGCGTGCCGCGGGGCCCGGGTGCAGGGCGGGGGTGCTCTCTATCTGGTCGGCGATGTCGGGGGTGGCGTTGATCAGATACCAGTGGTCGTCGTCGGCTCGTACGGCGAGCGAGGCATGGCGGCGGCGCCGGTCGGGATGGGTGCGTGCCCCGGAACACCCGGGGCACGCACAGTTCCACTGGGGCACTCCGCCACCCGCCGCGGTGCCGAGCACCTGCAGCAGCATGGCGGGGCGGTCAGCGGGCGTTGAGCGAGTAGGCGGTGACTTCGAGCGCGGTCTCGATCACCGTGTACCCCGGCGTCTGCCAGGCGGACGGCTCACGGTGCGAGGCCGCGGGCCGGGCGGTGGACGCGTTCTGCGGCGTCCCGGAAGCCTCCGAGCTCTCTCGCGGAGCGCCATTCGCACGCGACGTCACACGGGAGGCCATGCCGGAATTCATGGGCGGAGTCATGGGGCGATTCATGGGGAGATTCATGCGGGATCCAGCCTTTCGTATGGGGGTGAAGGGCGAGAAGGTGTGGAGATGTGAGGCCTGCGCTCCGGACGTGAGGCCATTGTCAGCCGACAGCTTGAGGGCATGGCGGACCGACGTATGACCTCGCCAAGGGCACGACTGTCACTACTCGCACGGAGAGGGGAGGCGCGCAAGAGCGCCGGTCCGGCCACCAACGGCCCCAGGGCGCCGGACGTTGGCGGATCGTCGACCACGTTGGACGTGTATTCATCGTGTTGCTTAGCGTGACGTTACGTTACTTCGCGTTGGGACGTGTTGCGCCGCGCCAGGTTGCTGCTTTGCCAGGTTGCTGCCTTGCAGAATCCCCAGCCACAGGGTCGCGGTCAATGGGCGGGACGAAAAATGGTCCGACCTATGGGGCGGTCGCGCAGCCATCCAGGCGCCCCAACATCCGTAATCCTCCTGCTCAATAGGGGTGACCGCAGAATGCATACACCACCTAAAGATCTTTTGGCACCAACTCCCCCTACAGGGACGGGAGATACCTCCTACCTTCCCGCCACTTGACCCCCATCCTGAGGCGCAGTAGTTTTCCGGCCCGAACCAACAGGAAACTTTCCTATCAGCCCGGCGCCGCTGATGGTTGCTCACCCCGAGGGAACGCCCCGTCGCATCTTCCTGACCGGAGGACCCCCCATGCGCATTCGCACCCGATCCGCGCGCCACACCACACTGACCGTGGTCGCCGCCTCCGCCCTGACCGCCGGACTTCTTCTCTCGGCCGCCGGTACGGGCGGCGCCGCCGGCACCACCGCCCTCGCCTCCGAGCCCGGCTCCCCCAAGACCGTCTCGTCGGGCTGGTCCATCCCCTGGGGCCTGAGCTGGCTGCCGGACGGCTCCGCCCTGATCACCGAGCGGGACTCGTTCAAGGTCTACACGCTCACCCAGGACGGCACGAAGAAGGAGATCGGCACGGTCCCCGACGTCGTCACCACGGGCGGCGAGGGCGGACTGCTCAGCATCGCCGTTTCGCCGTCGTGGAAGACCGACCACCACGTGTACGTGATGCACACCGCCTCCGAAGGCAACCGCATCGCGCGCATGACCTTCGACGGCAGCACGCTCGGCGACTACAAGGTGCTGGTCAACGGCATCAAGAAGAACAAGTACCACAATGGCGGGCGCATCAAATTCGGCCCCGACGGCTACCTCTACGCCACCACGGGCGAGGCCCAGACCCCTGATCTGGCCCAGGACAAGAAGTCCCTCAACGGCAAGATCCTCCGCATGACCCCCGACGGCAAGCCTGCCCCCGGCAACCCCTTCAACTCGCTGGTCTACTCCTACGGGCACCGCAACCCGCAAGGCATCACCTGGGACGACCAAGGCCGCCTGTGGGAAGGCGAGTTCGGCGACAGCAAGTTCGACGAGCTGAATCTCATTCAGCCGGGCAAGAACTACGGCTGGCCCAAGTGCGAGGGCAAGTGCTCCACCTCGGGAATGACCAACCCCAAGCGCCAGTGGCGGGTCGAGGCTGCCTCACCCAGCGCGGTCGCCTACGCCGACGGGGCGATCTACATGGCAGCGCTGCGCGGCGAACGCCTGTGGCGCATTCCCGTCAACGGCACCAGCACGGGCACCCCCAAGGCCTACTACACCCACGACTACGGGCGGCTGCGTACGGTCGAATCCGTACCCGGCAAGAAGTCCCTGTGGCTGACCACCACCAACGCCGACAACAACGGCGATGGCGGACCCGGCTCGGACAAGGTGTTCCAGATCGACCTCAACTAGCTCCTGGAGCGAGACCGGCACGCCGAACCGTCGCCCACCTACTGGGCGACGGTTCGGCGCGGCGGTGGCCGAATGCCGACGGGCGCCAGCCGGCAGGCAACCGCGACGTCCGATTTCCGCCAGCCCGAGCGTCCCCGAACCCGCAGACTCGAAGAACAGAAGCGCAAAGCGCCAACAAGCACTGCGAACGACAGGTACGAACGCGGACTGCGAACGAGAAGCACGAACGAGGACGCACCATGAGCCACCCCACGACAACCACCCCGACCACCAGCTACACCACCCTCGACAGCCCTCTGGGCGAGTTGCTGCTCGTAGGCGAGGAATCGCCCACCGCCCCCGGCGGCACCGCCCTGACCTCCCTCTCCATGCCGCACCAGCGGGGCGCGGCCACCGTCCAGCCGCACTGGCGGCGCGATCCCCGCCCCTTCACCGAAGCCGTCCGGCAGCTCCACGCCTACTTCGCCGGCGAGCTCACCCGCTTCGACCTCGCGTACCGCACCTCGGGTACGGAGTTCCAGGAGCGCGTCTGGCAGGCCCTGGAGGCCGTCCCGTACGGCACCACGACCACCTACGGCCGGCTCGCCGAGGCCCTCGGCGTCCGACGGGCCGAGGTACGGGCGCTGGGAGCCGCGATCGGCGCGAATCCCCTGCTGATCCTGCGCCCCTGCCACCGTGTGATCGGCGCGGACGGCACGATGCGCGGCTACGCGGCAGGCGTCGAGCGCAAGACCGCGCTGCTGACGCACGAGGGCGCCCTCCAGCCCACACTCGTCTGAGCCCGGCCCATGCCCGTCATGTCTCTCCCCTCTCTCCACGCCACTCTCCCTGTGGCCTCTCCCCTCATTCCCCATGGGGAGGCAGCCGCGTACGGCGACCTCCCCTCCCCCGATCCACACACCGATGCCGAACTCGCCGCGCTTCTAAGCCTGTTGACTGCGCCGCCCTATGCCCGTATCGCCTCGGTGGCCGTCGGACACAGCCGGGACGCGGCGTCGTGTTCCGCCGCGGCCGCGTTCGTCGAGGCATGGCGTGCCACGGGCCGGGAGGTCCTCGCCGTGATCGACTGGCCGGAGGTCGCCGCCTCCTGGCTACGGGCGGCCAACCGGTTCACCGCCGAGGAACCGGACGCCTGGGTGGTGGCCGCCGCGCCACTCGGCTGGGCCCAGATGAGCCGCCGATTGCGCCACAGCACCGACTGGGACCCGGCTCGCACCTACGGCTTCGCTTCTCTCGGCGACTCCCGTCTCCCCGCCCTGGCAGGCCCGGCAACGCTGCAGGGCATGCGGGGCACCACAGCGGACGGCGGCAGCATCTGGACGATCGACCGCGGCTGGGTCACCCAGCAGGCACCGGTCCCGCCGACCAGCAGCTCACCGCGCGTGGCACGCTGTAAATAGGTACCGATGGGGCAGGAGCAGATGAGCACGCCACTTCCCGGCTTCGACGACCTCGGGCAGCCTGCGGGTGCCGGAGAATCCAACGGCGCCGGCGGAGGCGTCCGCACCACATCGGTCGACCGGACCGGTCCCCGCCCGGGCCGCCGAGAACTCGCCCCCGGCGCCGTCCACGTCCCCGGCTGGCTGACCCTGGCACAACAGCGCGAGCTCGTCACCGCCTGCCGTGACTGGGCACGCGGCCCGGCCCCGATCCGGCACACCAAGCTCCCACGCGGTGGCGTGATGTCCGTCCAGACGGTGTGCATCGGCTGGCACTGGCAGCCGTACGCATACACCCGTACCGCCGACGACGTGAACGGCGCACGAGTCGCCGAATTCCCCGACTGGATGGTCGAGTTGGGCCGCCGGGCCCTGGTCGCCGCGTACCAGGACTCATCCGCGGGCGACGACTACACACCGGACACCGCACTGATCAACTTCTACGACGGCCAGGCGAAGCTCGGCATGCACCAGGACAAGGAAGAGCGCTCCAGCGCACCGGTCGTCTCCCTCAGCATCGGCGACACCTGCACCTTCCGCTTCGGCAACGCAGAGACTCGCACCAAGCCGTACACCGATATCGAGCTGGCGTCCGGCGATCTCTTCGTCTTCGGCGGGCCGTCCCGCTTCGCGTACCACGGGGTGCCCAAGGTCCGCCCCGGCACCGGCGACCCGGCAACCGGCCTGACCAGCGGCCGCCTCAACATCACGATGCGGGTGACCGGACTCGACGGATAGCTCCGCCACGCGAGAGAGGCAGACTGGACTCATGTGCCGCAGCATCAAGACGCTCCGTCCGCCCACCACCCCCGAGGTCACCGACGAGGAGATCCGGGCCGCCGCCTTGCAGTACGTCCGCAAGGTCTCCGGATTCCGCGCCCCGGCCGCGCACAACCGCGAGGTGTTCGATCACGCAGTGGACGCCGTGGCGGCCGCGACCCAGGAACTCCTCGCCGGCCTCCAGATCCGCGGCTCGGCTCCCCTCACCATTCGACCAGCGCCTGAACCGGTAGGTGATCGCTCGGAAACTGACCGTGCGCGGAGTACGTATTGATCGTGGCGCGCCGCGTACGCACCCCCGGTGAGGTGAGGATCCAGTCGATCCGGTCCCCGTCCGGCACCAGCGGCCGGTATCCGTGAAAGGTGGCGTACTGCGCGCTGCGCTCGTCGGCCGTGTCCCAGCTGTCGACGAGCGATCCGCCGTCGAGCATCGCCTCGTACACGGGATTCTTGTGCGCCGCGACATTGAAGTCACCTGTGACGATCCGGGGCAGTGCGGGATCCAGGCCGCGCAGCCGTTCGGTGATCAGGGCGGCGGACCGCTCACGCGAATACTGATTCGCATGATCGAGATGAGTATTGAGCGCATAGAACTCGCCCCCCGTACGCACATCCCGGAATCGCACCCAGGTCACCATCCTGATGACGGTGTTTCCCCAGGTCGCCGACCCGATCAGATACGGCGTATCGGACAGCCAGAAATGGTCGTACTCGACCGGCGCGAGTCGCCGCACATCGTAGAAAACCGTCGCGAACTCATCCTTGCTCCCGCCGCCCCGCCCCGTCCCCACCCAGTCGTAATGCGACCCGAGATCCTCCGCGATGTCCCGCACCTGCCCGTAAAGCCCCTCCTGGGTCCCGAGCAGCTGCGGCGCCTCCCGACGCAGCAATGCCCGCATCCCGGGCCGCCGCTCGGCCCAGGAATTCGGCCTGGTGTCCGAGGCGTACCGCAGGTTGAAGGTCATCACCCGCAGCCCCCGCCCGCCGTCGGCGGCGTACGCGGTCCCGGACCCGTACGCCGCAGCCACCGCCGGCCCGGCGATCGCGGCAGCAGCCACCGCCCGCAAGCCGAACCGCCGACTGAACGGCGCCCTCACCTCCCGGCCCTCTCGGGAACCGGAATCCAAGAAGCCCCCCAAAGAACCGTCCGAGGAACCAACCAAGGCACCATCCGAGGAACTGGACGATCCATTCGACACGGAACCGAGAGCACTCACCACAACTCCAGTCAGTCGGTCAGTCGGTCAGCCAGTCGGTCTGTCAGTCGACCCGTCACTCATCACGAACAACCACCGGCACCACTGCACCACCGCAGCACCACCGCAGCACCAAGAACCATCAAGACAGAGTCTCGAACATCTCAAACACCGCGGTAAGCCGGAAGTAGCCCACAAACAAACCGACTTGAAACCTTCCCCCGGACCGGAAGAAGCGCTCTCCGCCCGCTCGTCCCCTTACCGATCGCCCGCCGGCCCCCGCCAGTCCGCATGCCGGATACGGGAGATCTCCCGTACGTCACCGACCGTGCCCCACTCGTCCTTGCCCAACCGCGACAACGGCTTGAGCTTGGAGATCTCGGGGTGCCCGTCAACCAGCACATCCTGCGACACAACCGCATGCACCACGCGCCCGAACACGATGGTGGAATCCCCGATCCCGATCGTGGTGTGCACCTCGCACTCCAACGCCACGGGCGAGGCCGCCACCCGCAGCGGCTTGACCCGCAAACTCGGCTCGGATTCGATCCCGGCAGCCTCGAACTCACTCACCCCGTGCGGGAAGTCCGTACCCGTGTCATTGATCTGCTCGAACTGCTCCTCCGACGCGAAGTTCACCACGAACTGTCCGGTCGCCTCGATATTGCGCAAAGTGTCCTTGCGCCCGACGGAGCTGAACTGCACAACGGGCGGCGCGACGCTGGCGATGGTGAAGAACGAATGCGGTGCAAGGTTGTGCGTCCCGTCCGCCGAGGTGGTGGACACCCAGGCGATGGGCCGCGGCACCACGGTGGCGGTCAGCAGCCGGTAGAAGTCATTGCGGGACATGACAGCGGGATCAAAGTCAGTGCGCATGGTGATCAGTATCCAGGGTGGCGGCCGCGGAACGTACAGCGGATCCACGACACCACCCAGCCCCTGAGTTCGCCGGAAAGTGCCCGGTATCGGAGCCGACGAGCACCAGGAGCCGACACCGTGACGACAGCCGTGACCGTCTGGGAGGACTTCGACGTCCCCGCGCACGCCCGTGGGGGCCAGGTCACCCTCAACCTCTACGACCACCTAGCGGCCTACTCCCCCCAAGCGCCCCGACGCCTACCTCCGCACCTCCTCCAACCGCTTCGGCCTCGAAACCTGCCTCGACCGCCAACTCGAAGACGCCCGCGCCTGCCTGCGCTGGGGCCCCTTCGCCAAGATCTACCGGGAAAACGACACCTCCGCCTTCAAGAAGCGCAAGGTCATCAGGCCCGACGGCTCCATCGACTGGATCGTCCCGCGCCCCGAATTCCGCCAGCTCCTCGCCGACCTCGCCAACGGCGTCATCGACGGCGTGATCTTCTACGACCTCGACCGGCTCGCCCGCCAACCCCGAAATCTCGAAGACCTCATCGACATCGTCAAATACGTCGAGCGCCCCGTCACCGGAGGCACCGGCGGCCGCATGAACCTCATCAACGACAGCGACCGCCACAAGGCCCGCATGATGTACGTGATGGCGCTCAAGCCCTCCAAGGACACCGCCCACCGCGTCGCCCGCCAACACCTCACCGCCGCACAGAACGGACTCGCCCAAGGCCGCATCGCGTACGGCTGGATCCGCAAGGGCGAGCACAAAGGCAGCTCGTCCCGGACGAGGCCGACGTCGTCGTCCGAATCTTCCAGGACTTCACGTCGGGGGAATCGGCCTACAGCATCGCCAGGACCTTCAACGCCGAAGGGATCAAGCCTCCTGCCGCCCGCACATGTTCATCCACGATGGTCGCCAAGATGCTCCGCAATCCGCGCTACGCGGGCATGGTCTCCTACGCGGGGAAACATCGGGTCCAAGCCGCTACCGGCGGGGACGGCTGGTCACTGGCCCTCTTCGATGACGAGGGACGCCCCTTGCTCGGGTCGTGGGACCCCATCGTCACCCCCAAGCACTGGCCCCAGGTCCAGTTCGAGTGGCAACGCCGCCGCCAGAAGGCCGGAATCAAGCCCGGCGAGGCCGGCACCGCACCGGTCAACAAGTACTTTCTCTCCGGAATCCTGCGGTGCAGCAAATGCCATCGAGGTCTGGTGGGACACCGCTACCGGCGTAAGTCAGGAAAGGTAGTCGTCCACAACTACGTCTGTCCGTCGTCCGAGCGAGGTGGCTGTGGGGGAATCGCTATCTCAGCGCCCGCCGCTGACACGGCTGGCCCTTCGGCCAGCACCGGGGTGCCGGG
The DNA here is from genome assembly GCF_003389455.1 of Streptomyces inhibens. Lineage (GTDB taxonomy): Bacteria > Actinomycetota > Actinomycetes > Streptomycetales > Streptomycetaceae > Streptomyces > Streptomyces inhibens. The sequence continues at coordinate 76,102 of NZ_QUAC01000233.1, read as the reverse complement.
CTTCAGGTGGGCAAGTGCCGCGCTGTGGGAGCCTGCTGCCTTCACCGTGATGCGCGGATATTCCGGGTGCGGTGCGGCCGAGAAGGAGTACAGGTTGGCGGCCCACCACATGCCGCTGCTCAGAAACCGCCAGCGGAAGAACTGGCCGGCCTCCGCGCGCAGCTCGTCCAACCGGTGTCCGGTCACATACACCGAGACGACGCCGGGAGCCTCGGGTCGCACTTCGGCGACCCTGAGCCGGTGGCACAGGGCGCGGCGCAAGGGGAGGGCGAACCGGGACCAGACCAGCAGGACCGTCACCGTGATGTACATGGCGTACCAGGCGAGGTTGGCCGCGCGGTTCCCCACGAGGTCTTCGCCCATCGCCACCTGGTGCCAGAAGGCGAAGAAGACCGCCAGATAGGTCGCGAAGTGCAGGAAGTGCCAGGTCTCGTACGAGACACGGCGGCGCACCGCGCGCGCGGAGACGACCGCGGTGATCAGCAGCAACACACCGCCGATGATGGCTTCGACAAGGAGGTACAGAGAGGGGGCCCCGCTTCCGGCCCCCGGGGTTTCCACGCCCTCGGGGTGCCCGCCGCCCAGCGTGCTTCCCGCCAGAAGCAGCAAGACGTGGGCGAGCACCAGTGAGACGGTGCATCGGCCGCCCCATGCGTGCCAGCGGGCCAGGCGGTCGCTGCCGACGCTACGGTCCAGCAGCGGCACGCGCGCCATCAGCAGCAGGAGGACAGCGCAGGCGTAGCCGGCCAGCGGCCCGGCGACGCGCACGCCGGCGGGCAGCCAGTCCGAGGCCGTGGCCGGTGCGGCGGTGTTGCTCCACCACAGCCACACGGCAGCGGCGGCACCGCCCCAGATCATCAGTTGCGCCAGGACCGGGACGAGACTCGGTGGACGCGGGGCTGACCGTGCGGCGCGGGTCGCTGTCGAGCCAGGCGTGATGGTGCTGGTCATGTGAGCCCTTTCGCCGAAGGGCTCGATCACCCTGGCCCAGCAACATGTGCAGGCACTGTGAGTGGGATATGGAGTTCCCTATTCCGCCGAAACCCACTCGTTCGTGCGAGCCGCCGCGGGCCGCGGGGTCAGATCGGCAGCCGCACCCCGATGGTCTTCGTGGGCACAGACTCGGCCACCGCGTACGGCGCCATGTCGATCTCGTCGTCCCGTCAGTCCCGGCCAGCAACCTATCCGCGTACCGGCAGGGAAGGCTCGCGCGGCAGGCCAGTCAGGGCGGAACCGCGTTTGCAAGATCCATCCCAACAGGAATGTCGTGGGGTGTGAGCTGGTGCGATGCTGGAGGGGACGCCGGTGCGGTGCTCGCGGTCTGCGTGGCAGCAAAGCAGGGGAGCCGGCAGAAGAGGAAAGCTGTCTGTCTGCGGGCAAAAATTGAGGTGCCCATGACGGAATTTGTGCAGGAGAACCGCAGGGTTCCGGTGGACCGGTCGGAAGGATTCGGCGAGCGGCTGCTGGGGCAGCTGCTGGACCGGGCTCACGAGATGCCGCCCCAGCTCATCGCGCCGCTGGTGGCGGAAGAGGTGCGCATCATCGGTGGCCGGAATGTTTCGATCTTCCTGCAGGACTATGCCCAGCTCATGCTGGTGCCGCTGCCGGGCAGGGGGCTCAGAGTCGGCGATCCACTGCCTTTCGAATCCCGGGCCGGCGAGGCTTTCCTCCACGCGACCGCAGTCGAGCACCCGCAGGCCGACGGCATACGGATGTTCCTGCCGCTACTGGACGGCAGCGACGAGGTCGGGGTGATGGCCCTCACCCTCGACAGCGTCGACGACGATGACCGCCGGTTGCTTCGACGACTCGCCGGCCTGGTCGCCGACATGTTGGTCACCAAAGGCGGTTACACGGACCAGTTCTTCCAGGCCCGGCGTCGCGAACCGATGAGCGTGGCTGCGGAGATCCAGTGGTCATTGCTGCCTCCGCTGTCGATGAAGACCCCGCAGGTCGCAGTCGCTGGAATCATGGAGCCCGCCTACGACGTCGCCGGCGACAGCTTGGACTACGCCCTCAATGACGACATCTTGCATCTGGCCGTCATCGACGCGATGGGCCACGGCTTGAACGCTGCAGTACTGGCGACCGTCGCCGTGGGTGCCTACCGGCACGCCAGACGCGCCGATGTCGGGCTCGCCGAACTGTATGAGTTCATGGATGCCGCTATCGATGAGCAGTTCGGCCCCGACCACTTCGTCACGGCGCAGATGATGCGCATGGACATCGGAACGGGCCACTTGCAATGGGTCAACGCCGGCCACCCGGCACCGCTGCTGATCCGCGGCCACCGGGTCATCCAGCCATTGGATAGCCCGGGAACCCTGCCGGTCGGCTTCGGCGGTGACACACCGCAGGTCAGCACGCGGAAGCTCCGGCGCGGCGACCGGGTGCTGTTCTACACCGACGGCGTCGTCGAGGAACATAAAACCGGCGGGGAGCAGTTCGGCGAGGAACGCTTGATCGACACCATCGAGCGCGTCGGGCCCACCAGTGGAAACGTGCAGGAGATGGTGCGGAGCCTCTCCCACACACTGATGCGAGAGAGGGGCGGGACCACAACCGATGACGCGAGCCTCTTCCTGGTCGAGTGGCGCGGTGGCACCGCCGATCACCTCGCCAAGCCAGAAATTTAACGAACCACCCAGATGTCCGGAACGATCTCCAGGTGGTCACCGATCGGCCATTTGTCCTGCAACATCATTGAGATGTCCAACGGGCCTCCTCGGCCGCGGTGACGCCCCTGCCGCTGACGGCAGTCTCAGGGGGTGATTCCACGTAACTTCTCATGCCTTCGTGACCGCTCCCGATCGTCGCCTCCGCCTCGACCACCTGCCCGAGGGCGAGGACGACGGACTGTGGCGCATCACCGCCTACACCGACCCGTTCGCCCAGCCCCAGTGGGGCGTTTGCTTCAACGACATGACCCCGACCGAGTTCGTCACCCCCTTCACCCAGGCCCTGTCGACGGCGTACACCGACGGACCGGACGCCTATCTGGCTGCCCCGGATACGAAAGCGGATGCCCAGCTGTCCGCGTTCAGCGCAGTGACACGGCTGATCAACCGCGGCTGGAGACTCCAGCACCCCCGCTGGGGAGTCATGGAACTCCAGACCCCGACACGATGGCCGGCCTGGAATACACCACCGGCCGCCTGGCCCCGGAACGAGAGCTGACCCCGCTGGAGGCCCGCTGGTTCCTGTGGGGCGGACCGCCGCAGAGCGGCCGTACTGGTACGCCACGGCCTCCTCGAACACTCCGGTGCCTCTGGTCAAGGCGGTCACCACGTGCGTCTCTCCCACGCCGCTGCCCCGGTGGCGGGACACGATGCTCTCCACCCTGCGCGGCAAGGCCCAGCTCACCCCGATCACGCCACCGCCGCCCCCGGTCCCGACACCGCTCGACGTGCAGCGCAGCGCCGCGTCGCGCCGCCCGCCGTCCCTCGGCACCCGCAGCGTGCCGCGCTGGAGCACCACCACCGCAACTGTGCCCGCCGCTCCCGTCGGACGACCCGGTCCGCGCCGCTGACACACTGCCCCGACCTTCGAGAAGGCCCCTTGCCCTTGTACACACGGCAATTCTTCGCCGACGTCCTCCAACTGCCCTTCGATGACGGCGCCGTCGTCGGCTCCGACACCAGTCCCCATCGGACCGGGTGCCGGGTCCTTTGCGCTACCCACGGAAGGCCGCCGCCCCGCCGCACGGATAGGCGGCGGGGCAGACGACACAAGCGGGAAGGCTTAGCGGACAGCCTGCTTGCGGAGAGCCTTGGCTATGTGTGTCGACCAGTGCCGGTGCCCCCGAGACCACGACGAGGCCCTGAAGGGGGTGCGAAAGGCGAGTGATAGATTCTCAACAAGCGTTTATTTCTGAGAAGTCGGCCGTGAAACCCGGGGCGAGGCCCACACCGTGGCGCCTGCACCGCATCGTGGAGAGCGAGCACCATGCGCATACTCATCACCGCCCAGGCAATCTATTCGCACCTCGCCCCCCTGGTGCTGCCAGTGGCAGAGAGAGCCCAAGAGGCGGGTCATAAGGTGGCCGTCGCCACGGGAGCCAGCGTTGTCCCGCACATCGAGGAGCGCGGACTTACCGCGTTAACGTTGCCCAACGTCCAGTCGATGGGGGAAGCACTCCAGGGCGGTAGGCTCCGGCCCCCGCCGGGCATGGAGAAGGCCGGTTCCGTGACCGTCGAGATGGCGCCAGAATTCTTCGCTGCGGCCTTCGTCGGGCACCTTGCCGAGGCCGGCACCCGCGACCTCCTCGAAGTGGCGAAGAGCTGGCAACCGGACCTGATCCTCCACGAGTCGACCGAGTACGGCGGCTATCTGGCGGCGGAAAGCCTCGGCATCCCACACGGCGCTTTGGACATCGCACCGATGGCGCCCTATGCCCATCCCGTCGTGACGAAGGAGCTCAACCGGCAGCGGGGGAAGCTCGGCCTCGCGCCGGTCAGCGACGCCTGGCACACGTTCCGCGCCTTCCGTGCCGGAGTCGTTCCGGAGGACTTCTACCCCACGGACAGCCGACTGCCCAGCGCCCGCTACTACCAGGTTCCCGCGCAGACGGCACAGGGTGCCCTCGACCCGGATATCGCCCAACTCTCCACGGACCGGCCGCTCGTCCTCGCCACCCTCGGCTCGAACGCCACCCGGCTTCCCGGCGGCGCCCACGCTCTGCTGAAGACCATCATCGAGACACTCGGAGAGCTGCCCGTCACCGGTGTCGTGGCCCTGGGGGCGGACCGCGACCCGCGGCAGTGGGACGGACCACGCCCCGGCAACGTCCATCTGACGTCGTTCGTCCAGCAGGAACTGCTGCTCCGGTCCAGCGATTTGTTCATTACGCATGCTGGATTCAACGGGACCCGGGAGGCGCTGGCAGCCGGAGTCCCCATGGTGGCTGTGCCGTTGTTCGCCGAGCAGTCCCACAACGCCGGCCGGCTCCAGCAGTTGGGCGTCGGGACCCGGATAGACGTCCAGGACGTCACCCGCGATTCGCTGGCCGCGGCGGTGCGCAACGTACTGGAGGACCGCTCCTACCGGTCCCGCGCCCAAGGACTCCAGCGCCGGGCCCACGCTCTGCCGGACCTCGACCGGCTGGTGGAGGACGCAGCAGCGCTGGCCGCCTGAGCCGGACGGCTCTCGTCCGCACACCACCACTGTGACGGTTTCGCCGAACCGTTGCGTCTCACTCCGGCCGTTGGCACTCCACCGGCCGGAGTGCAGTAGTGGTGAGGGCCGGCCCTCCCCGTGCAACAGCATCAGCTCCTCCCCCTGCGGAGCCTTCCGATCTGCCGTCACCAAGGCCCCGGCGCCGCGCGGAGGTGCTTGTAGCATCAGGACCGGCACCGGAAAGGGGACCGACTTTGACCTGCGCCGATGCAGTGACGAATGCGCCCGGACAGGCCGCGCGGCGGAATTCCGGTTCAGGGGGCCCGGACGAGGAAGCAGCCCTTCCGGAGCGCAAAGGCGAGCGCACACGTCGGCGCATCCTGACGGCCGCACGGCGGAAGTTCGCGGAAGTCGGCTACGAGCGCGCCACCATCCGCGCCATTGCGACCGAAGCTGACGTGGACAAGTCCTCGGTGATCCAGTATTTCGGCAGCAAGCAGGACCTGTTCCGCGAGGCCGTCCACTGGCAGATCCCCCACGACGAACTCACCACCAGCGACCCCGGCCACACGGTGGAGAACCGCCTGCGCGGCATGCTGGACACCTGGGCGGCAGATCCGGACAGCCCCATGGCAGTGCTCCTGCGGACCAGCATGACGAGCGACGAAGCGGCAGAGCTGCTGCGCCGGCATGTCACCGCGGAGGTCACCGACCACATCGCTGCCACCATCGATGCCCCCGACGCGCGACTGCGTGCCGCATTGTTCAGCGCGATCATGATGGGTGTCGCGGCCCAGCGCTTTCTGCTGCACATGCCCGACCTGGCCGAGGCAGACGTGGAGGACATCGTGCGGATCGCCACTCCCCTGCTTCGTAGCCTCGTCGCTCCGGACGCGTGAGCCACCTCCACCGCCGAACCCACCGGCCGGCCTGCGATGAGGCCCTCGACTCCGCATGTGGCCCCAGGCCGGTGGTGAAGCTACCGTTCCGGTCTTGAAGGGCGTGGGGGGCGCCAGGAAGTCGTAGGCGTCGTGCACGTCGCGCAGGAGGCGTGCCGCTCGGTGGTGCACAGCGTTTGGGGGTTGTTGACGGTCAGGGCGTGCAGGAGCCGCGGGAGGTGGGGGCCTCGGGCCGGCGGAAGCAGCTCCAGACGGCCTTGCCGTCGCCGGTGAGGGCCCTGCCCCCAGTCGTCGCAGAGCTCCTGGACGATGCGCATGCCGCGCCCGGCTTCTCCGCTCAGTGCGGCGGGCGGGGTACGGACGCGGGAGTGGCGCTCGCTGTCGTGGACTTCGAGGTGGAGGCAGTGGGGGTGGTGGCCCGCGGCCGCGGCAGTCGCCCCGACCCTCTGAGCGTCAGGCGAGGACGCGGGCGAGGAAGTCGCGGATGTGCTCGGTGATGGTCTCGAGGTGGCTCTCCAGGGCGAAGTGCCCGGACTCGAGGAGGTGGATCTCGGCGTGGGGCAGGTCCTGGGTGAATGCCTTGGCGCCGTCGGGGCCGAAGATCTCGTCGTTGGCGCCCCAGACCGCCAGTAGCGGGACCTGGGAGTCGCGGAAGTACTGGTGGACCTGCGGGTAGAGGTCCACGTTGGTCGGGTAGTCGCGGAAGAGCTTGAGCTGGATCTCGTCATTGCCGGGGCGGTCCAACAGCGCCTGGTCGTGGACCCAGTTGTCGGGGCTGACCAGGCTCGGGTCAGCGACTCCGTTCACGTACTGCCAGCGGGTGATCTCGGGGGTCAGGGCCCCCCGCATGGGCGCTTCGGTGTCCGGTCCCGGGGCCTTGGCGTAGGCGAAGACGCCGTCCCAGAAGGGCTTGACGAAGCCCTCTTCGTAGGCGTTGCCGTTCTGGGTGATGATCGCGGTGGTGCGGTCGGGGGCTTGGAGGGCGAGCCGCCAGCCAATGGGAGCGCCGTAGTCCTGTACGTACATCGCGAACCGGTCGATGCCCAGGTGCTGGAGCAGTCCGGAGGTGACGTCGGTGAGGGCCTCGAAGGTGTACGGGAAGTCCTGCAGGGCCGGCATCGCGGACTTGCCGAACCCGATGTGATCGGGTGCGATGACGTGGTAGCGGTCGGTGAGCGCCGGGATCAGGTGGCGGAACATGTGCGAGCTGGTCGGAAAGCCGTGCAGGAGGAGCACGGCGGGGGCTTTCGGGTCGCCGGCCTCCCGGTAGAAGACCTCGAGACCGTTGATGGTGGCGGTGCGGTGGTGAACTGCGGGGACCATATCCCTAACCTCTCTATCGATATTTAGTGGTTACACATCGTCCAGTCGAGCACGTTCTAATTTGCAGGTCTCGTCAAGGCTCTTAGGTCAGGTTGTGGTCGGGGGCGCCGGGACGACGGGGCGTCGGCCTGCCTCAAGCCTCCGCCCGTGAACGGTCGCCAGCCAGCGCAGTCACCCACCCAGAGCCCGCTCAGGCAGTCGATGCCCACCTGCCCGGAGAACTGCTCCTTGAGCACCGGGAGCCCAGCGCGGCCGATGTGAGTGCGCTCGGTGAGCGGTTGCGGCAATGCGCAGGATGGAGGAACGCGAGCGGGTTGCCGGACCAGGCCAGCGGGACGCCACCGTCCTGCCCGACTCGCCGATGTTCGGCTTACTGCTCGTGTAGGGCGCTGCGTTTCCTTGCCAGGGAACACCCGGGTGCCAGCGGAAGATGGATAAGGGGAAACGGAAAGGGATCTTCCATGTCTCACGCTTCCACCGTCGCTGTTCTCGGAGCAGGCGCACTCGGCTCCGCGATGGCGATGCGGCTCGGAGAGAGTGGCCACGAGGTTCGGCTGTGGAACCGTACGGAGGAGAGGGCCCGTGCGGTGGCGGAGCACGCTGCCGGGGTCACGGCAGTGAGCGCGGTGGGCGATGCGGTCTCCGGCGCGTCCGTCGTCCTCACGGTGCTCCGTGACGGCGATGCGGTCGCGGAGGTCATGTCAGATGCCATCGGTCGGCTCGACAACGACGCCGTCTGGGTACAGGCGAGCACGGTAGGGCCACGGAACGCCGACGCGCTGGCCGGTCTGGCTCGTGATCACGGTGTTGCGTACCTCGACGCACCGGTCTCGGGAAGCACTGCTCCCGCACGGCAGGGCAAGCTTGTCTGGCTGGTTGCCGGTCCCGAGGACGTCCTTGGACGGGCACGTCCGCTGCTCGACGATCTCGGTTCGTCCGTGCTCCACGTCGGGACGGGGGTCGAGGGAAACGCCGTCAAGCTTGCGGTCAACGCCTGGATGGCTGCCTCGACGGTCGCCATGAGCGATGTCCTCGCGCTGTGCGACGATCTCGGCGTCGACCACGCGACGTTCGTCCGGGTGCTTGAGGCGGGCCCGCTCGCCATGCCGTACGAGCTGCAGAAAGTACGCGTCATGGACGACGCCTCATACGCGCCCGGATTCGCGGTGCAACTCGCCCTGAAGGACATCGAACTGGCCGCGGCAGCAGCCACCCCCAGCCCTCTGCTCCAGGCCGTCCGAGACCGCCTGGAAGCAACCGTCGCAGCCGGCCACGACAACGACGACCTCGCCGCCGTCGACTACTTGAGGAAACCGCCGTCGACTGCCTGACAACGGAACATCGCGCTCCGGCCTGGCCGCCCAGGCGAGCGTCTTGTGCCGGGCAATCTCGTGGCAGTCCTCCCGGATGGGCCGGGTCGCATCGTCAGCACGCGGCGACTCCTGGCAGACCCCGTCCTGCGGTGATGGGGCCCAGTACCCGCGCGTGGCAGCCACGGCAGACCTCTGGCCTTTGCAGCAGGCGACCAGGCTCTTCTCGCCGCTGCGCGCTCCACAGGCCGCGAGCCGACGCACGACGTAGACAGTGAGGGCTTCGCCAACTGGCGGCACTGCGAGTGGCATCAGCGCGTGTGTCCGATATATTCCATTTTACGGACAGTCATGCAACTGGCGGCGATCCAGGCGCTGGTGGGGCTGCCGTATGCAGTCGTGCACCTTTTCGACTTTCGGCGCCGGGCCGGCTCATGGAAACCGCTCACGCCAGTGCCGTACTGCTGCGACCTGGCTCACCGCCTTAGGGGAACCATGACCAAGGAAGAATTTCCGAGCGCGGATGACGGGTGGAGCGGCGGAGGGTGCCCGGCGAGCGCCTTTGCTCGGCGGTCGTTTCTTCAGGGCGCCACCGCGGGTCTGGCCGGAGCGGCGGGCGGGATCGCCGTGGGCGGGGGCACGACCCTCGCTGCCCCGGTGGCCGAGGCCAAGCGCACACAATCCCGCGTGATTCCCTTCCACGGCGTTCACCAGGCCGGCATCCTCACCCCGCCCCAACAGGACGGAATTTTCCTCTCGTGCGACGTGACCGCCGCCGACCGCGCGGAACTCACCGAGCTGTTCCGCACACTTACTGCGCGGGCCCGCTTCCTGACGGCGGGCGGCAGGCCCCCGAAGGTCCCCCCGACATCGACGCCATCGGACAACGGCATCCTGGGACCCGCGGTCGTACCGGACGGTCTCACCCTGACCGTCGGAGTGGGTGCCTCCCTGTTCGACGACCGCTACGGACTGAGCGCGCGCAAGCCGGTCCAGCTCGTCACCATGACACCCTTCCGCCACGACGACCTCGATCCTGCCCTGAGCCAGGGAGACCTGCTGATCCAGATCTGCGCCGACCACCGGGACACGACGGTGCACGCACTGATCGACATCCTGACCCACACCGCATCCGCGATGAAGCTGCGCTGGCGCATCGACGGGCAACGCAATCCGGAACGCCCCGTCGGTGTCCGGCGCGACTGGTTCGGTTTCAAGGACGGCATCTCCAATCCGGACACCACCGATCCCGCCCAGATGGACCAGTGGGTCTGGGCCCAGCCGAAGTCCGGGGAACCCGCCTGGGCCACGCGCGGCACCTACCACGTGGTGCGTATCGTGCACTTCCACATCGAGGCGTGGCAGAAGGTGCCCGTCGCCCAGCAAGAGCGGATCTTCGGCCGCCGCAAGGCGAGCGGCGCACCCATGTATGCCGTGGGCGAGAACGCCACGGACCTCCTCGACCCCATCTACACCAACGACCCGCAGGGCCTGATCACCCCGCTGAACTCGCACATCCGCCTTGCCAATCCCCAGACCCCGCAGACCGCGCCGACCAGCACCATCCTGCGTCGCAGTTACGACTACGACCGCAGCCCCAATCCGCCGGAACTGGACATGGGGCACGCCTTCGTCTGCTACCAGAAGGAACTCAACACGTACATCGCCATGCAGACCCGGCTGGAAGACGAGGCACTGGTGCCCTTCATCACGCCGAAGGGCGGGGGCTACTTCTTCGCACTTCCGGGAGTCCGGGACGAGAAGGACTACTACGCCCGCGGACTCGTGACCTGATCCCGACCCCTGCCGCCGGGCGGCCGTCGACCATCTGACGCCTGGTTTCGGACCGAACCTTGCGATGCACACAGGAGGCGAGATGTTCTCTGCCCTGCGGTCCCGGGCCAGCAATGGCTGCCGACGACCCCCCAGGACGCTCCGGCCCGCCCTCGCGGCGGCCATTGGGATCCTGCTGACCTCATGTACGACCGCCGGGTCGGCCGACACGCATGCCGCCGCTACGACGCCCGTGCCCGTCGGACCCGGCTCCGGATCCGGCGGCCGTGTGTATGTCACAAACCAGCAGGACAACACCCTCTCGGTGATCGACGCCCGCACCTACAAGGTCGTCGCAACCGTGAAGGCCGGCAAGGCACCCGAAGGTGTCGCGGTTACCCCGGACGGCAGGCACGTATACATCGCCAACAACGGTTCGGCCCAGGTGTCGGTGCTCGACACCCGCACCAACAAGATCACCACGACCGTGCCGGTGGAGAAGAGCCCCACGGGTGTCGGCCTCAGCCCCGATGGCAGATCCCTCTATGTCGCCAACGGGGGCTCGAACACCGTGTCGGTGATCGACACCGGAACCAACCGGGTGGCCGCACGCATCCCGGTCGGCAAGTCCCCGGTGAGCGTGACCTTCAGTCGTGACGGCAGTACGGCCTACGTGGCCAATTCCGGGTCGGGCAGCCTGTCGGTCATCAACACCCGTACACGCCAGGTCACCGGGAACCTCGCCGCGGGGCACTCCCCTGTGGGCGTCGCCATCACCCCCGACGGCAAGTCGGCCTACGTCGCCGACGAGGTCGCAGCACGTGTCCTGGCCGTCGGAACCCGCACCCGTAAGGCGACTGCCGTGCCGGTCGGCGAAGGGCCCTTCGACGTGGCGATCGGACCAGACGGCAAGTCGGTCTACGCCGCCGTTCTCGGCCCGGGCCAGGTATCCGTGATCGATACCGGCAACAACCGGGTCTCGTCGACCATTTCCGTGGGCCCTACCGGCACCGACCCGTTCAACATCGAGGTCACACGCCAGGCGGTTTACGTCACGGAACAGGCCGCGGGCACCCTCACGGTGATCGACCCCAAATCCAACAAGGTTGTCGCCACGGTCACCGTCGGCGCCAGCCCCTACGGCGTGGCAGTGGGCTGAGCTTGTCACTCTCCTGCCCCACCCAAGACCCCACCAAGACAGATGATGTCACGCACTGAACTGTGCCCTACGGCCCATTGAGCTCGGAACCGGCTTCGCTCTGGCTCTGGCTAAGCAGGTCTTGAGCCGACGCTGTCCGCAGCTCGTCTCGATCGTCCCGGCGGACACCACCCTCCGGGCGGGCTGGGCGCTGACCAGCAGGGAGAAAGGGCCTCGATCGGGCTATCTGTACCGTCCGCGGTTCTTCGCCGAGGTCTGGAGGCCCGGAGAACCGTCACGGGTCTTCCCGATCGAGAGCAAGGGCAATCACAGCAATGCCGCCGCTACCTCGCACGACCAGCTCGCTTCCGCCTCAGCCCACGTGGAGGCAGTGCACATCGGCCCCTGGGACCAAACGCCGAGCCTGGTGTTCAGCACGGAACCGCGTATTCCGGCGTCGCGAAGGGCCCCTCCACCACCTCACAGAGGGCCGGTGGAGCAGTACCGCGCAGAGGTCTACTCCCGGCGGGCTACCTGGGCCCTCGACACCTGGGATCCCGACTGAGGTGGCCCCGTCTCGGACACCCGGATGGATCCGTGATGGCCATGCGCAAGCTGCCCACCTGAGACCCTTCAAAGACGACCGCCCATCGGTCGCAGACGCCGAAGCGCGCTACGCCCGGCGGTATAAGCAGCCACGGCCCAACCCTGAACGGGTAGTCATCGAGATCACGGTCACCAAGGCCATGGGCACGGCGAGACCACCAGGCTGGTGATCGCCACAACCACCGCGTCTTGGTAAGCCACAGCAGACGACGGCAATTCCTGGTGTCCCACCCGCTCCCGTATCGACCGGCCGTGCGCCCGTCGATAGCACCGCTGAGCTGAAGGTTGCGGTGACAGCCCAGCGGGTACGGCACTGTACGCCGGGAGCTCGCCGACGGCCTGTGGCTCACCCTGCCCGCCGAGCGGGCCGCGGACATCGCAACGCTGGCCGCATCCGAACAGCAGCGCTGCCCGGTCTTCGACTTCCGCCTCCACCTCGACACCCCAGTCCTGCACTTGGAAGTCCGCGCTCCCACCGACGGGACCGGCCCCCTCATCGAGCTCTTCGGCCCGGCCCCCTGACACCGGGCCGCACGCCCTCTCCTTCGGCGGCAGGGACCGGGCCTGTTGCAGCTGATCAGCGCGATGGCGGTTCGGTCTGAGAGCGGTGCCGGAACCCGTCGGCGTGGAAGGTTCTCCTGTGGCGGCGGCCCGGGTGCGCGGGCAGCGTGCGGCGGATCGCGATCAGGGCGGCGTCGTCGGCGAGACGTCCGCCGACGTGGGCGAGGAGGTCGCGCCGAAGGTGGTGCAGGAGACTCTCAGGGCTGTGGTCGGTCCACTGAGCGGCCCGTTGGGTGAACGGATAGAAGGCACCGTGGGGGTCGCGGGCTTCGATGACGCCGTCGGTGTAGAGCAGGAGGGTGTCGCCGGGCTCGAAGGAGAACACGTCCAGCGTGTAGTCCTCCGGCCCGGTGGGGCCGACCCCCAGTGGGGGCGCGGGGTGGACGGGAACGGCGACGGCTTCGCCGGGGTGCAGCAGGAGTGGCGGAGGGTGGCCGCAGCTGGTCATTCGCGTGAGGGGATCGGCGTCGGGGATCTCCAGCAGCAAGGTGGTCACGAAGCGTTCTCCGGCCTCCTCCTCCGGCTCGAACTCGGGCAGGTAGTGGGTCACGCTCTGCTCCAGGCCGGCGGCCAGTTCGGGAAGGGTGGTGTGCTTGTGGGCGGCCTCGCGGAAGGCCCCGAGCAGGAGAGCGGCCTCCCCAATGGCGGCCAGGCCCTTGCCCCGCACATCACCGATCATCACGCGGGCCCCGCCGTCGATGCGGGTGGCCGCATACAGGTCCCCGCCGATCTGCGCCTCATCTTCCGCCGCCAAATACAGGCAGGCGACCTGCAGCGGGCCGAGCTGTTCGGGCAGTGGCCACAGCAGGACATGCTGGGCGGCCTCGGCGACCGTCCGCACCTGGTCCAGCTCCTTACGGCGGCGTTCGCGCACCACGCAGAAGCACACGATCAGACAGGACAGCACAGTCAGGGCGAGGATCTGCACCATCACGTTCCGGGAGAACAACACGCCGAAGTGCCACCCGATGAACGCCTGGGCCGCCACCGTCAGGCCCCCGATCACCCCGGTCAAGCGGGGACCGGCGAACGAGGCGGTGATCGCGGGCGCGATGACCAGCAGCGGACCGAGGTGGACATCGGCCGGAACCAGCAGGTCAACGACCGTGATCACCACGATGAGCACGAGCGGGACCGCCAGCAGCGCGTGGCTCGACTGCCATGGCTGCCGCAGGCCGGCAAAACGCTGCCGGGCGGCCACCCCTCCACCGTGCACCATTCGGGCGCGACTGACGACCGTGGTTTCAAGACCACCGACCGAGCCTCTGCTCGAGAAGAGCGTCCGCCTTGAGCACGAGCGCACGAACACGGCGTGCCCGTCCGCGTCCGTGCAGGCTGAGTCCCTCCCATGGCCTTCGGGGCCCGGCTGAGGGAAATCGCACCCTTGCGTGCCGCTTAGACCGCAGCCGCTGGCACCGCTGGCGCCACGAGCGGACCGGCGAGGTACGACGCGAGCTGTGCAGGAGGCGCCTCGCGTCTCTCGCAGCAGCCAGGTGGCGGGCGAGTGCCAGGAGGCTTTCACCAGGGCTCCGCGCGGCAACGCGGAAGGGCCTCGGCACAGACGGCCCGTGCTGGCCGCTGCTCCGCAGCGGCTCCACGGGCACCGGGGTTTGCTGGCTGCGCCCGCGCACTCGTCGTGGGCCGCCTTGTCTCAGTTCCGCCCGCGTGGGTGTTTCACGCGGACGCCGATCGGCGACATGCCCACGAAACCGGCATTTTCCAAAGGCATGACGAGAGCCTGCCCTCGGTCCCTCAGCCACCGGAGTGGAACGGAACCGGTAGCCGTTTGCGGGCTGGCCGCACATGGCAAATCGCACGTCGTGCGTCTTTCAGCGAGGTATACGAATTCCGCGGTCCGTGCTTCGAGAAGCACGGTGAAAGAAACCGCCGCCCGCGCCGAGGCCTCCTTCCTGACGTCCCTCGACGCGCTGAGCCGCCTGGAGAAGCTTGATGCGGTGATCAATCCGGCCCAGCGGGCGGTGCGCGGGCTACCCCTGGGGCGCTTGCGCGATGTGCTGCACGGCCTGCCGATCGGCCATCCGTTGCATCCCGTGCTGGTGCAGATTCCGATGGGCGCATGGCTGTCCGCCGCCGTGCTGGACGTCGTGCCCGGCGCAGGGCGCAATGCCCGCCTCCTGGTGGGTCTGGGCGTCCTTTCGGCCGCGCCGGCCGCGTTGGCCGGGTGGGTGGACTGGGCCGAGCAGCACGAGGATCAGATGCGTACCGGCCTGGTGCACGCGGCGTCGGTCGCAGCGGCTATCGGGCTGTATGCGGGATCCTGGGTACATCGCGGCCGCGGCCGTACGGCACTGGGCAAGGCGCTCGGGTTTGCGGGGCTGTGTGCGGCCGGCACCGGCGGGATGCTCGGCGGGCACCTCGCTTTCCGCCAGGCCGCAGGCGCCAACAAGGCCGAGCCCGTACCGCATCTGCTGGAAGAGGGCTGGCACCCGGTGGGCAGAGTCGAGGACTTCCCGGTCGGCGAGGCCGTGCGGCGAGAACTGGGCGAGGTGCCCCTGCTGGTGATCCGTGAGCCGGGCGGCCGCATTCATGTCCTCGCCGAGCGGTGCAGCCACCTGTCGGGGCCGTTGTCGGACGGCAAGATCGCCGACGGCTGTGTGGAGTGCCCCTGGCACGGCAGCATCTTCCGGCTGTCGGACGGCGCGAACATCCGTGGCCCGGCCACCGCCCCGCAGCCGTCCTTCCAGGTGAGGCTGGACGATGACGGCACCGTCCACGTACGGCTGCCCAGCGCCGGCTGAACTGCGCAACGACGTATCAGCGGCCAAGCGCGTGGCGAAGCTGCTGCTTGTGCATCGAGGAGCGTCCGTCGCTATTGCGCTTCTTCGCCTCCTCGTACAGCTGATCCTTCGTCGGCCCTTGGGCTCCGCTGTGTGCGCGTACGCCGCCGCGTTGCGAGACGGATTTCCTGTCGTGGGTGGAGACCTTGCTGGAGGTCTTCGACTCGCCGGAGCGCGCCCGCTCCCTGTTCAACGGTGCGCGAGGCAATCTCCTTCGCACGCTGTGTGGACTCGCCCCTTGCCTCGACGCTCTCCTCGACCTACAGCGCCCTCTCAGCCCTCGCACGCGCCCCTTCCCGGCCACGCCACCAGTACTTTCTGGGACTATCGGACCCCCTGATGGTGACGCACGTGGTGACCCAACTAAGGGCTCAGCCACATCGATCCGATCCTTCACATGATCTGCCGGACTGTACCCAGGCGTCGGGCGGCGCGACCAACGATTGCAGGGCGCGCCCCGCCGCAGAGTCGCTCAGGAGCTGATGTCTCTCTTCCGGCGCCTGGAGGCGTCGGTGGGCGGGGCGATCTCGATGGACAGTTGCCGGAGGAAGGTGCCGAACCCTTGCGGGGCCCGTGGGTCAAGGCGGCCTGAGGTGCGCACCGGGCACTCGTCGGTGCGCAGGATCCGGCAGGAGAGGCGTTCGAGGGCGGCGACCAGGGCGCGGTCCTCGCCGTGCGCCAGCGCCGGGAATCCGCCTGCCGCGAGGTAGGGGGCGGCAGCGACGCCCAGATTGGCACCGTGAATATGCGGATGACGCCAAAGGCGTGGCCCATACGGACGGCCTGCGAAGTAGCGGGCGTTGTGGCGGGCCACCGTGGCCACGAGGAGCACCGGGTGGTGCATCAGACGGACGGTGCCCACGATGCAGTCCCAGCCCTGACGGGCGTGGTGCAGGTGGTGCGCCAGCCAGTGGGCGGGACGAGTGAGTCGGCGTCGGTGGTCACGATCCAGATCCAGGCGCCGTGCGGGCCGAGCAGGTGCAGCGCGTGGGCGACGCCGGCGGCGCGGGCTGCTCCCACGTTGCGGCCGGGCAGTTCGATGACGGCCGCGCCCAGGTGTACGGCGATGTCGGGTGTGTCGTCCGTGCAGGCGTCGGCGGCGACCACCGTGACACCGGCACGTCTGCCAGGGCCGGGAGCCGGGCGGCCGTCTGCACGGCCTTGAGGGCGGCCGGCAGATCCCGTGCCTCGTTGTGGGCGGGGACGACGACCGCGAGGGCAGTGGGGGCAGCGGCGTGGGACGGGGCAGAGACGTGGGCGACGGCGTTCACACCAGCCCTTGTTGTGCTGCGAGAGTGGGCGCGGTGATGCCGTCGGGGTACCGCCGCCAAAGGTCTGCAGGGTGAAGTCGGGGTCCTGCACGTCGGTCAGCAGCCGTAGGCCGGGGAGGCCGACGAGCACGGGGGCGAGCTCGGAGCCGGTGCGGCGGTGTTCGGGGACGGGGTGGTTCCAGTGCACGGTGACGAGGGTGCCGCCCGGTTCGAGGCTATCGAGGGTACGGCCGAGGAGGTCGTGCAGGGCGGCATCGTCGAAGTAGTAGAGGAGTTCGGAGAGCACGATCAGGTCGAAGGCGCCGTCCGGCCACTCATCGGGGACGGTAAGCCTGCGTACCTCGACATGCGGCAGATCGCGGGTGCGCGCGGAGGTGGTGGCGACGGCCGAGGGGACGCGGTCGGCGGCGAGCAGCTGGTCGCAGCGGTCGGCGAGCAGGGCGGTGAGCACGCCGACGGAGCAGCCCGGTTCGAAGGCGGCGCGGTACCGCGGCCGGGGCAGTGCGGCGACGGTGAGCGCGTATTTGCACTGCTCGTACCAGCGGCCGGCGAGGTCCCAGGGGTCGGGCGCAGCGGCGTACAGGGCCTCGAAGTAGCCGGGCGGCGTGCTCATCGGAAGACCACCTCGAACGCCCGGGTGTGGTGGGCGAGTTCCTCCGGTGGCAGGATCGCGGCGTTCTCATCGCCGTCGCAGAGGGGCCGGGTCTGGCTGACGAACCGGTCGACGGCCGCGGCCTTGCGTGCCGCCGCGCCGGGGGGGGCAGTGCGAGACGTGCGGCGCGATGCCATGGGACGCGCGGGTCAGCGGGGCGCGCCCAGTGCCACATCCAGACGGGGTACATCCACAGCGGGACGCCCGAGGTGCGGCACGCGGCAGCAGCCGCACGGCCGGCGGCCTCGTGATCGCTGTGCAGATCCCCGGTCCAGGGTGCGACGCAGAGGGCCGCGTGCAGCGCATACAGCCGGGCGGCGATCTGGTTGCGCACCGCGTTCTCGTGCCCGTCCACCTGGGTGTCGGGGATCCGCAGGCGCTGCGGGCGTACGGCGGACAGCCCGAGTTCGCCCAGTGTGTCGCTGAGTTCGGCAACGCGGACCGCGGCGAGCCGGGCGGCGGTGGGGTGCGTACTGTGCGGGTGGGACCCCTCGCCGTCGGTGACCGACACGACGTGTACGTCGGTGCCGTTCGCGGCCAACGCGGCCAACGTGCCGCCGAAGCCCGGTACCTCGTCGTCGGGGCGGGCCGCGACGGCCACGACGGGTCCGCTGCGCGGGGTGGCCAGGGGCAGACGGTCGAGGGCGGGCCAGGACGCCATTCCGCTTCGGGGGTGCCGGGGGCGTCGATGGCGTCGGCGGCGGCCTGCCGGGCGCGGTTCACGGCTGTTCTCCGCGACCGGTGAGCAGATGTCCGAGTTCGGCGTGGTTGCGCTCGGTGTGGTGCTGGCGGACGTAGACGGTCAGATCTGCCACCGCCCTGGCATGTCCACCTCGCCCAGGTGCGCGGCGGCACGCGCGTCCAGCGGCCGTCGCCCGGCCCCGGCCACCAGGGCGCCGGCCACCGCCCGCGCCCCGCCCAGCCAACATGCCGCGACCCCGATGCCGCCGTGCTGAAAGCCGGGCCGCCGCACATAGCTCTCGATGTCGCCGACGGGGAGGGCGGGCACGTCGGCGAAGGTGACATCGGGGATGGCCCGGTCGTCCACGCGCGCGGCGAACAGGCGCCGCCCCTGGTCGCTGTCCGCCGTCACCAGCGCGTGGGTGCAGCTGTGCGCTCCGGAGCAGAACGGCTTGACGCCGCTGAGTCGCCAGGTGCGGCCGTCGCCGGTCGCGGTCAGTCCGGGGCCCGCGGGCTGGGCGGCTCAGACGCCCCACCGTTCGCCCGGTTTCGGCGGCGGTGGGCCAGTTCGTGGAGGATGGCGAGCGCATCGACGTGCCCTTCGGCCAGACGGGCCAGACAGAGGTCCTCACGACCGAGGTCGGCAAGGGCACGGAAGCGCTCACGGGTACGCCCCGCGCCCGGGAGCGGGAGGCGCAGGGCTCCGCTGTCGACCAGCGCGGTGAACCGCTGGGCGACCGTACGGCACAGTTCAGCGGGGCTCGGCGGGCCAGCCGTCCCACCGGGAAGGGCGCCCGCGCCTGCGGAGAATGTCGCATCAGCAATCACGTCAGCTCCTCACCGCACTGGTCCCGTCACATCAGCAGTCTGCTGTGACCCGCATACACCTCGCACTTCAGAGGAAGTCAGCCCGTGGCGGCGGAGAGTCGGCAGCGCGGCCGTGCCTGCTCCCGAGCGCAGGCGAATGAGCGCCCGGGTGCACGGCCGGTCGCTGCACGGAGCGCGGCGACCGGCCGGCGACTGTCAGTCGTTGAGCGTAGCCTTTCAGTGCCTGAACGTGTCCTTGCCCTTCTCCACGACCTGCTTCACTTTGCCCTTTGCCTTTTCGGCCTTACCTTTTCCCTCCAAGGTTTCGTTGCCCACAGCCTTCCCGGTCGTTTCCTTGGTCTTTCCCTCGGCTATTTCGCCGAGGTTCCTGGCCTTCTTTCCGATACCCATGTCGTGCCCCTTCAGGGTCATTCGGGTAGTGGCAGCAGAGTTCCGAGAGGACCGAGATCCACATTGAGATCTTGCATGGAAAGGTAATACCGAACGCAGAGTTCCATCATACGGCCGTGGAGACTTATCAGCGTTTTGCTCCGAGATGCTTCTCCTGTTCGTCTGTGAGATCTCCCGCGTCCACCCGCTGCCGTGCCTGGCGTTCCATGAGCCGTCGCAGCAGCGCGATCAGCCGTTCCGGCAGCGGCACTTCCGCCTCGGCCGGTGGTCCGCGGCGCGTTCGCCCTGCTGCGGCCGGTGCTGGACCCGGTCGACCGCTTGGACGCGGGCGGCGGCCTCAACGCGCCGGGCCGCTACCTCGGCGTCACGGTAGGCGCCCTCGCGGGCGTGGCGTTGCGCTCCGCGGTGGCTGAGGTAGGCCCGCCCGGGGCTCAGGCCCGGATCGGCGGACGGCTCCCCGGAGTTTTCATTCGCGCCGGGGCCTCGACGTAGATCTTGACGCCCCACTCCCCGTGAGCAGCCAGCGCGGCCCGCCGGTCGGCCGGCGAACGCCTCCCGGCGGGTATCGAGCATCCACCGCACCCGTTCGTCGTCGAGGTAGACCGTGGCCAAACGGAGCGGCAGGACGGTGGTACGGGCGGCCAGCGCCTCGGTCACCCTGTGATGGGCGCAGGCGACCGACTCCAGCTAAGGGCTGTCCCGTAATCCAGGTCCTCCAGATAGGCACGGAGCGCGTCCTCCTGGAAGTCCTGCTTGGGTGACGGGCTCACGGCGAGCACCCCATCGGCGTCCTACCCCGCACGCACCGGACGGACGGGCGCATCCGCCACCCCGGGCAGTACGGACACGGCGTCCACGAGGAGCGATCCATCGGCGTCCCACCCCACGACATAGGCACAGGTGATGACCTCGGTCATAACTCGTCCCGCTTTTCGCTGCGGGGGCTCGGCCCGCTTGGCGCGTGGGATGCGCCGGGTGGCGGCCGGGCGGCTCTCCTCCTCGACCTGGGGCAGCTCACCGCCCTCGCGCAGGGCCTCGATCTCGGCGCGCTGTTGTTCTCCTCGGCGAGTGAGCTATAACCGTCGAAGGCGCGGGACGACAGTGCGGGGTCGTGCTCCCACCAGTCGATGTCCATTTCCTCGGCCTTGTCCACCGACGCATTCAGCAGGCGCAGCTTGATGGTGAGCAGTTCGATGTCCAGAAGGTTGATCTGGATGTCGCCGGCGATGACGATGCCTTTGTCCAGGACCCGCTCCAAGGTGTCGGCGAGATTGGCCCATGAGCCCTGGCCTGACGAGGCAGCCCTGGACGGTCACGGCTGCTGCACTTCGATTCCCTGGTGACCCGGCGTCGGGGTGGGCGCGCGAGGCAGCACCCCTCTCGGTGTCCACCGTCGCAGTCAGGCGTCGATGCCCTGGCGATGGGCCCTGATTCTCGTCCAGCCGATCCAGCAGCTCGCCCTCACGCCGGTCGAAGGCTTCCGCATCGATCTCCCCCGCCGGGAGTTCGCTCCAGCTAGGCGAGTTCCCGATCGACGGGTCCGGTGTCGTAGTCCTCACCCTCCACGACATCGACCATGCGTTCGATCACCCACAGGCCACGCCACGCACCGACGCCAGCGGAAAGGTGGCCAGCTGAGGCAAGAGGCCCGTGACCTCTCCCTAGACGAAACTGTAGGCGGGCAGCGGGCCGCGCAGCCGCAGGTCGAAGTCGCTGCCCAGTTCGTCGGCGAGCTCCTTCTCCGCGGTGCGGAAGCCGTCTTCGTGGTCCCGGTCCACCAGGAAGGACACGCTCACGAAGTCATTGCCGGTCGGCCGCGAAGACACTTCCTCGCGGGCGAATCCGCGCAGCGCCTCGACGGCCGCGGCGGCGAGCCGGTCCTGGCGTGCCTGCACTTCCTGGGCGACCAATTCACCGAGGGCGAGCGGCAGTTCCGGGTTGGTTGAGCCGCTTCTGATCTGCTCGTTTAGCCCACGCGCCTCATCGGACTCCCGGAGGATCTGGCGCAGCATCGCGTCCTCGTCCTGTCCGGCCTTGAGGTGGTATTCGGCGCAGCCCTCCAGCGCCTGCAACCGTTCGGTGAATTCGTCCGCGCGCTCCTCCAGTACCGTGCGTACGGCGGCGTCGTCCGTGGCGGTGAAACCGAATTGCAGCGGCAGGATCGTGCCGTCGGCCATCAGCCGCTCCTGGACGGCCTGGTGTGCGGCGAGGTCCCGACGTTTGGGCCGTAGCTCCTCGGGGGCGTCGCTGACGACTGCGGACAGCTTGTCGGCGTACACCGCACGCAAGGTGGCTGGTGGATCCCCCACCCCGTCGAGGCCCGCCAGGCGCTGCGGATGGGCGGTCGCGACAATGGAGTAGACGTACACAGCCATGGCTCATTCCTTCCGCCGCCGGGCCGGGCGACGAGCCGGCCGCTCCCGCTTCTCCACGGGCTCCTTGCGCCGCTCCGCGGGTTCTTCGTCTTCCTCTTCGTCCTCGCCGCCGCCCTTGAGGGCGTCGGTCACCGCCTCCGCAGCTCCGCTCAGGGCTCCCTTGGTCTTGCCGTGCGAGCCGCCCTCGGTGACTTCGCCGACGAGGTCGGTGAGCTGGGAGGGCGCCTTGCGCCCCTCTTCCAGGTCGAGGCGGTTACACGCCTCGGCGAAGCGCAGGTACGTGTCGACGCTGGCCACGACGATACGGGCGTCGATCTTGAGGACTTCGATGCCGACCAAAGACACCCGTACGAAGATGTCGATAACCAGTCCGCGGTCCAGGATCAGATCGAGGATGTCGTAGAGGCTGCCTCCTCCGCCGCCACTGGCGACGGCTCCTCCGCCTTGCGGCACCACGGTCATGGTGCCTCCCTTCGTCGGCTCGCCCCTGCCTGTGCGGAGTGGCCGGGTCGCTTCACCGGGTCGCTTCACCTGGCGAACGGTGGTCTTAGGCATCGAGGGGCCCTCAGGCAGGCCGGTCGATCTGCCCTCGGGTGTAGCGACGGATTCGCTCGTAAGCCACCGCTCCGCCCTCCTTGTCCGGGGCCACGCGATAGGTCGCCATCACGCTGGTCGTCGACGGGACACGTTCCAGCTCCACAACTTCCACATCCGCCTGCCAGCCGCCCTCTATGGGCCTCACCACAGAGACGACTCGGGTACTCACCCCAGCAGGGCCTGGAGCTGCTCGGCCGCGTACCGCATGGCCCGCGGCGCCGAACGCGACGGGCGACGCGATTCGCCTCGATGCTCTTCTGGTCGCCGGTCCGAGCACTGCTGGCTGTCCTGGCGGTCCTTTTGGCGACCTTCTTGCCGGACGGACGCCGTATTCGCTCTGTCTCGTCCTCTTCACCTGCGGCCATGCTTTCTCTCCGTAATCGGAGACGACACACTGACCGCGTAACTCACACCATGCGCTCCTACATGATAAACGCCCCGAGCTTCGGGCCCCAGGCCGTTGGTATCGGCGGCTATAGGTGCGTTTCCCTGTCGCGTCGGTCAACGCGTGGACAGCGGCCGTAGTTGTCCAATGGTCGAATCAGCCTGGGCATGCTCGCCCGGAAGCAACGCTCCCGATGGCCAGGACGGCGAAATGACATCCGAGAGTTCTCAGGGTGGGCAGCCCTCCGATAGGAAATGGAGACGCGCAGGGCGACGCCGCGGCGGCCGCGGTCCTGGTTCGCCGCAGGCTTCAGCGCCACCCTCGGCGGTGCGCTCGCCTATTGGCTGGCACACGAGGCCCTGCGACTCAGCGAACTGATGGTCCTTCTACTCCTCTCCTTCTTCGTGGCCGTCTGCCTGGACCCGGTCGTGCGGTGGCTGGTACGCCACAGGCTGCCCCGCGGATGGGCGGTCACCGTGGTGCTGCTGGCGTTCATCGTCCTGCTGGCGGGATTCCTGGCACTGGTGATCCCACCGGTCACCGAAGAGGTCTCCGCATTCGCCCATGCCATGACCCGCTGGCTTCGGCAGCTCCACGACAACCACACCGCTCTGGGGAGGTTCGAAGCCCGATTCCACCTGGTCAGCAAGCTGCGTGAGCAGTTCACTTCCAGTTCCTCCTCGCGCGTGGTCGGAGGACTTCCAGGGGTGGGACAACTGCTGGTCAGCACCGTTACCGCGGGCCTGGTGGTTATGGTGGCAGGGCTGTACTGCCTGGCCGGCTGCCGCAGATCAAGAGATTCTGTCAACGAATCGTTCCTGTACCCGTGTTCCAGTCCCGCGCGTAGCGGTTCCGGGCAGCCGCCGGAAGTGGTCTGATATCCAGCGCGTCGTGGCGCTCCTCGCGCTCCCGCAGCTCACGCTCGGCCGCCAGACGGCCGTCTTTGGCCTCTACGATCCGCTCATACTCCGGTCCGACCCGGTCTTGCAGCCGGCGGCGGCGCGGCATCATCCACGCCACCACCGCGCACGCGATCAATACGACCACGACGGGCACGATGACTGCGATGAGGGTCCCAGTCGACATCGAGCCCTCCGCTCGCAGTTACTGGGCAACCTGGGCCGGCCTGAGGCCGGTTCCCAATGAGGTTGCTCCTTCTGCGGCCGTCGCATGGCACCTCGCTCCGCGTCGGCGGGACGGTCACCACCGAGCAGGCACGTGCTTCTACCAGTAGTGCCTTCGCCCGAAGACCGCGTGGCCCATCATGCCGAGAATCCAGAAGATCAGTCCGAGTACGACGAGGACCGCTCCGATGGTCCACAAAATGGCGATGCCGGCCACGAAACCTACAACGAGGAGAATGATCCCGAGAATGATCACAACCCCGCTCCCTTCTCGCACGAACGTTCCCTTCCACTGTGATCCCCTCCCATGGGAACGGCAAGCGTCGCAAGCCTCTGGCACCCTCGGGCGTGGCTGTGCGCTCATATCCGGCTGCGCAACTTTTTCACCGGCCGCCTTCTCTGGATCGCGGGATGGCTCGACTCGACGGCTTTGAGACCTGATCTGTGCAATCCACCTCGTCGGCCAAATCTGTGACTGTCCACCAGATTTGGCGACAACGCCATCGCTGCAGCTCAGCCGTCACTCTCTGAAAATTTCATATCCGCGTCCTTACCTTGTAGCGCTGTGGTTTCTCTTCCCGTCGGGCGTGCTGAACGGTGGCAGCTTTGCTGTGCGAGCCTCAGAATGAATTGAGGGAAGCATCCTTTTCGTTTGTGCAGCGTGCCGATGGGCGGCGTCACAGCCGCCGCACGGCGGCACCTCGCCCGACAGTCGGGCAAACCTTCGGAGGATCGCCATGCTCACGGCCATCGCAGACGTATTGAGGTCTATCGGCGGCGCCATCGCCACCGTCGTCACCCTCCCCTTCCGCGCCGTCGCCCGGCTTTTCGGCGGAGCCTCCGACAGCGCCCACGGCCGTCACTGACACCGACCGGCCCCGGCACGCCCTCAGACCTCGGGCGCGTGCCTCCCGGGGCGCTTCGCTGACATGTCAGATGACGCAAACGGATTTGGATGTGCCGCTCCCGGACAGTCACATGCAGTGCCGGTGCGGGCTGCCACGGCTCTCTCTGTGACATGACCAAAACAAGGCTCTGGCGGTGTTACGGCGCACGACGGCCTTCCGCCTACTCGTCACTTGACCGGTTTATGGGCTACCGGTGGGCGGGTCGGTGTCCGAACAGGTGTCGCTTATGGCGGCGTCCGTCGCCGTTGGAGCGATCACGTCGAGGGGAGGCGTTCTCCTGCTGTTCCGCTGTCCCCAGGTCGCTCTGGTCACGGTAGTCGATGCGGTCGCCTTGCTCTGTCCGTGGAGCAGCCGCGTCCCGTCGCGACTCCTTGTGGCGCACGGCGTGCTTCCTGCGAGACGTTCGGCGGACGCCGCCAAGGAGCAGGCTCAGCCCGAGCACTGCCACCGCACCGACGATGGCGCCGAAGAGGAACAGCATTCCGGTGGATCCGGTCATCTCGTAACCGAAAACCTTGAACGCTGCGGTCAACTCGTGCGCACTACCCATGTTGGTGACAACCGCGGCGACACCGATGACCACCGCAGCGATCAAAAGGACGAGTCCAAGAATCACGATCATGGCATACTCCTGAAATTGCCCGAGCGTGGTCTTCTCAGGCTGCACCCATCTCCTTGCAGAGACCACCGGGCGCGGACCTCTTCGGTGCATTCATCGCAAGGTGAGCGCCCGCACGCCGCCGCCCCTCCGCCCGGCCACGCACCCCGGCATCCAAGATTGCCATTCGACGACTCGGTTTGTATTGCGCGCCGGACAGCGCCGGGCCACGCCGATCCCTTGCTGACCTCGGGCTTCACCGAGCAGGCCGTCCGGAAGGTGATCGAGAAAGCAGAAAATACCCCTGAGCTGCAACAATTCGAGTGGCAGGCAGGTGGCGAGGGTGCCCCTCCTCGGACATTCGGCGCCGCTTACCGGTGCGACTGGCTACCGTCGGCGTGCTTCGTCGTCAGCCCGCCCACCGGCTCCCAGGAGTCCGGTTGCTTCGAAGGGCGTGCGGGCAGCCAGCCGAGGGAGTTCTCTCCGTGAGAGCTGGGTGACGACGGCCGGCAGAGCGGCACGTACCAGCTGGGCGGCACGGAGCCAGGCGGGGACATATACGGCAGTCGAGCGGCGTTCCACGGCCGTGGCCAATCGGACGGCGACCCAGCCAACGGGGTAGATCTTCCTCGCAGGCAGGGGCAGGTGGGCACGGAGCTCGCGCAGCACAGGGTGCCGGTCGGCGTCCCGGATCATGTCGGTATCGATCCAGTTGAGATAGGCGATTCCGACGCCTACATGGTGAGGGGCGAGTTCGGCGCGCAGCGAATGCGTGAAAGATTCCACGCCGGCCTTTGAGGCGCAGTAGGAGCTCATCATGGGAGCGGCTCCGATGGAGGCCAGCGAGGCGATCTGCAGGAAGTATCCGCGCCTGGCCAGCAGGTCCGGCAAAAAGGAGCGGGCGGTGATGGAGCTTCCGATCAGGTTGACCTCGATCACCCGGCGCCACGTCGCCGGGTCGGACCCGGCGAATGGCCCGCCTTCGGCGATCCCCGCGTTCGCCACAACGATGGACGCCTCCCCAAGGTGGTCGCGTACCTCTTCGGCCACCCGGGCCATGGCGCCGTCGTCGGTGACATCGACACTCCAACAGAGCGCTGCCGCCGGAAGGGATGACGCCACTCGGCGGAGTGCTTCTTCTTCCTGCCCGAGCAAGGCCACCCGGGCCCCTCGTTGAGCCAGCTCCCGGGCGATCGCTTCCCCCAGACCGCGCGCTGCCCCGGTCACCACTGCGGTGCGGCCTCGCAAAAGAAGCGGACGCTGTGAGTGAGTCATCGTTACTCCTGACGACAAGCAGATCGCTGGGGCGGCGGCGCCGGCTGCTCTCCACGCACAATCGACAGCCCTCTCACTGTAGGCACGACGAGGCACGGCCGCGCGCTGGTACGGAACAGCCCAGCTCGCGAAGTACGAGTTGAAGTGGCGGTCCCCGCCCGCCCCCGTGCCGGCGCTGCGCTGCCGGAACGGGAAACCCCTCCTGGCATGCGGCCGATGCTCTCCGGCGCGGCAGGGCGGGTGTACCGTGCGTGCGTTCTCGACCGCTCCTTCACCCGTGCCACCCGGCGTCGGCCTCCGGCCCGGCCAAGTGCGAACCTCACAGGGTCAGAATGGTTTTGATCATGCCGTCCCTCTTTGCCTGAAACATCTGATACGCCTGGGGTCCCTGCTCGAGAGGCAGAGTGTGGGTCGCGAAGTCGTCGACGCCCAGCACGTCCTCGTCGTTCAGGAGGGGAAGGATGTCGTCGACCCAGTGTTTGACGTTGGCCTGGCCCATGCGCAACTGAATCTGCTTGTCGAACAAGGTGCGCATCGGTACCGGATCGACGACCCCGCCGTAGACGCCGATGAGGGAGATCGTGCCGCCGCGGCGGACGGCGTCAACAGCCGTGTTGAAGGCCGCCATACTGTCTACGCCGGCCCGGCCCATCACCTTCTCACTCAGCGCATCCGGCAGCAGTCCGGCGAGATTCTGGGCGGCTCTGGTCAGAGGAGCCCCATGCGCCTCCATGCCAACGGCCTCGATGACCGCATCGGTGCCGCGTCCCTTGGTGAGGCGGCGGACTTCGTCACCCACTCCCTTGCCGTACTCATTCAGGTCCAGGGTGTGTACCCCGCGAGCACGGGCCCTAGCGAGACGCTCCGGGACGAGGTCGACACCGAACACCTGCCCTGCACCCTGATGCAGCGCGATGCGGGCAGCCATATCACCGATGGGACCGAGCCCCAGCACGGTGACGTTGCCGCCCTGCGGGATGCCCGCGTAGGCAACGGACTGCCAGGCAGTGGGCAGCACATCGGACAGATAGACGAACCGCTGGTCCGGTGGGCCGTGCGGCACCTTGACGGGCAGCGTGTTGCCGAACGGCACACGTAGCAACTCGGCTTGTCCACCCGGAACTTGGCCGTATAGCTTGGAGAAGCCGAAGAGCGACGCTCCCATCCCACGATCCGTGACCTGGGTGGTTTCACACTGCGACTGCAGGCCCTGACTGCACATCCAACAGGTGCCGCACGAGATGTTGAACGGGACAACGACTCTGTCCCCGACCGCTACCTCCGTGACCTCCGTACCGGTCGCCTCGACGATGCCCATGGGTTCGTGGCCGAGGATGTCCCCGGGGTCGAGAAAGGGACCAAGGACCTCGTACAGGTGCAGGTCCGATCCGCAGATTCCGGTGGAGGTGATGCGCACGATGATGTCGGTCGCATCGACGATCTCAGGGTCGGGCACCGTCTCCACCCGCACATCACGCTTGCCTTGCCAGGTCAAGGCCCTCATCTTGGCTCCTTGGACGCACGTTCTCCTCCGGGGCCGCGCGCGGGACGCATTCGACGGTCCACTTCCACCATGCGGCAGTTGCCTCGCATGCGCAGGACGGGCACGAATACAGCAGGTGAAGGGCCTGGACATCGGACACCGCCCAGGGGATTCCCGCGCCAGGGGTGTGAGCTCGCAGGCAGCGCGTGCCCGAGTTCCTCACCAGGCCAGTCCTCTTGTCGATGCGAAGGACTGGTGGGCCAGACCACCGGAGCCCAGTCTTCGCCATACGGCAGCACCGGGAATCCCTCTGCTGTCCAGTAGGCCCAGCGGCGACCGCACGTGGTCACGCGCTGAGGCGAGGACGGTGTGGTCTGAGCCGATGTCTGGGACGATGACGAGTTCGAGCTGTGGGGCGTTCCCGCATTTCTCTGCCTGGGCCGAGACGGGAACCACGAAGGGTGGCGATCAACAACACGATGTCGTGGAGGTCCCGGGTCCAATCAGTCACCGGCGGGGAACTCGTGTGGTCAGGAAGCCACGGATGCCGATCCCGAACGCTCTTCGACGGCTTGCGCAAGCCGGGCGAGCATAGTGCGGTGTCGGACCTGAATCAGAACGTCCAGCACGACGTTGTGCAACGCCCCGCCAAGCCCCCGGAGTGGGTGCTCATCGAGAATGACCAAGGTGTCGTCGCCCCAGGGCCGGAGCTCAAGTGAGATCCTGACTGTGCCCAGAACTCCGCTGTCCACCTCCATCTCCAGATGCTTCGGCGGCTCGTGGCGGCGCACCGTCGTCTGGTTCTTCAGCGTCCAGGGACCGACACGCACTGTGTACTCGATCGCGGAGCCAACCTGCGGCCAATTGCCTTCCTGCTCATGAGACTCCGACGTACCTACCACCCAGGCGCCGTACCGCTCGCCGTCACACAGAAAGCTCCATACCGCTTCCGGCGCGCTCCGGATCAACCGATGCCGTACAGCCATACCGGCCTCCTTCTCCAGTGACACATGGGCCGGCAGCACCCTGATACCAGCCTAGGTCGGTCCCCCGCGACCGACCTTTCGGTCCTCGGCGGCGCGCAATGCCCTCGCGTGCGGGACTCGCCGGAACGAGGCGACGTCAGGGCAAGGCGGCGGCCCGGCGCGACAGCGCTGTCGCCACGACGGATCCCACACAGACATCCGCCTCGTAGCTCGGCCCGGCCGGCGGCGCAGCACACCCGGCCCCACCATCCACCAGCCGCGCGACAACGATACGGTCATGACAACTAGTAGGGCTTTGTTAGGTGGTGTCGTAGGGCTGCCATGGGGTGGGTTGGTGGCAGGTGGGGCAGGTGCCCCTTCAGGTGGCCAGGTGGCCAGGAGGTGTTGGAGGAAGTTCAGGGCCTGGTAGAGGGTCAGGCCCTGGCAGGAGCTTTTGGGCAGGTCCGCTGTTCGGTCAGGAACAGGTGGGCGGCTGTGACGAGGGTGACGTGCCGGTGCCAGCCGTTGAACGAGCGGCCCTCGAAGTGGTCCAGGCCCAGGGCTGTCTTCAGCTCGCGGTAGTCGTGCTCGATCCGCCAGCGGGCTTTGGCCAGGCGGACCAGGTCCTTCGCCGGGAGGTCGGCGGGCAGGTTCGAGATCCAGTACTTGACTGGCTCGTCGTGCCCGTCGGGCCATTGAGCGATCAGCCGTCTCAGTGGGATCGTGCCGTCTGCGGCGGGCTTGGGCCGCCGCCCGGCCAGCCGAACACGAAGCAGGACAAAGCCCGAGCTCATCGCGGCTTTGGGCGGGTGCGGTAGCGCGGCAGCGGGCGGGGTCCGAGCCCTCCACAGGCAGGCTGACGGGGTTCGGCGTTCTTGGGGTAGGCGGTCATCTCAGCCTTGGCCTGGAGCACGTAGGCAAGTCCTCGGTCTTCCAGACCGTGCCGGAAGTCGGCGTTGGCGCCGTATCCGGTGTCCGCCACCAGGGCGGCAGGCCGCAGTCCGATACCGGCGAGTTCGTCAAGCATCTCCAGCGCCAGCTGCCACTTGGGACGGTGGTGTTCGTCTTCGGGGATGCGGCAGCGTTCCCGCTGAACGGCGGCATCCGGCCTGTCCCAACCGGCGGGCAGAAACAGGCGCCAGGACAGCGGACACGAGGCGGCATCGGAGACGGCGTGGACGCTGACCCCGATCTGGCAGTTGCCGACCTTGCCCGTGCCCGAGTACTGGCAGGCCACCCCGGGAGAGGCCGTGCCGTCCTTGGGGAAGCCGGTGTCATCCACCACCCACATCTGCGGACGCACCACCCCGACGGCCCGCCACGCCAGGCGGGCCCGCACCTGATCGACAGACCAGGTCGACGAGGTCATGAACTGCTGCAGCTGCTGATGGTCGATCCCGAGTCGCTCGGCCATCGGCTGCATCGACTTCCGCCGGCCGTCCAGCAGCAGTCCCCGCAGATACAACTGACCCTTCGCCCGCTGATCCCGCCGCACCAGCGGCGCCCCCCCCCAAACTCCTCCAACCGACCCCGACACTCAGCAAGCTCACCCACCCTCATACACACAGCGAACTACCGAACACCAACCGCGACAAGACCAGCTAACAAAGCACTACTAGCTAGGTGTATTGACCTGGAGCGTTGCTTGCGCGGCTGACGGGTGGCCGGCCGCCCAGTGCGGTGTGGCAGCGGTGGTGGTTGTAGGTGTGGAGGAAGTCTGCCAGGGCTTGGTTTCGCTGTTCGTTGCTGGTGTAGGCCCTGATGTAGGCCCATTCGTCGAGCAGGGTGCGGTGGAAGCGTTCGGCCTTGCCGTTGGTCTGCGGTCGGTAGGGGCGGGTGAGTTTGCCGGTTGCGCCGAGGTCGGCCAGGGCTTGCTTCCAGGCCAGGCCTTTGCGGTAGGACCACGCGTTGTCGGTCAGAACGCGTTCGATGCGGGTGATGCCGTGGTCGTGAAAGAAGGTGGAGGCGCGGGTGAGGAAGTCCGCGCAGGTGGCGACCTTTTCATCCGGGTGGATCTCGGTGTAGGCCAGGCGGTCGTCGACGGCGGAGTGCAGGTAGTCGAAGCCCATGCCGCGGATGGGCCGGCCGGCGTCACGGCCGAGGGCTTTGTGGCCGCCGCTGTCGGGGATCCGGCCCAGTTTCTTCACGTCGACGTGGACCAGTTCACCTGGGCGTTGGCGTTCGTAGCGGCGGATGATCTGTCCGGTGGGCCGATCGATGAAGGCCAGGCGGTTCAGGCCGTGGCGGGTCAGGATGCGGTGGACGGTTGAGAAGGGCAGGCCCAGGATCAGGCCGATGCGGGCCGGGCCGGGCTTGCGGTCCTGCCGCAGCCGGCACACCTGTGACTCGGTTCGGGCCGGAGTGCGGTGGGGTGTTGTCCTCGGCCGGCTGGAGCGGTCGTGCAGGCCCGCCTCGCCTTCAGTCCGCCAGCGACGGACCCCTTTGTGGGCGTGATGCGGGAGACGCCCATCTCGGCTGCGACATGGGCGACGGGACGGCCGGAGAGGACACGGTCAACCAGCAGCCGCCTCCCGAAGACGGTCAGCCGAGCATTACGGTGGGACACGAAGACCTCCGAGCGGTGAAGCGTAGACACCTCCACCACACCGAAGGTCTTCGCCATTCATCAAGACCCGCCAGCGTTAACAACGCTCGTGATCAATACAGCTAGGAGACGCGATGGGCGTGGTGGCGCACTTCTCGTAGTCGGACCGTAGTCGGGAGGCGGTTCAGGCGTGCCGAGTTCCGTGCGTGCGCGAGCGTTTCCCCGCTCAGTTGCCTGAGCGCCTCAGCTGGATCCGCGTGGGCTTCCAACCGTAGCCGCACTCGTGTGGCTGGAGCGGTGCGCCGCCCCGTCAGCCGGACATGAGCCCGTGACACGCCGTCCAGGGCTTGCGACTCTGCCGCGATCGCATTCTCCAGCGCACGGCCGTTCAGCCGGGCTCCCGCGCCGTCATCGGTGTCCACGAGAACCTCTCCCAACCGGTGTCTGCGGAACTGCGCAAGCAACCACCACAGCAGGAGAGCGAACACCACGGCGAGGACTGCGATGACGCTCGGCCACCACCAGCCCCATTCCTGCCACCGGGTGCGTCCCTCGGCTCCCAGCACCACGTCGTTCGGCCCACGGAAGGGCCACCAGCCCGGCATGCGGAAGCCCCAGCGGCGCTGCATGTCCAGCCCGCCCAGCAGGACGCCGCCACCCAGAGCGAACAGTCCAAGGCCCACCAGGCCGAGCAGCACCCGGTTCACTCTCGTCAGCATCGGGATGCCTCAGCCTTTCTTCGGGCGCTGGACACGCACGGCCAGCCTGGGTTGCCGGGCGAGGCCCAACGTCCTCACCGTCTCGTTCAGGGCCGCGTCCAGGTCTGCGCTGACGTCGTCGAGATCGCGGAAATGTGCCTGGGCCCGAGTTTTGATCTTCCGCCGGCCGACATCGACCCGTGTCGACTGGACACCGGGCACCTGCATGGCCCGGTCACGCAGTACGAGAGCGGCTGCACGGCTGTCGAGCCCGGCGTGGACCTCTTCTGCCCCTGGGACTCCGGCGGGCTGCCGCATCGGTAGCAGCCTGCGTAGTCCTGGCGTCACTGCCAGCACGAAGAGCCACAGGCCCAGGATCATGGCGACTGCGGCCCCGACGGTGAGCCACGTGTCATCCAGCGGCCGTGTGGCCAGCTCGGCGGCGAGCTGCCGTCGCCAGCCCATGGCGGGCCGGTGAGCCCGCACCGAGACCACGTCGTACAGGAGCAGTCCGATGCCGGCTCCGCACAAGAGGGCAATGACAGTCGCGGGGATCCGCCGGGCGGACCAGAAGCGGTGTGCCGACCAGCCAGAGTCGTTGTCCGCTCCCGTCGCGCCCCTATCCGGGGGGTTGCCTGCGGCCGATGCGGCTTGACCGGGATCGGAGGGGGCACGCTCGTTGCCGGCCGACAGCCGCCTGGTGTTCGAGCGTGGCTCGCCGGCGCTCATCTCACCCTCCTCTGATTTGTGCGCTGCGAGTGCACCGAGTGGAGCCTCGCAACCGACACCGCCAGGTCGGGCACGTCCATGCCGGCCCATGCCCTGAGCCGTCGGGTCACCTCTCGGCGAACCGCGGCGCACTGTGCCCCGATGTCGGACGGATAGCCCAGTTCCACGGCGATGTGCAACCGTGCTTCGCCGAGCACGGTTGGCCGTCTGACGGCAGCCTGGCGTTGTGTGGCTTTGCGCTCGGGTGTCCGCTGTACGGACACCGTCACATGCGGTACCGGACGGTTGGCCGCTAGATATCCGGCTGCCTCTCCGAACCTGTTCAGCGCCTCACGGGCGACCTGGGAAGCGATCTTCGCAACGACCCGGTCGGCGATAGTGATCGCACCGCGCTCCCCGCTGGGACCGCCCGAGGGCCGATCGGTCTCGGTTGTCACCGCCGCCAGTCCCCCGGCACCCGTCGCTGTTCAAAGCCGGCCCGCTGCTCATCATCACGGTGCCGGAAGAAGTAGCCCGGTTCCAGATCACCTTCCATCAAACGTCCGGCCACAAGCCCGACGACGCCCAGCCCCAACACCGTCAGGAAGGCCCCGAAGCCGCCGAAGTATCCGGCGAAGCCCAGCGCCATCCCGGCGAACAAGCCGATCACAGCCTTACTCATTGTGCGCTCCTTCGCTCAAGCGACCCGCTGGCTCGGCTAATGGACCCTCTGTTGCTCTTCCTCTTCGTCCTCCTCGTCGGGAAGCTTCACATCGCTGACCGCGATGTTGACTTCCACGACTTCCAGGCCCGTCATGCGCTCCACAGCGGAGATCACGCTCACCCGCACGGCACCGGCCACGTCCATGATCGAGACGCCGTAGTCGACGACGATCTCCAGGTCAATGGCCGCCTGCACATCTCCGACCTCGACGCGTACCCCACGCGTGACGGATTTGCCGCTGCCGGCTCCGGGCACGCGCCCCCGCACAGCCCCCATGGAGCGCGCGAAGCCGCTGCCCAGGGCATGGACGCCGATCACGTCCCGGGCCGCTATTCCGGCGATCTTCTCCACCACCACATCGGCGATGGTCGTGCGGCCACGAGACCTCGGATCGCCACCGCGCGCTCTCTCAGGGGTGTTCTCGGTCATCGCGTCATCCCTTCGTGCAGAGCCCACACACAACACTCATTAAGCACATTAGATAACATTTACGGCATTTCGCTTGGTGGTGCGGCACGATGAGAGCGGTAGCTGGCCAGATGAGGAAACTCCCCGCGACCTGCGCAGCAGCCTGGGCAACGCGACAGCCGATCCGCGGCGAAGAATGAGGTGAGCGGCTGGTGACAGTCGAGGCGTGGACGCAGGCCGTAAGACTGCAGCTCGAGCTGGGCCGACTGCTTCCTCTCGGAGAGCCCGACGACGGGGCTTGGATCACCGAGCAGGCGGCCGTCCGGGTGCTCGGGCGCGCGGCCGCGGAGGTTCCCGGTGTGGGGCTGGAAACCCTGCGCGTTGGCGCGATACCGCTTGCGTCTTCGTCCGAGCCTGCTGTCCCCCCGCCGGTCAGTGCCCTACCGCCCGGACCGCTCAGGATCGAGGCCACCCTCTCTGCGGCCATGCAGCAGTCGCTTTCCCACACAGCTGAGCAGCTGAGGAGCGCACTGCTCAGCGCGGCCGTTGAACGGCTCGGCCTGGCCGCCGTGGCAGCCGATCTGCACATCACGGATCTCCTGCAGAGCCCGGAAGCGGCAGCCCGGTCGCAGACCCCGGAGATGGCTCTCAGGCTCACACGGGAAGCTGCCGCCGCACGAAGCCCACACCCAGCCCCCGGACCGGTACCAGCGCGGGAACCCTCTGGCGAGCTGGCTGACGTCATCATGGCCGTGCCCGGCGTTGCCCGGCTCACACCGGTGCTGGGAACCCGTCCCGTCAAAATGCAGCGACATGACGATCCACCTGGCCGGCACATCGAGGTCCAGCTCGCGGTCGCCCCCGGGCACCATCCTTTGAAAGTCGCCCGCGCGGTCCGAGCAGCAGTCGCCGGCGCAGCCGCCGACGACGCCCCGGGCCCGGTCACCGCGGCCGTCCTCATCACGGAAGTCGAGGATGACGACAGCTGACTCCATGAGCCGGGTCATTCGTGGATGATCAGGAGGCGAGCCCGAAGGCCGCAGCATCCACGATGTGGGTCTCGCGGCGTGGTTCGGCGGCACGCTTATGGGTGCAATCGGGGTCAACGGCGCCGCAGAGGAAGCCGGCGGCAACCAGACACCGCACGGATCGCAAGCGCCGGTCGGTCTAAGTGGACACCTGTCAACACTGCCGCCATCACCGCCCATCTGATCGGAGCGACCGGACTTCTCACTGCCAACAAGGCCCGTCTTCCCTACCAGCGGGGTCTGATGGCCTCTACCGCGGCCAAGACGGCGCTGACCGGCCTCGCCTTGGCCGCCACCGCCTATAGCCGCATGCTCGGGAAGTAGGTGGAACTCTCCTCCTCCCCCGACCCTGACCAGGCCGACATGTCCACC
This sequence comes from Streptomyces inhibens, assembly GCF_003389455.1. Classification (GTDB taxonomy): domain Bacteria; phylum Actinomycetota; class Actinomycetes; order Streptomycetales; family Streptomycetaceae; genus Streptomyces; species Streptomyces inhibens. The sequence continues at coordinate 40,564 of NZ_QUAC01000233.1, read as the reverse complement.
AGCCGTCCCATCCCGCTGGTGCAAGCCCAGCGGCAGCTGCACCTGGCCTAGTGGGCCGTCCCCGCCTCCACCGCCGGCTTGCTGGTCCCTCAACACCCTCCATGGCGAACAACAGCGCCCGGCCGAACAGGTACGCGGCATGGTTAACAAAGCCGTCTCACCCCTCAACATCCACCACTGACCCACACGTTCTTCCGTCTGGGGATGCCGTTCCGGACAGCCGACTGCGCAACAAGGCATGGCCATGACTCAGCACCGAGCCCCTACGCAGAGACGTCTCCGCCGAGGTGAAGGTGAGGCCTACGTGACGGACGTGCCGCCGCAGGACCGTATCGACCAGGTGCCAGCCAAGGTCGCTGGTGCCGTCCTCGGTGTCGGGAACGCGGCCGTGCGGGAGAGCGGGTGGCCGGGTCGCTGACATAGGCATCAAGGCCGTCGGCGCACATGAGGCTTTCCGGCCGCACGGTCTGGGGCGCCTACCAGGAAAGCCGGGCGGCGCCATTGCCGACGCCTTCAGGGCACAGCCCGCTCCTGGACAACTGCAGTCAACGGGGCGGTAGCGCTCGGCAACCCGCGCGAGGCGCGGGGGAGCCGACCAAGCCCCTCTCAAGTGACATCACTGTCACTCCGAGTGACTGTTGAGCCACATGCGTCTTCTGTGGCCGGCATAAAGGCGTTCTGCGTCGGCCGGGATTCTCAGTCCTACTCGGAGCGCGGTTCCTGCGGGTCGACTCCTGTGGAAGCTTTGGCGTCCCTACTGCCGCTCGGGCGTTGCGAAGCGCCGCGACGGCCTTCGTCGTGCATGCCCTTTTCCTTGGACCTGCCACCCTGCTTCTCTCCCCGTCGGGAGGAACTCTTGACGGTGTCGCCCGTGACACCTTCCACCTCTTCTTTCGAAGTGGTCTTTTCAGGCCCGGGCTCGGGCGCGTACTTGTCAGGGTGGAACGAGCGGTGCGCGCTCGGATTATCCTGTTGCCGAGTCTCATCGACATCCGGAGACCAGCCGTGCTGTTTGGTTCCCTTGTGGCGACTCGGCCCTTCGCCATGCGAGGGCCGGGATGATTTTTCGTGCTTGGTCATGTGCAGACCCGCCTCTCATATCCGCCACACTGCGGCGACTGAGTGTGGCGCCACCACCAGGATACTTGGCGCCCCTGGATAACGAAATCCGCCAGAACTTCAGGCGAATTCTCGTTGTCCAGAGCCTTGCGCTGCCCGAAATCTTGCCTGACATGAATTTGCGACGACGGCGGGAGAAACGTCAACCCACCCCTGCTCGCGCAACGCCCCCTACTTTTCGTCTTCTTCGTCTTCGTACTCTCCCTCCTCTTCGTCGTACTCCGTGTCTTCGTCTTCATCCTCTTCGGGCTCGTCCTCGAACCCTTCGGCGTCTTCCTCGTCTTCGACGTCCTCGTCTTCGACGTCCTGGTCCTCGTCGTCCTCAAGTCCCTCCTCGTGGGTTCGGACGACTTCCCCGTCGCGGATCTCGCCGCGCCAGCCTTCGACATCTTCGTTGTCGGTGAGCGTGACATACCGCTGGAAGTGTTTGAGGTCCAGGCGCAGGCGGCGCCCTTGAGCACGCCAGATGTTGCCGGTCTTCTCAAAGAATCCGGAAGGGTAGTATTCGACGACGGCTACGATGCGCGTGAGGTCCGGGGTCAGTTCGTGGAAGCTGATGGCACCGCGTGTGGTGCCTTTGCCTCCTTCGGAGTTCCACACGATCCGCTCATCGGGGACCTGCTCCTGGACGGTTGCCTTCCAACTGCGGCTGGAGAGGGCGACTTTGAGCTTCCAGTCACTCTCGATCTCGTCCGACTGCGAGACGCTCTTGACGCCCTTGGTGAAGCTGCTGAACTCCTCAAGTTGAGTCCAACGGTCATAGACCGTGCGCAGGGGAAAACCGACGTCGATGACCTCGACTATATTGGTGACCTTCTTGTCCCCGGATTTACCGCCCCCACCGAAGAACCCCTTGACGGTGTCTACCGCCTTGTCCTTGAGCTCTCCGGCTTTCTCGCTGAGAAAGGCCTTGATGGGCGACTCTCCTCCGCCGAGAACGCGCTTCCCTACGTTGAGCAAGGTGCTGTTTCCGTCTCCCACGTCGGCCAGGCCCTGCGCGAGGTCGGTGATTTTGTCACCGGCTTTGTCTGCCAACCGCTGGCCCTGTGCCTGGGCGAATCCGGCCAGCTGCTCTTTGAGCATGTCGAGGCCGGACGGACTGTCTGGAGCGGCGTTGTCCTCCTTCTTGGCCATGGTCTACCTCCTTCGGCTCGTCCGGCGGGATGTCTTCTTGGCAGCGGACTTCTTTGCCGTTGACTTGCCGGCTGTTGCCTTCTTCGCCGGGGCATTCCTGTCCGCAGCCCTCTTCGCCGGGGTTCTCTTCGCCGGGGCCTTCTTCGTCGAAGCCTTCCTGGCTACCGTCTTCTTCGCCGGTGCCCTGCGGGCCCGCTTCGCGGCCGCCTTCTTCCTCGGTCGCCGGTGGGAGGACTTCTCCCCTTCTCCCTCGGCCTCTACGTCCTCGTCGGCCTCTTCCTCGTCGGCCTCTTCCTCCTCGGCCTCTTCGCCCGCATCCTGCTGTTCGGCTTCTTCGTCCTCTTCCTCCTCGGCCTCTTCGTCTTCCGGTGGTTCCTGTAGAGCGCTCGTGCGCTTCTGCAAGACCTCGGCGAGGGACTCGAAACCGCGGTTGGCCGTCGCGGACAGTGCTGCACGACCAGCCTCGAGAACCTCACCGCGAATCTGGTCAATGAGCTGTGCGGCCTGGGGAGTCTCAGCCAGCTTGCTTACCCCTTGGCCGATCAGCGCTTTCGGGCTGAGCATCCCCTTGCCGGCGAGCATCGAGGCGACTCCGATGGCGAGCTTGCCTTTCTTGGTTCGGCCCAGCGCGTATCCGGCCGCGAGCGCAGCGGCCAGAGTGACTTTCGTTTCGGTATCCATGAATGGCCTCGTGTAACTCGTGGGATCAGGCTAGTCAGAGGGCACGCAGCCCATTCCCTTGCCGCCGATCCTCGGGACCGACTCCCCCAGATGCCCATCGAGGTGGTCGTGCCTCCCGCTTTTCCAGCTTCCCCCCGGATCCACGGGATCGCATCTTCCCCGGCGGTTCCTCGTGAAGATCACGGTCTGTCCAGCGATAGAACGAAGCATGAACGCTGCAATGGGGAAACCGAAGCGGACAGCCGAGCATTGCCCAAGCTGTCCGGTCTACAGCTGCGGCCACCGGATCGTTGTACGAGCCCCCTGCGGCACAGCGATGCGCACACCGTGCCCCTGTCCGGCATGCTCTTCGGATGCGAGGGTCCGCAACAGTGTCGGCCCACTCCAGCGGATGCAGCTCAGGGGCGTCTGCGGGTGCTCTCCGCCCGGATTCTTGAAGGCGGCGAGCGCTTCGATGGGCGCGGATCGCTGCCCAGAGGGTGATGCATTCGACGACGGCCGTGATTCCCGCGGGGTGTCGGGGGGACATCCCCTCACCGGTGAGCTGGAGCAGAGTGTCGCGCCGTTGTCGGGGGTGACCAGGCGGTCCGCCATGCCCCCCGTGATCGGCCGGTCCACCTCGCGCATCGCCAACGAGAGATCGACCGGGAGCAGTTCGCAAGCATGACCAGCTTGATGGCTCCTGGCGCCGACAGCCCGCGTACCCGCCCAGCAGCACCACATGTAGAAGGTTGTCGTTGGTGAGAATGAGGCGCACTGCGCCGGTACGAGCAGAAGTCCCGACGGGCCTGGACATCGACCACATGATGCCGCTCACCGATGCTTGGAACTCCGGAGCCTCCCGGTAGTTGGCATCGCGACCGTGCTGTCCGGGCGCCGCACCTGGCAGGCCGCTCCCGCGCAAGATGGCGGGGCCCGGCCATCAGCCGAACCTCCTGAAGTCCCGTCAGTGGGCGAAGGGCACCCCTCTGACGATGCCAAGGCCTAACGTAGTGCGGGGTTTCTTGCGCCCCTGTGCCCTTGGGATTTCCGAGGCGTGCTCTACAGATCAGCCGCTGAAGTCGGGCTTGGCGAGATGGCCGGCACTGCCGCCGTTCCACTCCACCAGGAAGAGCGTCGCGTCATCGCTCGTGGTTCCCTTCTCCTGCATCAGGGCGTGGGAGAGGGCTCGCACCATGTGCTGCACGCTGCGGCTGGCCGGTCCGATGCGCTCAACAGTTTCGGCCAGGCGCCCTCTCCGAAGAGCTCTCCTCTGTCTACGTGTTCCTCGACGAGACCGTCCGTGTAGAACAACAACCGGTCGCCCTGCTGAAGCTGCCGGGTGCTGTTCTGTGGTGTGTCTCCACCCAACCCCACCGGCAGTGTTTCCGGGCCTTCCAGCGCCGTGATGACACGGTGGTCGCGGATGAGCAGTGGGGCCGGATGGCCGGCGTTGACCCACTCCAGGTGGCCAGTACTTACATCAAGGCGCATCAATTGCGCGGTGACGCAGTTGTCCGGGCCGAATTGTTCGTCGATGACACTGTCCATAAAGGCGTAAAGACCGGCGAGTCCGACGTCGGCACGTCTGGCGTGGCGATAGGCCCCGACGGCAGCGGTCGCGAGCATGGGAGCGTTCAAGCCATGTCCCATGGCATCGATGATGGCCAAATGCAAGAGGTCGTCGTTGAGGGCGTAATCCAAACTGTCGCCGGCCACGTCGTATGCGGGCTCCATGATTCCGGCGATGGACACCTGTGGTGTGCCCATCGTCAGTGGAGGCAGGAGTGACCACTGGATCTCGGCGGCCACACTCATCGATTGACGCCGCCACGCCAAGAAGAACTGGTCCGTATAGCCATTTTTGGTGACGATCATGTCAGCGACCAGGTCGGCGAGACGACGCAGCAAACGGCGATCATCGTCATCGACGCTGTCGATGGTGAGAGCCATCACCCCGACCTCGTCACTGCCGTCGAGCAGCGGCAGATACATCCTCACACCGTCGTCCTGTGGGTGTTCAACCGCGGTGACATGAAGAAATGCCTCACCGGCGGGAGAGTTGTCGATAGGAAACGGATCACCGGTCATCAGTCCCTGGCCCGGCAGCGGAAGCATCTGACCGTAATCTTGCAGAAGGATCATGACATCGCGGCCCCCGAGCATGCCGAGATCGCCGCCGGCCAGCGGAACACCTATTCACAGGGAGTGATGATGACGGCCCTGACCTGACACGGGAAGCGCGACGTACGAGTCGACACCATTCCTGACCCGAAAATCAAGGACCCCACGGACGTCATTGTGCGGATCACCTCGACAGGTATCTGCGGATCCGACCTGCACTTGTACGAAGTGCTCGGGCCGTTCCTGGATGCCGGTGACATCTCGGTCACGAGCCGATGGGAATCGTCGAGGAGCTCGGCCCCGAGGTAACAGCCCTTTCGGTCGGTGACCGTGTCATTGTCTCGTTCAACGTCTCTTGCGGCACCTGCTGGACGTGCAGCCAAGGGCTCCATTCGCAGTGTGAAACCAGGCAGGTCAAGGACCGGGGCATGGGCGCCGCGCTCGTCGGCTTTTCCAAGCTCTACGGACAAGGCCGGGAGGACAGGCCGAGTTGCTGCGCGTGCCTGCGGCAACACACTGCCCGTCAAGGTGCCGCACGGCCCGCCGGACCAGCGGTTCGTCTACCTCTCCGATGTCCTGCCCACCGCCTTGCAGTCCGTCGCCTACGCCGACATCCCGGAGGGCGGCACGGTCACCGTCTTCGGCCTCGGCCCCGTCGGCGACATGGCCCGGCGGTGTCGTTGACCCCGTACCCATGCTCACCTTGTTCGACAAGCAGGGCGGTCTGGTGGCGGGCACGGCCGTGCGCTGCCGTCACCCAGACCGCTGCCTGCTGCCCAAACGCTGGTCAAACGCTGCTCGAGCCGAAGCTCGGCACGGCATACCTCGGCGACTTCCGTTATGTCTCCAACTCCCTCTACAACTACAGCACTTCAGATGCCACACAGTCGATCGGCTGGGCGGACACGGTGGGTTCCACGGACTCCGCGGGCGTCTCTGTCACCGCCGACGGAAAGATCGCCGGCCTCATCGACCTGAGCGTCACCGCGACGTACAGCCACACCTGATCGAGCTCACACACCGAGAACAGCTCCATGAACATGACGGTGAAGCCCGGCGAGGTGGACTGGATCTCCCGTGCACAGGTGATGCAGACCGTCTCGGGCACCTGGCAGACCCACTACGACAACCCCGCGGCGCTCAGTACGGCGAGCGGCCGGTGGTACGCAGCTGCCAGTGGCGTTCGGCGTATGCCAGGTCGTCGCGCCACAGACGACCGGCCGTGGCCCTGACGAGAGGGCGCAGGGCGGGTGCCACGCGGCGGAGGGAGGCGAAACCGGGGCGGTCGGAGGTGGCCACGATCGCTTCGGTCACCGCGGTGCGGGGCCGGCCCAGTGCGTCGGGGCCGAGCGGGGTGGCGTGGGTCTCGACGGCGGAACCCCGTCCCTCTCCGTCGGTGATGTGCATGACCACCGTGCGCGGCTCGGGTGCCGTGAACACCGCGCGCACCGGTACGACCAGGCGCCTGGTGAGCTTGAAGGTGACGTCCACGGTGAACCCCTCGTCGTCCGCAGGCCGTTCCGGATCCGGGGCGGAGACGACGGTCAGGTCCACGAAGGAATACGGATGGAGCCAGGCCCCGTGCCAGGGATCGAGACGGTTGGCCACCACGTCCTCGGGTTCGCACACGCCGACACTGGTGAACACGGTGTCCATCGCCGAGGCCGGACGGGGGCGGGCAGGGAGCACCGGCGCGGCCGTCGGCGGCTCTCCGCCGACGGCATCCAGGCGCACCCAGACCAGCACCCCGTCGTCGTGGACCGGAAGCGGTTCCCAGCCGGCGAACGCGGAGCCGTCGAGGGCGAGTCCGTGCCAGTGACAGACCAGTTTGCCGCAGTGCACCGGGCTGTCCGCCAGCGGTGCCCCGAGATGCGGGCAGGCGCCCGGTCCGGCCACCGGACGCCCGGCCGCATCACGCCACACCACCACCTCGTGCCCCGCGATGCTGCCCGCCAGGGGCCGGGTAGGGCGCAGATGCCTGCTCGCGCCCACCACGAACCAGTTGCCCGAGGGGCGCGCCTGGGCGCGCTTCAGGACGCTGGCGATCAGCGCCGGGCGGGCGTCGCGCCAGGTGGGACGCTGGCGCTCCCACGGGACGGGCTGGCGGCGCAGCCGCAGCGGGTAACGCCCTCGCCGGATGGGGCCGTTGGACGTCATCCGATCTCCTGCCGTACCCGTCGGCCGCCGCCGGGACCGTCCGCGGGAGCCGATGGCCGTGGCTGCGGGCCGGGGGACGCGGTGAACCGGTTTCCGCGTGCCCCTACCCGGGCCGCGGCCACCCGCGCGAAACCGTCCAGCGCCACGGCGGCCCGTCGGCGCCGGGGCACCACGGCGCGGCGGTGGAGAGCGGCGTATCCACCGTCGGCGACGGCGTCGAGGATGGCGCCGTAGAGCACGAACGCGGTACGGATACACGGCCGCGACACCGGGGCCAGCATGGGCAGTCCGGGCGCCGCGGCGCGGTACACGCCGCGCGTGAGGTCCTCGGTGGCCCGCAGCGCGGCGGTGATGCGCCGGTCGCGACGGCCAGTGTCCCGGCTCCACCGCAGCAGCGCCCGGTCCACATCGTGGGCCCGCAACAGGTCCATCGGCAGGTAGACGCGGCCACGGTCGAGGTCTTCGCCCACGTCCCGCAGGAAGTTGGTGAGCTGGAAGGCCACGCCGAGGGCGGCGGCGTGCGGTGCGGCCTCCTCGCGCGGCACCACCGTGCCGAGCACCGGCAGCATCTGGAGTCCGATCACGGCGGCCGAGCCGTGCATGTAGCCGCACAGTTCGTCGTAGGTGGCGTACTCCGTGACCTCCAGGTCGCTGCGCATGGCCGCCATGAAGTCGAAGAAGTGCCGATGATCGATCCCGTACCGTGCGGCAGCGTCGGCCAGCGCCCTGACCACCGGCTCGGCGCTTCGCCCGCCGGGCCGTAGTCCGCTCTCCAGGCTCTGTCCGAGCCGGGCGAGCGCCTCACCGCGCTCCTGGCGAGTGGTGCGGCGCCTGAGGTCGTCCACGATGTCGTCGGCCCAGCGAGCGAAGCCGTACAGTGCGTGGACCGCGGGCCGGCGGTCGGCCGGCAGCAGACGGGTGGCAAGGAAGTACGTCCTGCCGTGGCGGGCGGCGAGCCGGTGGCAGCAGGCGTAGGCGTCCCGCAGCGTCGGATCGGTGATGCCTGCGGCGTCGAGGGCACGGTCGGTCATGGGCGGGCGCCTTTCGCGGCCGGTTCCGGCGCCCGGGTGCGGGCGTACCGACGGGTGCGGGCGGGCGTGCCGGTGATCCGGGCCGCCGCCAGCTTTCCGGAGAGCAGCACGGTGGGTACGCCGACGCCCGGCGTCGTGCCACACCCCGCGAGAACGGCGTTCTCCGTACCGGCGACCAGATTGCGCGGGCGGAACGGGCCGGTCTGGGCGAGGGTGTGGGCGAGGGAGAGCGGCGTTCCGGCGGCGTGTCCCTGGCCGTGCCAGTCGAGCGGGGTCACCAGGCACTGTTCCTCGATGGCCGCGCCGAGACCGGTCAGTCCACGCCGTTCCAGCTCCGCCAGGAGGGCGTCGCGGTAGCGCGGGCCGAGGTCGGCCCATGCGGCAGCGTCGGGCCCGACGACGGTGTTGGGGCAGGGGGCCAGGATGTAGTGCAGATGGCGTCCCGGAGGCGCCAGCGAGGGATCGGTGGTCGTCGGCCGGGTGATCAGCAGCGACGGATCGCTCATCAGCCGGCCGGTACGGGTCAGTTCGTCGAAGGTCCGCCGCCAGGCACCGCCGAAGGTGAGCGTGTGGTGGGCGAGGATCGGCCAGGTACGGTCCGTGCCCGCGTGCAGCACGACGACGGAGGGAGAGTGGCGCAGCCGCACGGGACGGGACGGGCGGCGGCCGAGCAGCCGGTAGGTGACCGGCAGGTCGGGGGTGAGGACCACCGCGTCGCAGGGGATGCGGTCCTGTGGGGTGATCACCGCGGTGATCCGGCCGCCCGCGCGTTCGAGCCGGGTGACGGGGTGTCCGTAGCGCAGGTCGGCGCCCGCGTCGGCGGCGGCGTCGGCCATGGCGCGCGGCAGAGCGTGCATCCCGCCGCGGGGGAAGAAGACGCCCGCCACGGTGTCCATGTAGGCGATGACGGCGTAGGCGGCGAGGGCGCGGGCCGGGGGCACGCCCGCGTACAGGGCCTGAAAGCAGAAGATGCGGCGCAGTCGCTCGTCGTGCAGATAGCGGCCGATGCGGGCGTCGAGCCGGCCGAAGCCGCCGAGCGCGGCGAGCCGGGCCAGGTCGGGGGTCAGCAGCTGGAGCGGAGAGTCGAAGTTGGCGTCGATGAACCGGCCCATCTGCCGCGCGTGGAGACGCTGGAGCCAGTCGCGCAGCCGCCGGTACCCCGCCGCCTCACGGGGGCCGGCGAAGCGTGCGATCTCGGCCTCCATCGCCTCGGCCCTGGTGTGCACATCGAGGTGGCTGCCGTCGGCGAAGCGTGCCCGGTAGGCGGGGTGCAGCGGGACCAGGTCGATGCGTTTGTAGAGGCTGTCGCCGACCGCCGCGAAGGCGTCGTCGGCGAGGTCCGGCATGGTCAGTACGGTGGGGCCGGTGTCCATGCGATAGCCGCCGCGTTCGAGCAACCCGGCCCGTCCGCCTGGCAGCGCGCCGGATTCGACGACGGTGACCTGGCGCCCGGCTCCGAGCAGGTAGAGGGCCGCGGACAGCCCCGACAGCCCGGCGCCCACCACCACGACATGGTCCGTGCGGCCGCACACTGTCCGGGTCACCGGGGGCCTCCGTACGACCGGACGCCTGCCAGCAGGGACGCCGACTCATCCTCCGGAGCCGGGGCGCCCCCGGCCGCCGCGGACATCAGCTCCTGGAGACGTTGTCGGCCCGGGGGACGCAGGGCGACGGCGGCCAGATGGCCGCCGCTGCGCGCGATCAGCCGGTCGATCTTCGCCTCCACCATGGCGCGGGCACCGGTTGCCTCCAGTACGCGCCGCACCTCGGCGAGGTCGGAGTCCGGCAGGTCGCCGACGCCGAGGCAGCGGTCGAGCACGGCCAGGGCGGCGCGGTCCTTGGCCTCGGTGGCTCGCCGTTGTGCCACGGCCACGAGATAGGTGGGTTTGCCTTCCCGCAGGTCGTCACCCGAGGGCTTACCGGTCCGCCGCGGATCGCCGAAGGCGCCCAGGAGGTCGTCATGGAGCTGGAAGGCGGTGCCCGCGCACCGCCCGGCCGAGCCCAGGGCCCGGACGGTTGCGGTGTCCGCCCCCGCCAGCGCGGCCCCCAGGAGCACCGGTCGTTCCACCGAGTACAGCGCGCTCTTGAGGCAGGCGGTGCGCAGCGCCTGCGCCGGGGAACGCGAGGCGGTCGCCTGTCCGCGCAGGTCCAGGTACTGTCCTGCGACCATCTCGGTGCGCAGCGCACGCCAGATCGCCCTCACCCGAGCGGCGGTCTCCCGGCCGAGGCCGACCTCGGCGACGATGTCGTCCGCCCAGGCCAGGGCCAGGTCCCCGGCGAGGATGGCCGCTGCCCGGCCGAACGGCTCGCCGCCGCGCGGGAAGCGGGACGCAGGGTGAAGGGCGGCGAACTCGCCGTGCAGGGCCAGTCGGCCGCGGCGCAGCGGGGAGCCGTCCATCACGTCGTCGTGGGCCAGGGCACAGGTCTGTAGGAGCTCCAGCCCGCCCGCCAGGCGCAGCGCCGCGTCGGTCTGTGCTGGGTCCGCGCCGCCGCAGGCGCGCAGCGCCCACCACAGGAACCGCGCCCGCATCCGCTTGCCGCCGTGCAGGGTGAAGCGGGCGACCCGCTCGGCGACCTCCCGCGCGAAGCCGGCGTCCAGCTCCGCCGCCTGCTCGACGCGGTGGTGCAGGACGGCGTCGAGCGTGCGGCGCACCGCGCCCGGGACATCGGCGTCGACCGTCGCAGAATCCGGGTGCAGCGGGAGTGGGGTGCCGGCGCCCGGGCCCGGTGGGCGGGGATCGGACGGCCGCCCGCACCAGGTGTGCCGTGGCGCCATGGTGCGAGGCATCCCGGTTCCTTTCGTCATGGCCTGCCCGGGGAGCACGGAGGCCGTGCCGGGGCCCGTGTCTGCGGGGCGGGCCGTTGCCCGTGGGCGTCGTGCGCGGAAGGGAACGACATAACTGACAGAATGTCAGAATAGCCATTAAAAGCCGCTCACCTTTGCGTTCCGTGCCCGGTGCCGGGCGCGTGTCCGCATCCTCGGCGTGGTCGATGCGGTGGTGATCTGACCGGAACCGGTCCGGCGGCCAGGCAGGAGCGGATGGCAGGACGATCCACGGACGACCCAACCGGACGACGTGGAACGGTGACTGCGCCCTCCGCATCAACGCGACACCGCACCGCACCGCCGACGTCCGCGGTCCCGGTCTGCGGCGGCATGAGCACGGCGCACTGGCTCTTCGGCGACCAACTGGGACCGTACTTCACCGCTCCCGGGGAGGACGGACCCGTGACGCGACGCCCCCTCGTCATGACCGAGGCCCGGCCGGTCTTCCGCCGCCGATTCCACCGCGCGAAGGCGCATCTGGTGCTTTCCGCCATGCGCCACCGAGCTGGACGAGCGAGTGCACTACGTCCAGGCCGACACCTACCGCGAAGGAGTGCACCAGGCCCTCGGCGGACGGCTGGTGACGGTCCACCACCCCACCTCCCGCGCCGCGCTCGCCCTGATCTCGTCGCTGGACCGGGTAAAGGTCCTGCCCGCCCGTGGCTTCCTGCTGCCTCACGAGGGCTTCCGGGCGTGGGCGGACGGCCACGGCGTCGAGCGGCTGCGCCAGGAGTCCCCCTACCGCTGGGTGCGACGTGGACACGGCTTCCTCCTGGGGGGCGCCGACCCGGCCGGCGGACGCTGGAATCTCGACCAGCGGCGCGGGCCGACATGCGTGTGAGTACGTCGAGACCACGCGGTAGGGCGGCATCTCCAGGGCGGGCAGCAGAGTAGTGGCGGGGCCCGGACCGGTCGCCACCACCACGGCGCGCGCCGAGTTCCCGCCCGGAGGCGAGCAGTACGCCCTCGTCGGTCACGGGCCGACCGCGCTCCCAGCGCCGGCATCACACGGGCCCGCCAGGAGTCCGAGCCGCCGTGGAGCGCGGGTGGGGTCGCCCAGGCGGAGCCGCCCACGGTCGGCGTGGACCAGTACGTCCGGGGTGAACGGCCGCAGGCGCAGATCACGCAGCGACAGGCGCCGCCGGACCTGGGGATGGGACGTGTTGAAAACCTGGAAGCCGCGGTCGATCACGAACGTGTCCCCGTCACCGCTCCAGAGACGGTCGGAGCGCACCGGCCTCCGGGCCCGTCCGACGCCTCCACGATCCGCACGTCCAGACCCGAGCCGAGCGGGTCGCGGGCGCCGCGCCCTGCGATCCCGGCTCCGATCACCAGGACGTCAGGTGTCGTACGACGAACCGTCATGGCCTTTCCCCTCCTTCCCGGCAACGGACGAGAGCCTCGCGACCCGTGGTGTCCCATCCATTCCCTTCTCTCCGCAGAATACGATGCAAAAAGTGTGAGTTACGCATATGGCGCAGGTGTGCGAGGTGCGCGCCCCCGCCCGCGGCCGGGCGCCTCCCGGCACCCCGTGCAGGCGCCGCCGACGCGGACGGCGTGCCCGCGCGGGCTCCTGGCGGAGGAGGAACCGGGTGTTCGACACGGACGTCGCGATCATCGGCGCGGGCGCCGCCGGACTCTCGCTGGCCCACCGGCTCACCGATCCGGCGGCCCCCGGCCCCCGGCCGTCGGTGGTGCTCCTGGACGCCCCGCCGGGACCGCTCCGCCCGCCCCAGCGGACCTGGTGCTTCTGGGAAGCCGGCCACGGCCCGTACGAATCCGTGGTGACCGCCTCCTGGGAACGGCTGCGGGTCCACGGCCGGCGCGGCGCTCCGATCGTGGGCGGCACCGGGCGGCTGCGCTACAAGATGATCCGCTCCGACGACTTCGAGGCACTCGTACGCGACGACCTCACGGCCCGGCCCGCCGTCAGGTGCGTCGAGGCCGCTGTGGACATGGTCCGCGACTTGTCTGCAGGCGCCGAGGTGCAGGCGCCCGCGGCCGACGGAAGACCGGTGCGGGTGCGTGCCCGCTGGGTGTTCGACTCCCGCCCGCCGAGCCGCCTGCCCCCCGCCCGCAGCACCCTCCTCCAGCACTTCCACGGCTGGTTCGTGCGTACCGAACGACCGGTGTTCACCCCGCAGACCGTGGACCTGATGGACTTCCGCACCCCGCAGCCGCCGCACGGCCTCTCCTTCGGCTATGTGCTGCCCATGGGGCCACGCACGGCCCTGGTGGAGTACACGGAGTTCTCGTCGGCGGTGCTGCCCCCGCATGCGTACGACGCGGCCCTGCGCCATTACACGCGCGCCGTCCTCGGCCTCGGCGAACTGGAGGTCACCGCGACGGAGACCGGCGTGATCCCGATGACCGACGCCCGATTCGCCCGCCGAACCGGCCCCTCGGTCTTCCGGATCGGCGTCGCCGGCGGGGCGACCCGACCCGCCACCGGCTACACCTTCGCGACCGTCCAGCGCCAGACGCGGGCCATCGCCGCCGCGTACCGGGCAGGCCGCCCGCCGGTTCCCCCGCCGCCGCACCCGGCACGCTTCCGGCTGATGGACGCCGTGTTGCTTCGCGCCCTGGACACCGGCCGCGTGGCGGGCGCGGACTTCTTCCCACGGCTCTTCCGGCGCGTTCCGACGGAGCGGCTGCTGCGCTTTCTGGACGGGCGTACGCGGCTGTACGAAGACCTCACCATCGGCATACACACGCCGGTGCTGCCGATGCTGCGCACCGTGGCCGAATTGCCGCGGCTGCCCCGCCGCCCCTTTCCTCAGCCATGACACCGACCATGACGGCGGCCGTACCGAAGACCACTACCCCGCCAGTTGAGGAGACGACCCGCATGACGCAGTCCAACGAGTCATCCGGCCAGGAGCGCGAGGGCAGCCGGCCGACGCCGGGTGACCCCCTGCTGCGCGGCGCCGACCTGGCCGACGCCTTCGACGGCGCCGCCCGCTCCTACGACCGGCTGACGGCCCTGAACCCCGGCTACCACGCCCATCTGCGGCGCTCGGCACGCCGCCTCGGCATCCCGGCCGACGGGGCCGGGCGGCGCATCCTCGACCTCGGCTGTGGCACCGGCGCCTCGACCGCCGCGCTCGCCGCGACGCTGCCCGCCGCCGAGATCACCGGGGTGGACATGTCGGCCGGCATGCTGCGACGGGCGCGGGCCGCCCACCGGTCCCCGCGGTTGACGTTCGTGCACGCCCCGGTCGAGCGGCTGGCGGAGGCCGGCGTGCGTGGCCCCTTCGACGCCGTCCTCGCTGCGTACCTCCTGCGCAACGTCACCGATCCGGACGCGGTGCTCGCCACCGTGCGCGCCCTGCTGGCACCCGGCGGCAGACTCGCCGTCCACGAGTACACGCTCAGCGGCCGCGCCGCCCACCGCGCGGTGTGGACGGCCGTGTGCAAGGCCATCGTGCTGCCGGCCGGCACGGTTGCCGGCGACGGCCGACTCTACCGCCATCTGCGGCGCAGCGTAACGGAGTTCGACACGGCGCCGGACCTGCGGGACCGTCTCCGGCGGGCCGGATTCGTCCACGTCCGGGTGCTGCCCATGCCCGGCTGGCAGACCGGGATCGTGCACACCGTCGTCGGCTCACGGCCCGTTGCCGACGCGGGAGGTGCGCGATGAGCCGGACGCCGTCCACCCCGGGGCCGCCGGGCGGCCGGGACCGGTACGCACGTACGCTGACGCCGCGCCCGGGGGCAGCGCGCGTCCCAGGAGATCCGCCGGCCGTCGCCGTGGCAGGCGGCGGCATCGCGGGGCTGGCCGCGGCCACCGGTCTGGCCGAGCGCGGGGTCGCGGTCACCCTCTACGAACGCGAGACCGTCCTCGGTGGACGTCTCGCCGGCTGGCCCGTCACCCTGGCCGACGGCACCCACGCCACGATGAGCCGTGGCTTCCACGCGTTCTTCCGGCAGTACTACAACCTGCGGGAACTGCTGCGCCGGGCGGACCCCGCCCTGGAGATGCTCACCGGGCTGCCCGACTACCCGCTACGGCACCGCAGCGGACTGCACGACGGCTTCCGCCGGGTGCCGCGTACACCACCCTGGAGCGCCCTGGGTTTCGCCGTGCTCAGCCCCACGTTCGGCGCCCGCGAACTGCTGCGGATGAGCCCGGCCGCAGCGCTGCCGCTGTTCGACGTGCGGGTGCCCGGTGTCTATCAGCGGCTCGACGACGTCAGCGCGCACGACTTCCTCGCCTCCGTACGCTTCCCGCAGGCCGCCTCGCACCTGGCGTTCGAGGTGTTCTCCCGCAGCTTCTTCGCCGCCCCGCACACCCTCTCGGCGGCGGAGATGGCCCTGATGTTCCACATCTACTTCCTCGGCTCCAGCGAGGGGCTCCTCTTCGACGTCCCCAACGAACCCTTCCCCATGGCGCTGTGGGATCCCCTGGCGCACCGGCTCGCCGCGTCCGGCGTCCGGCTGCGCACCGCCACGCCCGTGGAACGGGTGGACCCACTACCGGACGGCGGATTCGCCGTCGCGGACGGGTCGGGAACGCGCCGCTTCGACGCCGTGGTCCTCGCGCTGGACACCTCCGGGCTGCGGACCCTGGTCGCTCGTTCCCCACATCTGGCCGACGCGTCCTGGCGGGCTGGAATTGCCCGACTGCGCACCGCGCCGGCCTTCCTGGTCTCCCGGCTGTGGCTGGACCGACCGATGGCTCCCGGCCGCCCCGGCTTCCTGGGCACGAGCGGGTACGGCACCCTGGACAACGTCAGCGTGCTCAACCACTGGGAGGGCGAGGCGTCCCGCTGGGCCGCGCGCACCGGCGGCTCAGTGGTCGAACTCCACGCCTACGCACGGCCCGAGGACGCCCTCCGCGAGGTGGAGCAGAAACGCCTGCTGGACCAGCTGCACCAGGTCTATCCGGAGACCCGGCACGCGGCCGTCGTTGATGCCCGCCACGCCTGGCATGCGGACTGCCCGCTGTTCGCCGTGGGGGGCTACGCCGACCGCCCGACGGTACGGACCCCTCACCCCGGCCTCGTGGTGGCCGGCGACCTCGTCCGTACAGAGCTGCCCGTGGCCCTCATGGAACGGGCGGCGACCTCCGGCTTCCTCGCCTCGAACGCCCTGCTGGAACGCTGGGGCCTCCAAGGCCAGACGCTGTGGACCGTGCCCGACCGTGGCCGCTCGGCCGCATTGCGGGCGGTCGCCCGCTGGGCCGGTGGACGCGGCCGCTCGGCGAGTGCGGCGGACTCCCAGGGTTATTGATGGCGCGTTCCACGGTGTTGCGCTTCTTGTACCGCTCGCGGTCAAAGCCCGGCGGCTGCCGCCGCGTGACCCCCTGCGCAGGCGGGCGTTCTTGTGGCCCTTCTTCTCCGGGGTCACATGTCGGACGCCGCGACGGCGCAGGTAGGCGCAGATACGCCCCGGCCAAGGCGCGGGGACAGTGATCGGACGCGGCCCTACCGCCAGGAGGCGGCGGACTGGCCGCCCGCCCCTCAGGCAGCGTCCCGCAGATCCTCGGTTGTCAACAACGACAACAGACGGATGTCCTAGGCCGCGAGAGCATCGGCACCGCCTTGCTCGCGATCAATCACACACAGTGCCTCGTCCACCTGAGCACCCGAACCGCGCAAGTCCGCGGTCGACAGCACGACCTGTCCGCCACTGGTGACCACGTCCTCCACAACCAGCACCCGCCGGCCCGCGACCTCGGCACCCTCGGCAAGACGGCAGGTGCCATACTGCGGGATCAGTGCGCCGGTGCCCTGGTAGCCGCCGTCGGCGATGACCGGGGCACCGTGACACGCTCGGTCGACACCGGACTCGGCAAACGCCCGGCAGTCGTTGCGGGTGCCGGGCAGCGGGATACCGATGGCCACCACCAGGCAGCTGTTGGCCTCGATCACGACCTGCAGGTTGGTCGAGTAGCGGTAGTTCTTGCTCGCGGCGGAGATCCTGCGATCCCTCGTGGGCACCAGGGTGCCGTCCACGATGTACACGGTGTCCTTGCGCGGCCGTCGGGCCGGCGAGATCGCCAGCAGAGGCGCCAGATGGTCCAGAATCCGGTCGGCCGCGGACTTCGAGCCCCCGAACAACGGCGCTACCTGCCGCAGCGTGAGGTTCGTGCGCCAGTACGTGGCCACGAGCAACACCCGGTCGGCCAACGGCAATCGCCAAGGGCGGCCACGCTGGACATCGCCTCCGCGACGGCGCACGAGCGCCACCAGCTGATCGAACTTCGACTGGCCCAACCCGGAGTACAGCTCGATCCACTTCGGATCATCCGCTGAGATCACCCCACCCATGCCCAGACAACACCCCAGCAGCCACACCAGTTACGGAACAACCTTTAGGGGCGCATCGGCCTGCTGCCCCACTCGCCACCCTTCCAGTGACACCGGTACGTGGCGTTGCACGGGGTCGCTGCCGCGGAGCATGAGTGCTACGCCCCTGAGCCCGGCGAGCGGGAACTCGGAGGGCTGGAGCGGAAGTTCCTGGTTGGAGGGGACGTTCGACCGGCGCAAGGGTGAGTCGCTGGAGCTGGCTTGCGGCGCCGCCGCGCTGCCGTAGAGACCGCTCTTACTCGGCGAGCAGGCGGTTGAAGAAGGACCGGTAATGGCGCAGTGCCATGCGAAGGCCCTCGGTGTCCACTTGATCGCCGCGATTCCACTGTTCTTCCAGTGCCTGCTTGTGGTCGGCGAATGTCCTGGCAAGGCTCTGCATCACCTCTGCGACCAGCGCGTCGGCACCCTGCACGGCGTCGCGCGGGTCATCCACGAACCTGCTTTGGATCTCCTGCCAGCGGCTGCGGAACCCGTCGGCGTCTTCTGAGGAAAGGAGCTGCGGAGACTCTTCCTCGACAGCGCCTGCAGCCTCGGGACCAGGCGTTGAGGCTTCCGTTTGTACGGGGGTGGACTCGCCGGGGAAAGTGGGCGCTTCGGCGGATGATTGCGGTTCCTCGTCCGGAGGGGGCTCAGGCTCGGGGGGCTGGGCCAGATCTTCGGTGGACAGGACCCGCTCGTGGCCGGGGTTAGGTGCTCCGTCGCGTTGCATTTCCCCATCCTTTGGATGCTGTGGCTGGCGGTGTGCGTTCAGGCGGGGGCGTGTCGAGCCTGGCCGCCGTCGGAGAGCAGTTCGTCGAACAGGGCGCGGTAGTGCACCATGGCGCCCCGCAGCTGCTCGGTGGTGGCCTTGTGCTGGGTACCGAGAGCATCGACCTCGTGGGCGGCGCGATAGTGCTCCAGCGTGCGGCCGTGCTCGACGGAGAGATCCTTGAGCTGCTGCTCAAAGCCTTCGGTCGGATAGCCACGCTCGTGCATCAGCGTCGTCACCAGACGGTCCGCATCATGCACAGCTGTTTCCGGGCGGTCGACGAACTCCTCTTGCACTCCGACCCAGTCGCGGCTGTAGCGCTCACGGCTGCTGCTGGGCAGGGGCCTGATGTCCAGAGAATCATGGCGCTTTTCGCGTGATCTCAGCTCTCGCTCGCCGGCCAGCTGGCTGTCGGCGTCCTCAACGGTGCGTTCGTACTCCGGCCCGAAGCGTTCACGCAGACGGCGACGTCGTCCAACGAAAAGCGTGATCGCGACGGTGAGCAGAGCAAGTACCACCACGATGGGAATGATGATCGCCAGAAGGGTGCCTGTTGACATCGGGCAAACCTCCTAAAAAGGTCCCCTCCAAGCTTAGAACCCCGATAGGTGGTTGACCGGGCAACTGAGCTGCTCGGGAGGACAGGCTGCCGCGCTTCTCGCCCGGGAGAAGGCCGACGACGACTCCGGGCCAGGCTGCGTCCGCCTCGCGAGCAGCGGATTCCTTATGGGGCGACCTACCAGCTGGAGGCGGGGACGGAATGCTCCGCCACGCTCTACCGATCGCTTCCGACGGCCGGCCCGCCTCCCGCTCCGCTGTTCGCCTGGCATCCAGTGCGCTTCTGGCGTGGACTGGTACTGAAGCCGACAGCAACGGCGCGCGGAGCAGTGACCCCGTACGAGTACGAAGAAGGACGTCATGCCTGCAGGAGCCAGTAACAAGCGTGAGCGGCAGTACGAGCACATCAAGGAGAACGCACTGGAGCACGGCGTCTCCGAGAGCCGTGCCAAGGAGATCGCTGCGAGGACGGTCAACAAGGAACGCGCCCGTGCCGGCGAGTCCAAGACCGCCAGCAAGACCTCCACAAAGGACCCGAAGTCCGCACCCCAGCGGGGCGGCGAACGCTCCCATCACGGCCCGCAGGGACCGACCAAGGACCAGCTCTACGAAGAGGCCAAGAAGAAGCACATCGAAGGCCGCTCAACCATGAACAAGGACGAGCTGCGCAAGGCCGTCGGCCGCTGACGACGGGAAGCCCTGCGGTGATCACAAAGCTCAGCTTGTCGGCCGTGGCTGGCCACAGAGGCGAGCGTCTGCCCTGCGGTCCGCCCCTCTCACCCAGGAGTCTGACCGGATTCGGGACCGCAGCGGGCGAGAGCTGGAGCCGGCGGGCCCGCTTGACGTGTACCTATCCCCTTCCTCCCGACGGCCGCTGGCCGGGGACGGTTGGCGAGAGCCAACGGGCTCCGGAGGGACGATGACCAGCGGGCCATGGCCCGGCCCGGGGCCCGCGGGGCACCCGGCGGCCCCGTCGCTGGGTGTGGAGGAGGAGTTCTTTCTCGTTGATCCGGGTAGCCGGGCGGTGGCATCGCTGGGCAGCCAGGTGGTGGCGCGTGCCCGAGCGGCCGTGGGTGACCTCGTCTCCGGTGAATTCGATGAATGTCAGGTCGAGGTGAAAACGCCGCCCTGCCGGGATGGCGCCGAACTGTACGACCAACTGATCGCCGTCCGTGGAGCCGCCGTAGCGGCCGCGCGGGCCGAAGGGCTCGGGATCTGTGCTTCCGGTACACCGGTCATCCTTGGCGAGGGCCCGGCCGTCGTGGGGGACCATCCGCGCTACCGGGCCGGCCTGGACCAGTTCGGGGCGCTGCTCGACGGATTCGCCATCTGCGCCGCCCACGTTCATGTGCACGTACCTGACCGTGAGCTGGCGGTGCTGGTCGGCAACCACCTGCGGCCCTGGCTGCCGCTGCTCGTGGCGATGAGCGCCAACTCGCCTTTCCTCGATGGACGTGACATGGGGTATGCGAGCTGGCGCACCGTCATCAGGGCCCGGTTTCCGGCCCTGGGCGCGCCGCCGTACGTCGAATCCCTGGATCACTACGAGCGGCTGACCGCCGCCCTGGAAGAGACCGAGGCAATGCTGGATGCCCGCATCCCCTTCTGGGACGTTCGGCCCAACCCCCGGCTACCCACCCTGGAAATCCGGGTCATGGATGTATCGGTGGACGTGGCGGACACCGTCGCCCTGGCGGTGCTGATCCGGGCGCTCGTGGTGACGGCCGGTGCGCTGGTACACCGCGGCTGTCCCGGCCCCCAGACCTGCGGCGAGCTGGTGCACGCCGCCTATTGGCGGGCCGCGCGCGATGGATGGCCCGGCAAGGGGGTCGACGCGTTGACGGGCCGGATCCTGCCCTGCTCCGTGCAGGCCGCCCGGCTCGTCGAGCATGTCCGCCCCGCTTTGGAGGAGTACGGGGACCTCGACCTGGCCGTGGGGTTCCTGCGCCGGCTCGCCGAGCGGGGCAGCGGCGCCCAGCGTCAGCGCTCATGGAGCCGACCACGTACCCCCGGCGCCGCTCCGTCTGCCCCGTGAGCCGGATGGGGCGACGAGACGCTCAGCAGTCCGGAACACCCGACCGAGCTGCGGGACGGTGCCGACCGCTGAGGATCGCCGTCCAGATGGACTGCTTCCGGAGAGGCTGCGGACCCGGTTCCGGGGCCCTTTCTCACACGTCCCGGAAGCGTCCACTACAGTCCCACGGCTCCGCGTTCAGGCGGTCGGGTCACCCGCTCCCGTAAAGCGTCGCTCAACTCCAAGGCCGCTACGACCCCCACCTGGAGGCAATCATGGGCAGAGTTCTCGGTGACGTACTGGGTCTTGCCGCCGGCGTCGCGATCAGCCCGCTCCCGATCATCGCCATCATCCTCATACTCGCCACGCCTCGGGGACGCCTCAACGGAGTCCTCTTCACCGTCGGCTGGATCCTGGGACTCGCGGCACTGGGCGCGGTGATGCTGGCGATCGCTTCCCCCGCAGGTGCCTCCGCCCACAACCACCCGGCCACCTGGGTGGGAGTACTCAAGCTCGCTCTGGGCGTGTTCCTCGTCCTCTTCGGCGCCCGGCTGTGGCACCGGCGCCCGAAGGATCCCTCGCAGGCCCAGCTGCCGAAGTGGATGGGCGCGATCGACCGCCTCACGCCGGTCAAGGTCTTCGCACTCGGACTGGCCCTGGCCGCGCTCAACGCCAAGAACGCCCCGCTGACCATCGCCGCGGGCGCCGCGATCGGCTCAGCCGGACTGCCGGTCGGGCAGCAGATCGCATCACTGGCAATCTTCGTCCTGATCGCCACCCTCGGCCTGCTGGCCCCACTGGGAGTCTTCCTGCTCGGAGGAGAGCGAGCCAAGACCACGCTCGGCAACTGGAAAGACTGGGCAGCCCAGCACAACGTCGCCGTGATGGCGGCCCTGTTCTTCGTCCTCGGGCTGAAACTGCTCGGAGAGGGCATCTCCCTCCTCACCTCCTGACAGGCTCACTAACGCGTGCCGGTGTGGTCCGCGCCCTCAGCCGAGCCCCGGCGCCGGCGATAGCCGCCAGCGGGCCGGGCGTCGCACTGCCGACACATGCCTCCCGCCGCCGATGACCTCCGTCGCCGCCCGGCTACGCCAACCGCAGCTTCCCCGCGCGCCTCCACACCCCGTCCGGGCGAGGACAGCCACCGTCGATCTCGCTGATCAGCCATCCGTCACCACAGAATTCGGGAGCCATCCGTGCCTGACACATCCGACCTCACCGCCGCTGATGCCATGATCAGGGCCGCCTGGGGACACCCCGTGGACGAGCTGTACGACTACCTGCGCGAGGGCAGCGCCCACGACCCGGCACTGGTAGCAGTGCTACGGATCCGCACGGCGCTCGTCATCGACGACAGCGACGTCGCCGTGCGTCGGGAACGGATACACAGCCTCACCCGCAAGGGCCACGTCCCGCTCCACCACGATCTCCAGCAGCTCGGCTCCTCATCGGCCGAGCTGCGGCAAGCCCACGCTGCGAACCACGCCCGCCTTCACGCCATCCGCTCCGTCATCGACGCCTCTCCCGAAGGGCCCCTTGCCCAAGGACTCACACGGTCCCTGGACCGCTCTGCGGCCGTGCGCGCCAAGCCAACACGCGCACGTTCGTCCACGCCGGCGCCAGTGCCGCCCACCGATTCTCAGAACGCCGGCCACACCGCGAGTGCCGGAACATGCAACGAGGTGCGCCCGCCTCGTCGTTAGACGGCATCGGCTTCACCATGCCGGCCCGTGCCACGCTCGCCCGTGGCTTCGGCGCCCACCAGCCGCGCCAGCCCCTCCACGCTCAGCTCGATGCGTCTGCCGTCGGCCATGCGGGCCCGGCCCAGGGACGCGGCCTCCGCATCGTCGACCGCCTCGTTGTACGTACGGACCTCTTCGCTCGCCACCCAACCTCCCACAGCGATCGGTCGTCCCCAGAACCTGAGTGGTCCGCTCCGTAAATCCTCCGGGGGTTGACTGTGGAGTCGGCCATGTGTGTTAGCCGCAGATGCCGGGGCGGCGAGGTAGCGACCGCAGGCGCAGTCCAAGGCGTCTTCGGGGGTGCCGACGGAGCTGCCGGTGGGCAGGACGGTGACCTCGTAATGCTTGCTGCCGGCCAAGTAGAGCGCGAAGCCCCACCGGGCAGTTCGCCGTCGACGTAGGCGAAGGCGCCACGGTGACCCACGTGCATGGCGGCCAACTGAGGCCAGGGGCCCCTGTAATGGCTCCGTGGACACCCTCGCACAATAGGGCGGTACTGCGCCGCCCGAGCGCAGAGTCACAGGGGGAGCTGAGGTGCACAAGGTGAATGGCGAGGCCGCCTTCGTCGTACTCGTGGTGGTGGTCGGCTTGGTGATACGTCAGCAACTGCGCACCCGTCCGGTGCGGCGCATCGGTTCGCTGATCGTCCCGGGGGTCCTGGGTGTCGCGGGGATCGCCTTAGGCGTCTTGTCGGTCGTCAAGGATCACTCGCTGACCGCACTGCCCGTCATCCTCCTGGTGGTGAGCCTGGCCGTCGCGGCGGGCTTCGGCGCTGTCAGAGCGCGGACTGTGCGGGTCTGGCGTGACCCTCAGGGCGTAGTGCTGCGCAAGGGGACAGCGGCCACTACGGGACTGTGGCTGGCCTCGGTGGGCGTGCACCTCGGGCTAGGCCTGTGGATTGACCATGTGGCCGGGGCCGGCGTGCTGGGGACCGTGTCTCTCTACGCATATCTGGCGATCGGCCTGGGGACGCAAAACCTCCTGGTACGTAGCCGGGCCGCCGCGCTGTGAACCGGGCCTGACGCGGCCAGCCGGCTCAACCCCGGCTCGCAAGCGGTGTGGACATGTGCTGCCTCCTGCCCGATCCGCGCCCGCCGCGACGTGTGGGCCCCGCCTCTGCGGCGGGCGGGCAGGCTGCGGCTTGCCAGTGATCCACTTCGGCCGATCGGTTCGCCCGTCATGCCCGTCCGCACTGCCTGTCCGACAGCCCTGAGTGCCGCCGAATGCGTGCGGTTGAAGAAGATGGCCTACGGCCACACGACCGAGCACCGGCTGCGGGTGCGTGCGCAGGTGGTGCTGCACGCCGCGCGCGGACGCTCCAACGCGCGCATCGCCCGGGATACGGGGCTGCACCTGGACACCGTGCGCCGCTGGGGTGGCCGCTTCGCCCAGGCGGGCCTGCCCGGGCTCAAAGACCGTCAACGCTGCGGCCGCCCCGCCTCGTTCACGCCGCTGCAGGCCGCCGAGGTCAAGGCGCTGGCTTGCCGGCTGCCCGCCGAAAGTGGAGTACCGCTCTCACGCTCGTTCAGGCCCGGTGCCGCTGCCACCCCGCCCTCGCCCCCGGACAGGCCAGGGCGACGCGCGTCGACCACACCTACGGACGCGGAGGCGCCCTTGCCAACCTCGCCGCCTACGACGTCCACCACGACCGCCTGTTCGGCCGCTCCGAGCCCAAGACCGGCATCACTCCGTTCATCAACCTGGTCACCCAGGTCATGAGCCAGGAGCCCTACGCCAGCGCGAAACGCGTGTTCTGGATCGTCGACAACGGTTCCTCCCACCGCGGGCAGAAGGCCTCCGACCGGCTGGCCGCAGCGTTCCCGAACGCCGCGATGGTCCCTACTCCCGTGCACGCCTCCTGGCTGAACCAGGTGGAAACCTACTTCTCCGTCGTCCAGCGCAAGGTGGTCTCGCCCAACGACTTCACCAACCTCACCGAGGTCAGGGACCGGCTCCGAACCTTCGAAGACCGCTACAACGCCACGGCACAGCCGTTCCACTGGAAGTTCACCACCTCCGACCTGGACGATCTGCTGGTCAGACTCGACCGGCACGCCACCAGGTTTTACGGAGCCGGCCACTTAGTCATGCGCCGACGAGCTCCGCGTCAGCCTCGGTTGCGATGGGGCCCAGGCGGATGACGGGGCCGCTGGGCGTACGGTCCTTCGCGCACGGCTGCACCGCGGCGCGCAGTCCGCCGCCGCGGGTGCAGCGCAGCAGACCGCCCAGGCACCCAGTGGAGATCATGATTCCGTACGGGCA
Source organism: Streptomyces inhibens (assembly GCF_003389455.1). Lineage (GTDB taxonomy): Bacteria > Actinomycetota > Actinomycetes > Streptomycetales > Streptomycetaceae > Streptomyces > Streptomyces inhibens. The sequence goes on along the minus strand of NZ_QUAC01000233.1, from coordinate 15,877 downwards.
GGTACGGACGGCCGCACGCAGTTGGTCCATGACCGGTTCACCGGCGATGTTTGGGCAGTTGGTGCGGGCGATAAGCGTGAACGGGCGACTCGGGTCGCCCGATGTTGCGCGCATCGGTGCGCCGTCCAGGGGATATGGCCGGGATGGCGCCGCGGGCTGGGCAATGCCCCAGGGCCGCGGCGCCGTCCGCCGGGCGGTCGCCGGACATCACCAGGACGACTTGGTGACCCCGGGGAGGAATCCGGCGTGCGCCTGCTCCCGCACGCGCACGCGGGACATGCCGAACTTCCGCAGATGCCCGCGGGGCCGGCCGTCCACACTGTCCCGGTTCCGCACCCGGGTCGCACTGGCGTCGCGCGGCTGCCGCCGCAACTCGGCCTGGGCGGCGGCCCGTTCGTCCTCGGTCGACGAAGGCCGTCGGATGATCTCCTTCAGCTCGGCACGCCGGGCCGCGTACCGCTCGACGATCACCTTGCGCTGCTCATTCTTCGCGATCTTGCTCTGCTTCGCCATCAGACCTTCACCCCTCGTGCGCGGATACGTGCCACCGCGGCCTCGATGCCGATGGCGTCGATCGTCTTGATCGCCTTGGTGCTGAGCGTGAGCCGGACGTGACGCCCCTCGCTCTCCAGCCAGTAGCGCTTGCGCTGGATGTTCGGGTCGAACCGGCGGGAGGTGCGCCGGTGCGAGTGGGAGATGGTCTTACCGAAGCCCGGCTTGGCGCCGGTCAGTTGGCAGTGGGCGGACATGGTGTTGGCTACCTCTCGTCGCGGACGTTATCGGCAATGGAAACCATTCCCATATAGTAGCGCCCGTGGCACGCAACGAACTACGCCCGATCATCAAGCTCCGCTCCACGGCGGGGACCGTTCCCCAAGCTCTCAACTCCGTTCGAGCAGGGGAGGCCGCAACCACCTACGTCACCCGCAAGAACCGCCGGAACGATCCCGACCGCATGGTCCTGCGCACGTACGACCCGGTCGTCGGCCGGCACGTCGACTTCCGAGAAGAACGCTGACGCACAACCCGAACTCCCCCATCCCACAGACAGGAACACCGCCATGAAGCCCGGGATCCACCCCGCCTACCAGCCGGTCGTCTTCCGCGACAAGGCAGCCGACTTCGCCTTCCTCACCCGGTCCACCGCGACGAGCGACAAGACGATCGAGTGGGAGGACGGCAAGACCTACCCCGTCATCGACGTGGAGATCTCGTCGCAGAGCCACCCCTTCTACACGGGTACGGCGCGTGTCCTCGACACCGCCGGCCGGGTCGAGCGCTTCGAGCGGCGATACGCCCGTCGCGGGGCACAGTGATGGAGGAGAACGGCAGGCTCTCCGTCGTCATCGTCGGCGGGCTGCACTCCGATGCCCGTGAGGAGGTCGTACGGCGGTTGCTGCACACCGTGCGCGGCAGTGTCGCGCTGCACCACGACCTGTCCACCGCGGCGGAAGGAACCGTTCGTCGCACGGTGCGGGACGCCTCGGGCGAGCTGTCCTCCGGTGAGGCACCGCTCGTCAACGACTGCGCGTGCTGCGCGCTGCGCGAAGGCCTGGTGCCCGAACTTCAGCGACTGGCCGACAGCGGTCTGCACCGGCTGGCAGTGGTCGAACTCTGGGACTCCGTCGAACCCAAGGCGATGGCCGAGGTCATTGTGGCGCACGGGGGCGAGACGCTGACTCTCTCGAACGTGGTAACCGCGATCGACCCCGCGCTGGTGCTGCCGTATCTCTCCAATGGAGACGACCTGGCGGAGGCGGGCCTCGCGGCGGCCGCAACCGATCAGCGGACCATCGGGGACACCTGGGCGCGCCAGCTGGAGTACGCACCCGTGCTCGTGCTCGTCGAGGGAGAAGAGGCGGACGACCAGGACCGTGCACTCCTCGCCCAGCTGCATCCGACCGCACGCCGCGTGCCCGCGGATTCCCGACAGCTCCCCGAGGTCGCGTTCGCCGGATTCGACATCGAGGCGGCTGCCGCCGCCCAGCACCCGGCCTGCGCACTGCTGCCGCAGGAAGCGGAAGAGTCAGGAGTCGCCACCCTCGTGTGGCACCGCCTGCGCCCCTTTCATCCGGAACGGCTCTACCAGGCGCTCGAAGACCTGGCATGTGCGGCGGCCCGCAGCCGGGGCCGCTTCTGGCTCGCCGACCGTCCTGACACCCTGCTGTCCTGGGATGCCGCGGGCGGTGCCCTGTGCGTGGAGAACGCCGGACCGTGGCTCGCTTCGCTGCCGGACGCTGCCTGGGACATGGTCCCCGCGATGCGCCGAGCGGCCGCCGCCCTCGACTGGCACCCCGAACACGGCGATTGCTGCCAGCACCTGGTCTTCACCGCACCCGGCCTCGACCGCGAAGGCCTGGAGCGGCTGCTCGACTCCTGCCTGCTGACCGAGGCCGAGTTCGCCGGCGGACGCGAGGCCTGGAAGCACCTTCCGGCCTCCTTCGACGCACTCCTCGACCCCGTCTCCTGAACCCCGACCGAGCACAGCTCCTCACCCGCCCGACCGACCGAACCACCGAACCACCGAACCACCGAACCACCGAACCACCGAACCACCGAACCACCGAGACAAGGATTCCCATGGCGCGCCGCCCCGATCCCCGCAAGCCCGTCAAGCCCCGCCCCAACCCGCTGGACGCGGCGGGCATCACCTACATCGACTACAAGGACACCAATCTGCTGCGGAAGTTCATCTCCGACCGCGGCAAGATCCGCAGCCGCCGGGTCACCCGGGTCACCGCCCAGCAGCAGCGCCAGCTGGCCCGCGCGATCAAGAACGCCCGGGAGATGGCGCTCCTTCCGTACGCCTCCAAGTAGTTCAGAAGCTGCGTCACAACCTCTTTCCCAGGTCACGGTGTTATGGAGTGTGGCACTCACTCCGCTTACGTTCGGTTCGGCGTCGATGGACGGGGAACCGAACGGCTGCTGCGGACCCTGGACCTTCAGGCGGCAGCTGTGAGTTGGGTGAGAGGCCGGAGTGTCCGCGTCGGTAGCGGTGCAGGGTGCCGATGGCTTGATGGTCCCGGGCCCTCTTAGCCTGTGTCCCTGACAGACGCGGTTCGTGAGGGCCCGGCTCCGTGACGGACGGTGCACTGTGCGCGGTGGGAGAACCCACCGGTGATCCATTGGGCTGTGAAGCGCGTGCCGCTGTGCTGGTCCTCTTACCCTGCTGAGGTGTAGGGCCGGAGGGCGGCACGGACCGGGGTGGGCATCTCCTTCTTGCTGTGCGTCGCGGGATCGACGAACACGTGTCGTACTTCACCTTCTGCGATGAGCCGTTCACCGACCTTGAACACCGGGCGCACGATCATGCTCGTTGTCCCGAGATGGGTGATGGGCATCTCAATGTCGAGCAGCTCATCGAAGCGTGCCCCCAGACGGTAGAGAATCCGCGCTTCTGCCACTACCAGGTCGGCTCCGCCCTCGACCGTGGACGCGTAGGCTTCGATGACTTCTCGCCACAGCTCGGTCAGGGCGACGTCGTAGTAGAAGAGGTAGTGACCGTTGAACACCACGCCTTGCTGGTCACACTCGCTGTAGCGCACTCGCAGTCGGTGCGTGAATAACTTGGCCATGGCGAGATCGTAGTTGCCTCCCGCACATGACCGAGGCGAAGCTGTGTCACAGCCCCCTTCGGCTGGTCACCACGCCATGAAGTGGGACTGCGATAGTGCTTGCCGTTCGGCTGGGCGTCATGGGACGGGCCACTCAGAGGCCGGCCCGGATGCCCGAGCAGGGCCGGCCGGGTTCCGCCCCTGTAGTGCTCCGGGAGGCGCGTCAGCCTTGAGGAGAACCGCCCGCCGAGGGACCGCAATCGGGGCAGATGCCGGTGAGTTCCACGGTGTGCCGGACGGCGGTGAATCCGCTTGTCCGGGCTATACCGGCAGCCCATTTCTCCACCGCCACGGCGTCGAGCGGCAGGCTGACGCCGCATTCGGTGCAGATCAGATAGTGGCGGTGATCGGAACCGGGACGGTAGCGGAAGAGCCGCTCCCCGTGCATGTCCCGTACGACGTCGGCGCGTCCTGCTTCGGCGAGGGCGCTGAGCGTGCGGTAGACCGTGGACAGGCCGACCGGTAAGTCGGCGGACAGCAGTCGGGCGTGCAGGGACTGTGCGCTGACGAACCCGTCCTCCTCTTCTGCCTCGATCAAGGCTTCCAGCACAATCGCGCGTTGCGGGGTGAAGCGTCCCAGGAGGTGAACCTCCTGCGTCGCCGTGGTCTGGAGGCGGGTGCTTGCCGTCATCTGCCCGTAAGCACCTCATGTCCCGGTGGCAGCGGTACGCAAACGAAGACGCCCACGGCCCGCGGGGCGCCGGACGAGGAAGGTCGCTGCATAGACCGCAGTGGCGGCAGCCATGATGGCGAAGCCGGGTGGCATCGTCGGTACCGCGTAGGAGGCGGCGAGGCCGGCCCACATCTCCAGGACCGCCAGAAGCGCGGAGAGCGCAAGTGCCCGGTACGGACGGTCGGTCAGCCGGGCGGCGGCTCCGGCGGGTGCCGCCAGCAGGCCGAGCAGCAGCAGTGAGCCGACCGCTTGGGTTGCCTCGGCGGCGCAGACCCCGGTCACCGCCAGAAAGCCGAAGCCCAGCGTCCGGACGGGCACCCCCCGGGCCGCTGCCACGGCCTCGTCCAGCGTCGCGAACAGCAGCGGGCGAGCGATGAGCAGCATCAGTAGGCAGATGGCGGTGGCGACCAGGGCCGCGGCGGACGCTCTCCCTGCCGAGAGGCCGAAGATCGATCCGAAGAGGACGCTGATGCCGGCGTGGCCGTTGGTCGTGCTCCGGGACGTGGTGTAGAGGGTGATGAAGAAGGCGCCCAGGCCGAGGATCCAGGAGAAGACGCTCCCGATGACGACGTCGTCGGGGCGCGCCTTGCGCCCCAGTGCACCGAAGAGCAGCGCGATGCCGACAGTGCACCCGAACAGGCCCATGTGCAGGTCGTAGCCCAAGGCGAGGGCTCCCATCGCTCCGGTGAAGGCGACGTGGCTGAGGGCGTCAGCGGTGAAGATCTGGGCCCGCAGGACCAGGAAATGGCCAACGAGGCCGGAGGCCGCCGCGATGGCGGTGCCGGCGAGCAGGGCGTGTTGGAGGAACGGCTGATCCAGCGGTGCCAGCGCGGACAGTAGTCCCGTCATGCCGTGGCCTCCTTGTACAGGAGGGGCGCGCGGGTCCGGCTGAGCCAGGTGTGCAGCGTGCGGCCGGACCGGACCAGCAGATAGCCGGCGAAGGCGTACGAGGTCACGAAGAAGCCCAAGGGGTAAGGCCAGTAGTAGGCGGTGGTCAGCCCGAGCCAGGTCGCCGCGAGAGCCAGGAATACGGCGAGGGCGAGGCCTGTGCCGGGGCGGCCGGTCGTGGTCTGGGCGGTCGCGGCGGGAATGACCATCAGGGCAAACACCAGCAGGGTTCCGGTGATCTGGCTGGCCTCCGCCGTCGCCGCGCCGAGCAGGACGAGGAAGGTGACGGACAGCGCGCGAACCGGCACCCCGCGCCCGGCGGCGACCTGTGGGTCGACGGAGGCGAACAGCAGCGGCCGCCCGATCAGCGCCAGGGCCGCCAGCACCGCTGCTCCCACGCCGAGCAACACGGTCACCTGGGAGGTGGTGATGCCCAGGAAGGTGCCGAACAGAAGGGACTGCGGACCTCCCAACAACCCTTTGTACAGCGCGATGAAGAGAAATCCGCAGGCCGGCAGGAACGCCTGGACCGTCCCGGTGAGCGCGGCCTCATCCGCTCCCCCTCCCCCGCCACGCCATCCGACGGCCGCGATGACCACGGCGGCGGCCACGCAGACGGTGAAGTACCCGTAAACCGCACTGATTCCGAGCAGGACGGCGCCGGCCGCGCCGGGGAAGGCGACAGTGGAGAGGGTGTGGGCTGCAAAGGTCTGGCGCCGCAGCACCACGAAGTAGCCCATGGCCGCGGAGACGACGGCGACGATCGTGCCGGCGCGGAAGGCGTTGACCATGAAGGGGAACGACCACATCTCCTGGACGTCCGTGATCAGGTTCCACGACCAGGCCGGTCCTGCGGCTGTCTCAGCCAGCAGCATGGTCACCTCCAGCAGCTGGCCCGACGGCATGCCTGTCGGCGTGCCGGTCGGTGTGCAGCGCGGGCGCTTCCGGCTGGCCGATGACGGCGAGCCGCCCGGCGGACGTACGCAGCACCTCGACCGGCGTCCCGTACAGCCTGGTCAGTGTCGGTGAGGTGATGACCTCTTCCGGCGTGCCACTCGCCGCTCCGCCTTCGGCGAGGTACAACACCCGGTCGAGGTGGTGCAGGATCGGGTTGACGTCGTGCGCGACCATGACGACCGCTACGTTCTCCTGGTGGCAGATCCGGCTGATCAGTGCCGTGACCGCACTCTGGTTGGGCAGATCGAGACTGTCCAACGGCTCGTCAAGCAGCAGCAGTTCGGGCCGGCGGACCAGAGCCTGGGCGATCAGCAGCCGCTGCTGTTCGCCCCCGGAACAGGTGCCGATGGGCCGGTACGCGTACGTCGACGCCCCGACCAGTTCGATGACTTCTTCGATGCGTCGGCGGGCCGCCCTCCGCCGGGCACCGAACGGCCACAGGGGTATGCCCCAGCGGTCGCCGTCCAGCCCCAGCCGTACGACGTCGACACCGCGGATCCGCATCGAGGGATCGAAGCTGCGGCGTTGCGGCAGGTAGCCGATGCGGTGGTTGGCCTGTCCGGGCCGGGCACCGAGGACGCGGACCTCGCCGTCGGCCGCGGGCAGCATGCCGAGCAGCACCTTGATCATGGTGGACTTGCCGACCCCGTTGGGCCCGAGGACCGCGACGAACTCCCCCGCTCCGATGCAAAGGTCTACGCCGGACCACAGGGCGCGGCCGGCCACGCGCACGGCCGCGCCGCGCAGTGCGATCACCGGGTCGTCCGCGACCGTGAGGGCTGCGGGCGGCTCGGAAGCGGGCGCCCGGGGCGGCGGCACGGTGCCTTCCGCCGCTGTGCGGGCCTTCGCCATCGGATGCAGCATGGTCGCTCGCTCCCCGCTTACTTACCGGTCGCCTTGGCCAAGCCCCGCTCGATCCCCCGGAGTTGGGCGGTCTGCCACTGCTGGAAGGAGGCGCCCGCGGGGGTGAGGGTCTCGGTGACGGTGGCCACCGGGATGCCCTGCGCCCTGGCCTCCTTGACCTGTGCCTGCACGTCCGGGGTGGAGTTCTGGGTGTTGTAGACGTAGACGTTGATCTGCTTGTTCTTGATCTGCCGGTCGATGGTGGTCTTGTCCTTCGCCGTGGGGTCGGAGCCCTCGTTCATCGCGTTCAGGAATGTCTCGGGGGTGCGCATCTTCAGGCCCAGACCCTCGGCGAGCGGGGTGACGATGGACTCCGACGCACCGATCGGCGTGCCCGCGTACTTCGACTTGATGCCGGACAGCAGCCGGTTGTACGGCGCGAGCGTCTCGGTCTCGAACGCCTTCTTGCGCTGGTCGAAGTACGCGGCGCCGGCCGGATCGATCTTCTTGTAGTCCGCGGTGATCCTCTCGATCACCTGATGGACGTCCTGCGGCGAGTACCAGCGGTGCGGGTTGCCGCCCGGCTTGACGCCGACCAGGTCCCCGACCTTCAGCTCGGTTCGGTCGCTTCCGGGATTGGTGGCGAGCAGCTTGTCGGCCCAGGCGTCGTAGCCGATGCCGTTGACGATCACATAGCGCGCACCGGACACGGTCCGGGCGTTGCCGGCGGTCGGCTCGTAGTCGTGCGGGTCGGTGTCCGGGCTGGTGATGATGCTGGTCACCTCGGTGCGGCTGCCGCCGAGTTGGGAGGCGATGCTGCCCCAGAAGTTCTCCGCGGCCACCACCTGGATCTTCTTGCCGGAGCCGGATGCGCCACCGGATACGTCGGTGTGACCAGTCCTGGCGGCCGAGGTCGAACACGCTGCGGCGGTGGCGGCGGTCACCGTGACCGCGGCGGTTACGAGGGCAATCCGCGCGAGCCGCTGTCGTCGGGCGGTACGGGGAACGGGGGCGGCGGACATGCAGAGGGCTCCTTCGGATGGGCCCGGACGCGTAGCGGTCGCGGCCGGGCAGACGGGCGCACCCCAACCTAGATGGAAATGATTTTCACTCCAATAGATTATGACAATCATTACCAACTCTTGATCTGGCACGGTTCGGCCGCGCCCTGGCCGACCCCGCGGTGGTCGCCGTCAAGGCGGACCGCACCTGCGCCGACGCCGCCGAGAACAGCTGCTGCTGATGGCGCCCACACCGCAGAGGCCGGCTCCGGCCCGCCATGACGCGCTCGCGCGGCGCATACGCCTGCTGGTCACGGCAACCATCATCTGCAACGTCATCGAGGCCGCCGTTGCCCTCACGGCCGGCACGTTCGCCGCCACCTCGCTGGTCGTGATGCCGTTCCTTTCCTCCGCCCAGCGGAGAGCCGGACGGGAACTGGGTTCGGCATCGGCCGTCGCGGACTCGCAACAGACGCTGCTCTGCACCTACCTGTCCGCGGTCCNGTCGCGGACTCGCAACAGACGCTGCTCTGCACCTACCTGTCCGCGGTCCTGCTCGTGGGGCTGCTGGCCAACAGCCTGCTCGGCTGGAGCTGGGCCGACCCGATCGCCGCGCTGATCATCGCCGCGGTGGCCGTCAAGGAAGGACGCGACGCATGGCGTGGCGGCACATGCTGCCCTGTTCCCGTCGCCGCGGCGCCGGCCGCCACCGCAGAAGCCCGCGGCTGCTGCCCCTGACCAGGCCGGTCGGCCTGCCACCGGCTCGGATGGACGACAGGACTCGGGTGGATGACAGGAGAGGACCGGCCGATAATGAATCGATAACCGTTTCGGTTCTCCGCTGCCTGGAAGGCCGCGATCCTTATGCCCTCGATGCGTGGCCCGGTTCTGCTCACAGGTGTGGCGCTGGCCCTGACCTGCGGCTGCACCGGCTCCACGGGTACCGATTCCCGTGACAACTCCCGGGCCGGTGCGTCCTCTCCGGTCATTCCCGTGGTCGCCTCCACGAATGTGTACGGGAACATCGTTCAGCAGGTTGGGGGCGGCAAGGTCACGGTCGTCTCGATCATCAGCGACCCGGCGCAGGATCCCCACTCGTACGAGGCCAGTACGCAGAACCGGCTGGAGCTCTCCAAGGCGAAGGTCGTGGTCGAGAACGGCGGCGGTTATGACGACTTCGTCGGCAGGATGCTGCACAGTGCCAAGAACTCGTCACCTGCAGTCATCGATGCCGTGAAGGTGTCAGGGAAGGCACCGAAGGCGGGCAGGGAGCTCAACGAGCACGTCTGGTACGACCTCCCCGCGATGGGAAAGCTGACCGACCGGGTCGCGGATGCTCTGGCCAAGGCCTCCCCCGCCGACGCCGACGTCTTCCGGCGCAACGCCAAGGCGTTCAAAGACAGGTTGACGGCGCTGGAACGTAAGGAACGGCAGGTCAAGGCGGAGCACGCGGGAGCTGCCGTGGCGGTCACCGAGCCCGTACCGCTGTACATGACCGAGGCGATGGGGCTGCGGAACAAGACGCCCGCGGACTTCGGTCAGGCCGTCGAGGAGGGCGACGACGTCTCCGCGCAGAGCCTGCAACGGACGCTCTCGCTGTTCGCCCACAAGCAGGTCAAGGCGCTGATCTACAACAAGCAGACGTCCGGGCCCCCGACGGAGAAGGTCAAGGCAGCGGCCGAGGACAGCGGGATCCCGGTGGTTCCGGTGACCGAGACCCTTCCACAAGGCGAGGACTACCTCAGCTGGATGACCGCCAACATCGGTGCGATCAAGAGCGCATTGGAGAGGTGATGGGACGCGCGGAGGTCGTCTTCCCGCTCTCCCCGGCGGACCGAGGAGCCAGCCGGAGCGCCGACCCCGGCGCGCCGGTGATCAGTCTGCGGGACGGGGTTCTGGCGTACGGCGACCGCGTGCTGTGGCGCGACCTGCGACTGGATGTCCGGCCCGGGGAATTCCTCGCCGTGCTGGGCCCGAACGGCTCGGGCAAGACGAGTCTGCTGCGCGTACTCCTGGGGCGGCAGCAGCTCACCGGAGGGTCGCTGGCGGTCCTTGGCCGTCCTCCCGGAAGCGGCAGCCGGCACATCGGCTACATCCCCCAGCAGGCGTTCCAGCCCACGCATACCCTGCTGCGCGCCCGTGACCTGGTACGCCTCGGTCTGGACGGACACTGCTGGGGCCTGCCGCTCGCGCGCCGGACGATCCGCCACCGGGTGGATGACCTCCTGGACGCGGTCGGTGCGGCGGCGTACGCGGACACCCCGATCGGACGGCTCTCCGGCGGTGAGCAGCAGCGCGTCCGTATCGCGCAGGCGCTCGCCACCGACCCGCGGATCCTGCTCTGCGATGAGCCTTTGCTCTCCCTCGACCTGCAGCACCAGCGCACCATCACCGAGCTGGTGGCGGAGCGGCGGCGCTCCGCCGGTACCGCCGTGGTCTTTGTGACGCATGAGATCAATCCCGTTCTGGGCCTGGTGGACCGCGTCCTGTACCTCGCCCAGGGCGGACACCGCATGGGGTCCCCTGACGAGGTGATGACCTCCTCGACCCTGTCGGAGCTGTACGGCACCCAGGTCGATGTCGTCCGGGTCGGGGGCCGGATCGTGGTGGTCGGGGAACCCAATGCCGGCACCGGTCACCCCCACGACGACGGGGCGGAGGGGGGAGAAAGCCAGTGATCGGTCCCGGGTACGGATTCGCGCTGTTCGCCGACGGTGGGGAAGACACCGGCATCTGGCATCAGATCTTCAACTTCGACAACTACGGGGAGCTGCTCGGACTGGTTCAGAATTCGCTGCTCGCCGGGGTGCTGCTCGGCCTGGTCGGCGGGCTGGTGGGGGTGTTCGTGATCACGCGGGATCTGCCGTTCGCGGTGCACGGCATCAGTGAACTTTCGTTCGCCGGGGCCTCGGCGGCGCTGCTGCTCGGAGTGAACATCGTCGCCGGGTCCATCGCCGGTTCCTTGATCGCGGCCGGAGCGATCGGTGTTCTGGGCGTCCGCGCCCGCGACCGTAATTCGGTGATCGGCATCATCATGCCGTTCGGACTCGGCCTCGGCGTGCTCTTCCTCTCCCTTTACAAGGGCCGGGCGGCCAACAAGTTCGGCATCCTGACCGGCCAGATCATCGCCGTCAGTACTCCGCAGACGGCCTGGCTTCTCGGTACGTCGGTGGTGGTGCTCATCGCTCTCGCCCTCGTCTGGAGGCCGCTGACGTTCGCCAGCGTCGATCCGGAGGTGGCCGAGGCACGCGGCGTCCCGGTACGCGCGCTGTCCCTGGCGTTCATGCTGGTCCTCGGCCTCGCGGTCGCCCTGTGCGTACAGATCGTCGGGGCGTTGCTGGTGCTCGCGCTCCTGGTCACCCCGGCGGCCGCCGCCGCGCGGGTCACCGCGTCTCCGCTGCTGCTGCCGGTACTGAGCGTCGTGTTCGCCCTGTGCGCGATGGAGGGCGGCATTCTGCTCGCGCTCGGCAGCACCATCCCCATCAGCCCGTACGTCACCACCCTCGCGTTCCTCATCTATCTCGGGTGCCGGCTGGCGACGGCTCGGCGGGCCACCCGTGCGCCGGGGCCCGCACTCGGCTCGCCCCGGGGCACCGTCCGGACGCACACTTGAAGGAGCCGGTACGGACGGAAGGAGTCCTTATGCACCCCGTCGCGCTCGCCGGCGCCGCAGCCGGACGGCTCGCTCACTATGCGGTCTCCGGAGTGGTGGGTGCCCTGATCGTCAAAGGCGCCGCCAAGCGTCTGCCCGAAGCAAAGCCCGCTGCCCGCAAGGCAGTTGTCGGAGGTCTGGCCGGCGGGATCGTGGCCGGCCGGTGGCTGGCGTCGGCCGCCGAGGAAGCCCGGCTCAAGGCCGGTGATGTCCTCGCCGAGGCCCGTACGTCACTGGGCGAAGAGGTCCCGCCACCCTCCGCGGTGGCCACCGAGGGCCAAGAACACGACCACGGGCATGAGCACTGACCATGTCCGGTGTCGTCGTCCGCTCCGTGGCCTCGGGCCGGGCCCGGTTCACCGTCCCGTGGGTGCGGGCGCGCCCCGGCAGCGCCGGGCTGGTCGATGAGCGGCTGACCGGCATCAGAGGCTTCCGGGCGCTGCGGATCTTTCCGCGCACCGGCAGCGTGGTGATCTGGATGGCTCCGGATCTCCTGGACGTCGACAGTCTGGTGTCCGCGCTCGAAGAGGCCCCGCCCGCGTCCGCGCCCGCCAAACCGACCCGCTCCATACCCGACTCCTCCACGGGGGAACTGGCCCGGCTGGTCGTGGGCGGTGCGGTGCTCGCCGTCGTGGCGCTGCGCCGTCTGCTGCGCCGCCCCCGGATCACCGCCGGCTCCTCCGGCCTCCTGGGCGCGATCACCCTCTTCACCGGCCTGCCTTTCTTCCGTGGCGCGCTGCGGTCGTTGCGCGGCCGCAGCCACCCCGGGACCGACACCCTCGTCACGGCGGCCACCGTCATCTCGCTCGTCCTGCGCGAGAACGTCGTCGCCCTCACCGTCCTCTGGCTCCTCAACATCGGTGAGTTCCTGCAGACCCTGACGCTCCGTCGGACCAGGCGCGCCATCGAGGAGCTGCTGACCATCGGTGAGGAGCAGGTCTGGCTCGTACGGGAGGAAGGCGTTGAGGTCGAAGTGGCGCTCGAAGAGGTCGTGCCCGGCGATGTCGTGGCCGTCTACGAGCACCACCGGATCCCGGTCGACGGGGAGGTCGTCGGCGGTGAAGCCCTCGTCGACCAGGCGGCGATCACCGGTGAGGCACTGCCCGTCTACGCGCGCGCCGGCGCCGAGGTCTACGCCGGGACCATCGTCACCTCCGGCTCGCTGACCGTCCGTGCCACCTCCGTCGGACGGGATACCACCGTCGGACGGATCATCAGCCGGGTCGAAGAGGCACAGTCCGACCGGGCACCGATCCAAACGGTCGCCACCCGCTTCACCCGGCGCTTCGTCCCGGTGTCGTTCGCGCTGGCCGGGCTGACCTACGTCGTCACCCGCGATGCCCGGCGCGCCATGACGATGCTGCTGATCGCCTGCCCCTGCGCGGCCGGCCTCGCCACGCCCACCGCCATCAGCGCCGCCATCGGGAACGGTGCCCGCCGCGGCACCCTCATCAAGGGCGGTACCCACCTGGAGGGCATCGGCCGGGTCACCGCCGTCGTCTTCGACAAGACCGGCACCCTGACCTTCGGCCGGCCCCTGGTCACCAGCGTGGTCACCCTCAGCGACCGCTACACCGCCAACGAAGTCCTCAGCCTGGCCGCCTCCGGCGAGCTGCACGCCCGCCACCCCCTCGCCCAGGCCATCGTCGCCCGCACCGAGGAACAGCATCTGCATGCGCCCATCCACCAAGCCTGCGAGGTCGTCCTCGGCATGGGCATGCGCGCCGAACTCGACGGCACCCGGCTGCTGGTGGGCAGCCCCGCTCTGCTGCGCCGGCACGGCGTCGAGCTGACCGACGAAGCCCAAGGCTGGACCGAACAGTTGCGGGGCGGTGGCGAGACCGTCATCTGCATCGCCCACGACGACGACCTGATCGGCCTGCTCGGCGTCTCCGACGCCGTGCGCTCGGGCGCCGGCGCCGTCATCCAACAGCTGATCGAGCTGGGGGCCTCCCGCGTGGTGCTGCTCACCGGCGACGCGCCCGAGACCGCACAGGCCGTCGCCGACACCCTCGGCATCACCGAGGTACACGCCCACGCCCTCCCCGAAGGAAAACTGCAGCTGATCCGCGACCTCCAGGCCGAGGGCCACACCGTCGCGATGGTCGGCGACGGCACCAACGACGCCCCCGCCCTGGCCCTCGCCGACGTCGGCATCTCCATGGGCGCACACTCCTCCCACGTGGCCCTGGAAACCGCCGACATCGCCCTGCCCGGCGACGACCTGCGACAGGTCCCCGCAGTCGTCGAGCTCAGCCGCCACACCCTGCGCGTGGTCCGCCAGAACTACGGCCTCGCCATCGGCGTCAACCTCCTCGGCCTGATCGCCGGCGCGGGCGGCTCCATCAACCCGGTCCTCGCCGCCCTGCTGCACAACACCAGCAGCATCGCCGTCGTCGGCAACTCGGCCCGCCTGGTCAACCACACCCCGCATCTGCCCCAGACCGCTGAGGACGTGCTGATGGCAGCCCCGCTGGAGGACCGCCGGGTGCGCTGACATCAGCAGCGGGCCCTCGTCCAGGGGTCACGTCACCGGCGTGCCCGGCGTCCGCGAGCGCGGGCTCGGGTACGCGCCTGTGCCTCACCGGGGGACGGAACGAATTGCAGCACCAGGGCGGACGACGGATCGGCCACGCCGGGCCCGCCGGCCGACGCCCAGGCGAGGATGTCATCGGTGCTGTCGTCGCCCAGCGCCCAGCCGATCCAGGTCGCCCGGCCGCCGCGGCGGCGGCCCTCCCCGGACGGCTGGACGACGACGATGTTGGCACGAGCGCATGGGCCGAGGCACTCACTCGTACGGACTGCGAGCCGCCCACCCGACTCCGCGGCGGCGGTGCGGAGTCGGGCGAGCTGCGACTCGTGGTCGGTGCCGGGGTGCTTGCGCGGGTTGCCGCAGCAGCAGCCGCGGCATACCACCAGTGTGCAGGGGCGGTCCCGGACCGCGCCGATCCGCGTACGGCTCTCCGGCCCGGTCACAGGGCGTTCCGCGAGGGCAGCCGGTGCGCGCGTACGCGGCCGTCGCGGTGGGCGGCGAGCAGCAGATCAGGGCCGGACCAGGTGAGGGCGGCCACCGCGGACGCATGGCCGAGCGTACGGGCGGGGCTCAGCCGGGCCTGGGGGCGGCCGGCGGTGGCCTGCCAGAGTGCGACGGTGCCGTCGTGGCCTCCGGTCGCCAGGTGGCCGGCGCCGCCGGGCCGCCAGGCGAGGGCGGTGACCGTCTCATGGCAGCGCAGTGAGCGTGGCGCGGTGCCGGCCGGGCCCTTGCCGGAGAAGTCCCACACCGTCACATCCGAGGCGCCGTCCGCGGCGAGCCAGTAGCCGGTGTCGTCGAAGGCGAGGCGGGAGACCTTCTCCCGGTAGCCGGACATGGTGAGCTCGCTGCCGTCCCGCGTACGCGAGATGTGGATGGAGGCGTCCTGGTTGCCGCTGCAGATCCAGCGGCCGGTCGGCGCGACCGCGAGCGCGAGGTGCGAGCCGACGTACGGGTAGGTGACGACGGGCTTCTCGGTGTGCCGCTCATGGGCGCGCACGGCTCCGTACGCGGCGACCGCGAGCCTGCGGCCGTTGCGCATCCAGGCGACGTCGGTGACGGTGGACGCGGCGGCCTCGGTGGCCCAGAGCCTTTCGCCTGCCGGGTCGAGCACGAGGGCGCGGCGCGGAGAACGCGGAGGGCATCAAGGTGGTCCGCCGGCTCCACCGGGCGGGCGGCACCGTCCGGGCGATCTACCTCAACGACGCCCTGGACAACCCCGGCACAGTGGAGCATGTACGGCGCTTCGCCGCCGCGGGAGAGGAAGCCCGCTTCGCACCCGAACTACCGCTGAAACTCGTGATCGCCGACGCCTCCCTCGTCCTGTGCGACATGCCCGACCCGGTAGCCGGAGCAGGCTCCACCACCACGCTCTTCATCGAACACCCGGCGCTCGCAGGCTGCCTACGGCTGGCCTTTCAGACCGTCTGGGAGGGCGCGGCACCCGTGACGGAGTCCAGCCTGGCGCCGTAAGAGCCCTGTCGTGCGAAGCCGATTTCCCGCTTCGCCTCGTGATGGACGAGCGGGCCATACCTCGGAGTTCCCCATCGCCAAGGCGTTCAAGCGGGGAGTACGGGATGCCACCCGGGCAGTACCGTAAGTGGAAGCTGGTACCGCAGTCCTTGGGGGCCAGGGTGTAGAAGTACGGGACGGTCGCGTAGCGGCAAAGGGCCCGGGAATCGGTGCTGAGGACGTGCTCGCACTCGCCGGCCGTCGCCG